>QCVQ01000003.1 GCA_003210315.1 Synechococcus sp. AG-686-F08 | reverse complement strand
GAGGGACTGCAGTTGCTCCAGCGCATGGGCAAGCTTCCTGATCATCGGCAGCGGCTTCAAGCTGATCTAGACCAGCTCACTCCATACCGAATTCTGGATCTGCTGAGTCGTGACCTCGCAGAGCAATCAGCCCGGCAGGACGGGCTGGTGATGTTGGAAACCTTTGTTCAAAATCGCGGAGGTTTGGAGGGGGGTGCTGCTGAATTGACGACGGCTGGCATGGACCAGGGCAGTTTTGAGTTGTTTTTCCAGCAGATTCGCCGCTTTCTCACTGTTCAGGAGCAGGTCGATCTGTATGGACGTTGGGAGCGGTTTGGTTCGTCTGATGCCAGCTTCCTCTCCGTGATGGCCTTGGCCGCCGCTGGATTTTCCCAACGCAAGCCCGAGCGTGTTCAGGACGCACGAGCGAAGCTTCAAGCCCTGGTTCTTGTCGGTTTAGATCTCAATCCCTTGCTGGGCTGCATGGATTTATTGCTCGGTGACGTCGATCGGGCGTTAGAGCACGTCCACGCCAGTCCGGATGCGGATCTGCAGGAATGGCTGGCCAACCACCCCAGTGATGATCTCGCGGCTCTTTTTGATTACTGCCGCAGCTGGCTGGGACGTGATGTCCTCCCCGGCTACCGCGATGTGGATGCCCAGGTTGTTGACCTTGAGGCTTGGTTTGCTGATCGCGATGTCCAGGCCTTTGTGGAGCGCCTTGAGCGCAAGGAGGGGCGAAGCCTCGTATCGCCCGATCCATCGGCAACAGCTGCTGCCGATACGGATTGGAGCTTTGGCAATCTCCCTCCACTGGGCCTGGATCCAGAAGGCAGCATGCCTCTTTCGTTTGGAGACGTGGAGTCTTTCCCTGAGGACAGCTCAGATCCTGAGCAGGAGGAGGCCAGGGGGAGAGGGCTTCGCGGGATCATTCCACTGGCCTGGACGAATCTGAAGATCCGCCGCCCGTCTCTCACTCGGCTCTCCCAGTCGCGCCGCAAGCTCTCTCGTCGCACCCTGTCTCGACTATCAATGTCGCGTCTGTCGATGTCGCGGCTCTCACGGTCGAGGCTGTCCGTGTCTCGGTTATCACTGCCCCAGCTTTCGCTTTCTCGTCTGTCTGTAAGTAGGCCGTCATGGCCGCAACCCAACCGTTCTATGTGGATTGGTTCCGGGGTGGTTGTGGTGCTCGTGGTGGTGGGATTCAGCCTATTGGGCTTAAGGCGTGAGGCGCAGCAGGAAACAGCAACCACGCCTTCAACCAATCCCACTGCGCCGGCCCAGCCCAGTGCGGATGCTCTCTCTTCTTCTCCGCAGGCGACTCTTAAGCAGGAGCGCCCTAAGCCCAATGCGCTCATGGAGCCCTTAGCGGTGGCGAAGCCGAGTGAGGTCCAGCTGCAAGCCCTCTTACAGACATGGCTTGATCTCAAGGCAACGGCGTTGCTTCAACAGGGTGGTACTGAATCTCTGGATGACGTGGCCCGTCCCGTTCTTGTCGATCGCGTGCGCGATCAGCAGGCTGCCCTGTTGCGGGATGGCCTCGTCCAAAGGGTGCAAGCTTCGATTACATCGATTCAGACGGTGAGTTCAACGCCCTCTCGCATTGAAGTGAGGGCACAACTCACATACCGCGATCAAACCCTGAATGATCAAGGAGAGGTGGTGGCTGAAACTCCTGCCGGCAACTTGCCTGTGACCTACATCCTTGGCCGAGATCCTGATGGTTGGCGCTTGCAGGCCTATATCCCTGGTTAAAAACTGATTGGCTGTTGCTTCTGGATTGACCCATCCAGTTCAACAAAGGAGCGGGACTTTTACAGTTGGCTGAAGTGCTGCGCGGACTTCCTCCATGTTTGACGAGCTTTCAGCCCGTTTTGAAGATGCCGTCAAAGGGCTGAGAGGCCAGGACACAATCTCTGAAACGAATGTGGAGGGGGCGCTCAAGGATGTACGGAGAGCGCTTCTCGATGCGGACGTGAGTCTGCCGGTGGTCAAGGACTTTGTCTCCGAAATCCGTGAGAAAGCAGTTGGTGCTGAGGTTGTTCGCGGTGTAACGCCCGACCAGAAGTTCATTCAGGTTGTGCATGAGCAGCTGGTTGACGTCATGGGCGGCGGCAATGCCCCGCTCGCGCGGGCCGATCAAGCGCCCACGGTGGTGTTGATGGCCGGATTGCAGGGGGCAGGCAAAACCACGGCGACGGCCAAGTTGGGGCTCCACTTAAAGGATCAGGGACGCAAGGCTCTGATGGTGGGGGCGGATGTGTACCGCCCTGCTGCGATTGAGCAGTTGAAGACCCTCGGCGGTCAGATCGGTGTGGATGTGTTCAGTCTCGGGATCGAGGCCAAGCCTGAGGACATCGCTGCGGCCGGTTTGGCGAAGGCCAAAGAGGAGGGTTACGACACCCTTTTGGTTGATACCGCTGGCCGTCTGCAAATCGACTCCGAGATGATGGAGGAGATGGTGCGGATTCGCAGCGCCGTGCAGCCCGATGAGGTGCTGTTGGTGGTGGATTCGATGATTGGCCAGGAGGCGGCCGAGCTCACCCGTGCATTCCACGATCAGGTGGGGATCACCGGGGCTGTGCTCACCAAGCTCGATGGTGATTCCCGCGGTGGTGCGGCGTTGTCGATTCGCAAGGTGAGCGGTCAGCCGATCAAATTCATAGGTACGGGCGAAAAAGTTGAGGCTCTCCAGCCTTTCCATCCGGAGCGGATGGCAAGTCGCATCCTCGGAATGGGGGATGTGCTCACGTTGGTGGAGAAGGCACAGAAAGAGGTTGAACTCGCTGACGTTGAAAAAATGCAGAAAAAGCTGCAGGAGGCGTCATTTGATTTTTCTGACTTCCTGCAGCAAATGCGCTTGATCAAGCGCATGGGATCTCTTGGGGGGCTGATGAAAATGATCCCTGGGATGAACAAAATCGACGACGGCATGCTCAAGCAGGGAGAGCAGCAACTAAAGAAAATCGAAGCGATGATCGGTTCGATGACGGCGGCGGAACGCACACAGCCCGAATTGTTGGCGGCTCAACCCTCGCGGCGCAGGCGGATTGCTTCCGGGAGTGGCTACCAATCGGCGGATGTTGACAAAGTGCTCGCTGATTTTCAAAAGATGCGTGGATTCATGCAGCAGATGACCAAAGGTGGCGGGATGCCGGGAATGCCCGGGATGCCTGGCATGGGTGGAGGTGGTTTCCCCGGCATGGGTGGAGGGATGCCTGGCATGCCCGGAATGCCTGGGATGGGGGGTGGCATGCCTGCTGGGCAGCCTGGAGCCGCTCCTCGCCGGCAGCGTCCTTACAAAAAGAAGAAAGGCTTTGGTCAGCTTTGAGTCCACGGCACGGTAGGTTGGTTGCTTAGCGCAACATTTTTTGCTGCGCTGAATTCCACCTTTAAACAAGCGCCACGATGATCAAGCTCCGCCTGAAGCGGTTCGGTAAGAAGCGGGAAGCGAGTTTCCGCCTCGTGGCCTGCAACAGCACGTCACGCCGAGATGGCCGCCCCCTGCAGGAGCTGGGTTTCTACAACCCACGCACCAAGGAAACCCGTCTCGATGCTGAGGCGCTTCGTGTGCGCCTGAGTCAGGGTGCACAGCCCACCGATGCTGTTCGCTTCCTCCTTGAGAAAGGCGGTTTGCTCGAAAAGACAGTGCGCCCCGCTGAGACCATTGGCAAGCTGAAGCAGGCCGCTGCCCGTGAAGCGGCAGTGAAGCAGGCTGCAAAAGATGCGGCAGAAGCCAAGGCAGCAGCAGCGGCGAGCGAATCTGACGATTCAGGCACTGAAGAATCCACCGAAAGCTGATCAAACCCATGCCCGAAGCTGCCGCAATAGGTCGCTTCGTCCTTGATCTCCCCCATCCTGAAGCTGCTCTTTCGTTAGCAGGATCGGCAGAACAGACCCTGCATCAACTTGAGGCGCTCACCGGTGCGTCCTTGGTGATGCGGGGTCTTCAGCTTGAAATGTCTGGCAGTCTTCTCCAGATTGAACGCGCCGCAGCGGTGGTTGAGTTGGTGCGTCCGATCTGGCAGGACGGCCAAGCGGTGTCTCAGGTTGATCTTCAATCAGCGTTGGGTGCCCTAAACACGGGCCAAAGCGAGGATCACGTCGCCATGGGCGATCAGGTGCTCGCTCGCAACCAAAAGGGAAACCTGCTGCGTCCCCGCACCCTGCGTCAGAAGAAGTACGTGGATGCGATGGAGCGCCATGACCTCACGTTTGCGCTCGGTCCCGCCGGTACGGGGAAAACATTTCTCGCTGCTGTGTTGGCCGTGCGCATGCTCACGGAGCGAAAGGTTGAGCGCTTAATCCTCACGCGACCTGCGGTTGAGGCTGGCGAGCGTCTTGGCTTTCTTCCGGGTGATTTGCAGCAAAAAATTGATCCCTATCTCCGGCCGCTGTACGACTCCCTGCATGCCCTGCTTGGACCTGAAAAAACCACCTCTCTGCTCGAGAGGGGTGTGATTGAAGTCGCTCCTTTGGCCTACATGCGGGGACGCACCCTGGCCGGCGCGTTTGTGATTCTTGATGAGGCTCAAAACACCACGCCAGCTCAGATGCGCATGGTGCTTACGCGTCTAGGAGAGCGTTCACGGATGGTGGTCACCGGTGATGTCACGCAGCAGGATCTACCGCCTGGGCAGTTGAGTGGTTTGGTGGAAGCGGCAGAGGTGATGGATGGGGTACCCGGTGTTGCCGTCTGTCATCTCACCGCAGCTGATGTGGTGCGCCACCCCCTGGTGCAACGCGTGGTGGAGGCCTATGCCAGCTTTGATGAACAATCCGATCCACAAACAGGCGCAGGCATCAGTCTGCTTAAGGGTCCTGAATAGGGTTTAGCAACCGCCGTTTTGCCTGCTGATTGGAATCGATAGGGGGATCCACACTTCTGCTGCAGGCCAATCCCTTTCACCACTGGCAAGATATATACAGTCTTCAGTGAAAGGCATGCCAGCCAGCAGTAATTTTCAAGAGGCCATCCGCGAGGCACAATCCAGTGCCCTTGTTGGCCCCAATGTTGTCAATAAAGCCCTGCCTTATGTAGGTGGCGGCATGGTGCTCACCGCCGCAGGTGTTCTTGGTGGGATGTCCACCATGGTCGCCATGGGGCCAGCCTTCAATGGGCTGTCGATGGTTGCGATTATTCCCTGGTTCATTCTGTTCTTCGTTGCACAGAATGCTGCCAAAAAGGGCAATAACGGCACCGCCTTGCCGTTGATGGCTGCCTTTAGTTTGCTGACCGGCTTCACGCTCACCGGTCTGGTGGTGCAAGCCGTTGCGGTTGCTGGTGTTGCTTCGATTGGTATTGCTGCCCTCGCCACGGGCCTCACCTTTGCGATTGCCTCTGTTGTTGGCCGGCGCATGAGCGACAGCGTGGGTCAAGCGCTCTCGGCAGTGGTTGGTTTTGGCTTGATCGGCCTCTTAATTGCGATGGTCGGCATCTTTGTTGCGGGCTTCTTCATCCCTGGGATCTTTGCCGCTACCAATCTTGCAATTGCAGGATTTGGAACGGTGTTGTTTGTGGGAATGGCATTCGTGGACTTTTACACCATGCCTCGCACCTATCGCGACGATCAATATCTCGCCGGTGCATTGGGAATGTATCTCACCTATATCAACCTCTTCATCTTCATCTTGCGCTTGATCATTGCGATTCAGGGTGGTGGTCGTCGCGACTGATCGACTTCAGGTGGACATGCTTCATCCCAACTCGTTTGTTTAATCCCGGCTTAGTTCGGGATTTTTTTTGGAAAATTTCTGCTTCGACGCTGCCCAATCTTCAAGTGGTTTTCAATCCTTCTGGAACAGGCTCTGTGTCTGAAGGATGACTTAAATCAGCATTAGTCCGCTACAGCCTCCACCGCTTGCGCAATCGCTGTCTTCTGGTTTGTGTCGTATCCCCAGCGATCCAGAAAGGCCACATCGCTGCCTTGATTGTTGCTTGCTGCTGCCAACAAGGTTTCTAACCGTGCTTTGACGCAGTGCGGTTCGAGTTGGCGCAGCAACTCAGTGCAGCGCAGGTTCACGCGTTCTGATCCCGCCGCTTGCCTTTCATCCGACTGCTGGCGGTGGTGCACCACCATCGCTGCGCTCATTGCAAGATTGCGAACGGTGAGGTCTACAACGTCTTCTCCGCAGGAACGAAGTTTGCCCACCAGAGCTTCAGGCAATCGATCCATCAGGGCACTGTCGCCAGCCAGGCTGATCACAAAGAAGCCCCGCGCTCCATCGCGACTCTCCACAAGCTCCCCGACTCGATCGGCGATCACTTCATCACTAATTTCTTCTTGATCCCATTGCTGGATCCAGACAGCAGCGATCTCCATTGCCTGTTGAAACGTCGGTGCTTGCACGGAATCCGAAATTGGCGGCTCGGTTTCTGACGGAACAGTCGAGTCCTGATCTGTCATGGGGCTTGGGGTACGGGGGTTAGGGCTTTCAGCAGATTAGGAAGACAAGGCTTGGCTGCATTTCTTTCAACACTTGTTTGAGACACCCCTTCCCTTGAGGCAAGCATCGTCAAAGTAGGGGTAACCAGCTGGCGACGTGTGGAAGCTCAACAAGGTCATGATCTCCGCGTGAAGCTGCCAACGGGGCATTGGCAGGCGAGGGCAGATGGCAGTTTGATCAAGGCGCCGCCTGATGAGGCCATCCCTTTTTGGGTTGCCACCCATTTCCAGGCTGATCTCTCCCGTGACATCAGCGAGCAACTCCACACCGCGGAAACCAAACCCCAGCAATCAGCTGATGAGAGCGCAGACTTAACCCATGGTTGAGTCTTCCTCTCGTTCGTTCACAAGCAGTACGCCTGAGGGATTTCGCTCTGGTTTTGTGGCCCTGATCGGCCGCCCCAATGTGGGGAAGTCCACGTTGGTGAATCAGCTCATCGGCGACAAGATTGCGATCACCTCGCCCGTGGCCCAAACCACCCGCAACCGGCTGCGCGCGATCCTCACCACCGATGAAGCTCAGCTGATCCTGGTGGATACGCCTGGGATTCATAAGCCCCATCATTTATTAGGGGAGCGGCTGGTTCGTAGTGCCCGATCTGCGATTGGGGAGGTGGATCAAGTGCTGCTTTTGCTGGAGGGATGCGAGGCTCCAGGACGGGGTGATGCCTTCATCGTGCAATTGCTGCGACAGCAATCCTTGCCGGTTCAGGTGCTGCTCAACAAGTGGGATCTGGTCCCTTTGGAGCAGAAGGATGCTGCCGATGCGGCCTATCGAGAGCTGCTGAGTGAGACCGATTGGCCGGTGCATCGCTGTAGTGCCTTGAGCGGTGATGGCTGCCCTGAGTTGGTGAAGGCGATGAGTTCATTGATGCCCGAGGGCCCCCAGCTCTATCCCTCCGACATGGTGAGCGATCAGCCCGAACGCTTGCTGATGGGCGAATTGATCCGTGAACAGGTGTTGCTCAATACGCGCGAAGAGGTGCCCCACAGTGTTGCGGTGAGCATTGATCGCATTGAGGAGATACCTGCGAAGGGAAAGGGCAATGGGCGCACGGCGGTGTTGGCAACGGTTTTGGTTGAGCGCAAAAGCCAGAAGGGAATCTTGATTGGCAAAGGCGGGTCCATGCTCAAAACGATTGGTCAGGGCGCACGTCTGCAGATGCAGACTTTGATCGATGGTCCGGTGTACCTCGAGCTGTTCGTGAAGGTGGTTCCCGATTGGCGCAGCAAGCCGGCGCGACTCGCGGAGTTGGGATATGTGGGCGATTAAATGGTGGATGCTGCACCTGCGAAGATGCAAGACATGAGCGATCAAACTCCGTTCCCACCGTCAGATCTCGACGGTTTTCTTGCCCTCTGCGTGGGCCGTTGGATGAGCTTGCGAAGCCGCTTCCTCATCAATGCATCAGAACAGGAATGGCATAGCAGTGAGCGGGGCGAGGTTGAGGTATCGGCTTCCGTTGTTGCTGGTGTGCCCTGTTTGGAGGTGACGCCCGCGGAGGGTGGCACGAGCACGTTGACGTTTCAAGCTGATGGCTGTCTCGCGATCCATGCATCCGGCACGGAGCAGGCTGGGCATTGGCATCTGCTTCCTGATGCCAGCCTTGAGCTTCATTTGCAAGCCAAGAACGGCGACCAGGTGTTGGAGCGTATTTGGTTCACCAAACCCAACCTGCGGCTGCGCAGTACGACGGCGGTTGGTGACGATGGACAGCCCAGGCAGGGTAGTTTTTGCTCAGAGATCAGACGCGTTAGCCGTCCGCAGAGCTGAGGTCTGATGGCTCCCTATCGCCTCGATGTGATCAGCTTGGCGCCGCAGGCCTTTGCGCCATTGCCTGAGGTTGGGGTGATCGGTCGTGCCTTTGGGGCCAAGATTGCTGAGTTGCACCTCCACAACCCTCGCGATCACGCCATCGACCGTCATCGCAAGGTGGACGATGTGCCCTACGGAGGTGGGGCTGGCATGGTGCTCAAGCCGGAACCGGTGTTTGCCGCTTTTGAGTCGGTACCGGTGTGTTCACGGCGGCGTGTGCTGTTGATGTCGCCGCAGGGACAACCCCTGCGGCAAGTTGATTTACAGCGCTGGTCTCAGGAGTACGACCAGTTGGTGTTTCTTTGCGGGCATTACGAAGGTTTTGATGAACGCATCCGTTCACTGGCTGATGAGGAGGTGTCCATGGGGGACTTCGTGCTCACCGGCGGTGAACTTCCGGCTATGACGATCATCAATGGAGTGGTGCGTTTGTTGCCCGGCACGGTGGGTACGCCGGAATCCTTAGTGGAAGAAAGTCATAGCGATCTGTTGCTTGAGCATTCGCACTACACGCGCCCGGCCGATTTTCGCGGCATGACCGTGCCCGATGTGCTGCGCAGCGGGGATCATGGTGCTGTGGCTCTTTGGCGTCAGCAGCAGCGTGAGCAGCGCACCCAGGAGCGGCGGCCAGATCTATGGAACCGTTGGCAGCAGATCAAAAATCAAACAACCCCCTCTCCTTAGGGTTGATTCACGGCTATGGCTGATCAGGCACGCCATTCCTAATTTCGGTGGTTTCTGCTGTGAAGGCAATGCGCCTTTACACCGATGGCAAGTGTGCGCTGATGGCACAAACTATGGACATCGAGATCGGAGGCGCTTTGACAGACGACACTCCACCTGAGTTATCAGCAGAAGCAAGCTGACTTCAGGTCCCTGCTCCAACAGTCTCAACAAGACGTGGGTTGTTCCTTTGGTAGGCAAGGCCTTGCGCGCCACGCCAATCGATGCTCCATCTGCACCGTCCTAGGTGCCCTACGGAGAACACGACCCCACACCTAGAGCCCCGGCCCCAGGTGATCCTGCAGACAGTCGCTTCGCACCAATCTTTCAGTTCACTGTTTTCGATACGAGGTTCAGACTTCCGCGATACAGATTCACTGATTAATGGTTTGCGATATGCATAAACGAGCGAGTTAGGCCGTCTTTCCCATCCGGGAGAGGCGGCCTCTCCTTTTGGGGCTTTGTTGTCAGTCGTGCTTAGGAGTGATGAAGTGAATGGCATGAACAGGTCTCGTACACTTGGCTTTGAAAGAAGAGCTCTTGGGCTTCAGTGATGACGGAAAACAGAATGACGAATAAAACGATGAGTGTGTTGCTTGAGATTGCAAAAATAATTGCCTTAAGTGATGGGAATATTTCAAAGGAAGAGGAGCAGTTGATTCGCGAGCTTCCTAACCAGATCGCTGCCAATAGCGGTGGTGATGATCTTGTGCTTACAGAAGAAGACTCAACACTCAGTCTTGAAAAGTTGGTAGGGGCTTTAACAAGCCATGAAGATCGTTGTCTTGCTGCGCGTGTGGCCTATCTCGTGGCCGCGGTTTCAAGACAACCCCGTGATCGCCATAAGATCAATTCCGATGAACGCCGTGTTTACCAAGAACTCGTTCAGCAGCTAAAGCTTTCAAAGGATGATCTTGAGGGAATCGAATGCTCAGCAAAGGAAGAGCTGAATCAAAACCGTTCTCCAATCAGGCTCATTATGGATTTGATCTTTGGAGATGAGACATTGCCTCATCTTCTCATTGAAAAGCTTTATTATGCTGAGGGTAGGCAACATCCAGATCACCCACTTCATGGATCCTATGTAGGTCTTACAGCCAGGTCATAAGGCTAATTCTGGGATGTTGCCTTCTTCCCTATAGATTGCACCGTCCTGATCAAGTGAATTAATTTTCGGCAGATGTCTTGGCTTTCTTATCGTTTAGTTCTCAATAGATACTTTTTAAAATGTCATGAGAATCTGCATTAAAGTTCCGCCTAGGCCCACCCCGATCGAGAGGCATGCGATCCAGACGCAAAGTGGAGGAGGGTTACCAGGTGGCATGGACATCCTTCGTTGGTTCATCAAGGCTTTGGAAGAAATAGAGGAATGAGGTGCCATTCCTCTGACTAACCGGATCACGAAGGACCAAACCCCTGGCCCTTCGCTCTTTTCTATCGTCAGACGTTCGCAACCCCTACTGTGTTGTCGATGAGAGATGCTGATGTTTGCAAAGAGGCATGTTGATGTTCCTTTTGCGGAATCATTATTTTGCCGGTCATCGTTGATTGTTTTTGTTGACAGTTTTGCTGTTTGAGTAATTTTTTGATGGATTATTTATTTCCTCTCTGTGAGAAATGAAGTGCTATTAATTCGCTCTGGTTTGTGTGTCGCAAGGGGCTTGACTTATTCATGCGATCTGAGCCCTGCTCGGCAGGAGCATCTCATCGCTGCTGGTGCTGCTGTTGCCCTTAAAATCTGCATTTGGTGAATCAATCGCCTGTTGTTCAGACAGGTGATTGAGATCTTTCGGCCTGTTCCCCACCCTTGATGACCTCTTCGGTTCCGTCCCTTCGAATCGGCAACGGCTACGACATCCACCGTTTAGTCCCGGGCAGGCCTTTGATTCTTGGTGGCCAGCAGTTGGAACATCCAGCAGGCCTAGGTCTCGATGGTCATAGCGATGCTGATGTGTTGGTGCACGCGATCATGGATGCCCTCTTGGGGGCGTTGTCTCTTGGTGATATCGGCAAATATTTTCCTCCCGACGATCCTCAATGGAAAGGAGCCGACAGTCTCGTTCTCTTAGAGCAGGTCGTTGCTTTGGTGAAGGCACGTGGCTGGGGTGTGGTCAATGTGGATGCGGTGTTGATCGCCGAGCGGCCCAAGCTCAAGCCCCATATTGAGGCGATGCGATCGGCCATTGCCCTCAGGATTGGGGTTGCTCCAGACCAGGTGGGTGTCAAAGCAACGACCAACGAAACGTTGGGCCCTGAAGGCAGGGAAGAGGGCATCTCATGTCAGGCCGTGGCCCTCTTGCAGGCGCTTTGATGCAAAGCCTCCTTCAGCGTTTCCAATCTTTGATGATTAGGGTCGCTGCTCTGATCTGCGTTGCTTTTGTGTTGATGGGTCAATCCGCCGATGTTCGTTTTGCTGCGTTTGCAGATCCAGATGGCGGATATGACGTTGCTGTGATTGAGCATTTGCGCATTTCGGTACCCGCGCGAGGACGTGCGGCCTGGATGGAAGCGGAACGAGGTAGCTGGGAGCCATGGTTGGCGCAACAAACTGGATTCCTGGGTCGCGATCTGCTTTGGGACCCAGAAACAGAAGAGGGCACCCTTTTGATTCGTTGGTCGAGTCGTGAGGCTTGGAAAGCGATCCCTAGCGAACAGGTGGCTGAGGTGCAAGATCGCTTTGAGCAACTTGCTCGCGAAGCGATGGCGCTGCCTCAAGAGATGGATAATCCCTTCCCTTTGGTGTTTGAAGGAGAACTGTTACGGCCATGAGCAGTGACGACGTCCGTCTCGACTGGCAGCGGAGCGATCGTATTGGCATCAGCGAAGCGATCTGGGGTCTGCACAAATCGGTCGATCAGATCGTGGCCATTCTTGAAGCCTTTGCTGTAAAAGATCAGCCAGCACTTGTCACGCGTGTGGATGAGGCCAAGGCTCAGGCCGTTCTCCAGCGTTGCAACCCAGAGCTTGTGCGTTTCGAGGCCCGGGCCAGATGTTTAACGTCGGGAACCCCGCCAACATTGCGACCGGAGCTTGGGACGGTGACGGTGCTCAGTGGAGGCACCAGCGATCTTCCTGTAGCTGCAGAAGCGCAACTGGCCTTGCATTGGCATGGCATTGATTCAGGCCTGTTGCTGGATGTGGGTGTTGCTGGGTTACATCGGCTCATGGAACAACTGCCGAAACTTCAGCAGTCGTCGATTCTGATTGCATGCGCTGGCATGGAAGGAGCCCTGCCAACAGTGCTTGCTGGTCTTTTACCCCAACCAGTGATCGGTGTGCCGGTGTCGGTGGGGTATGGCGTCAGTGCTGGCGGACGGGCCGCTCTCGATGGAATGCTTGCGAGCTGCGCTCCTGGCCTAGTGGTGGTCAATATCGATAACGGTTACGGAGCCGCCATGGCTGCCTTGCGAATTCTCCAAAGACACCCCTGAATTAAGCGGCCTGCTTTTGCCACTTGATGTCGGTTTGGGAATCCTCAATGCTCTTTTGGCCTAAGCGTGAAAGCTCAACGCTGTGCTGGTCGCATTCCACGTTGCGGAGGTGGCAAACAAGCTCGATTAGGTCGCCTTGATCGAGTTCGCCGTTCGTCTGCCACTGCATGGCTCTGGGGTCTAGGCGTGGAGCAGTGGAGGTCAAGACTCAACTCAGGAGGTAGTGATTTAAACCTATTGAGTTGAATCCCTGACCGCTTGTTTGATGTCGTGAATTTGGCGGAAGATTTTCTTAAGTCAGATTCAGAGGTGCTGGAGGTTTGGATAGGCCATCACCAGCTCATCGGCGCTGAGGACGTCTCCACTTCCATCTGGTTGCCAAATCACCTCAAGGGCCATCAGGTCTGTGGAGGATGTGGAGCCAAGAATGCGCAGCGTTTCGCGCAGGTCTTCACCGCTGTTGGCTTGCTTGAGCTTCACGCTTTGTCGGCTCGCGACAAGCACCGTGACCACGATGAATTCGTTGGTGGCATCCGCCTCCCCGCTGCTGCTCAATTCCGCAGCGTTGCTGTTGCGGACACCGCCCACGTTGGTGGTGATTTCAGCGCGCAGCTTGCTGCGTTCGGTCATCGATAGACGGTTGAATGTCGACTCAGACGCGTTGAAGGGAACGCTTCCTGATTCCACATTGGCGTAGACCCAAAGTTCGGGTTGCCTGAGTAGGGCCAGGGTTGTTTCCTGCAGAACCCGTTGCAGACCAGACGATGTGCTGGTGTCAGCGGATGCGGCGAGCTGACGCAAATCAGTTTGCAACGACTTGGCGCTAGCGAGCAGTCCGATCTGCATCTGAAGCAATGACACGGGTCCGGTGGACAACTCCCTGGGGGCTCGATAACCGCCGCCGATTGCAGGGGATCCGCCACCGCTGCTATTGCGTACGGCATTGACCAACACACCCACGATCGCCGCGAGAACTAGGAAGCCAAACAGGCCGCCTCCGCCAAATCCAAAGATCGGGATGATGAACGGAAAGCCCATTCCGCCGCCGCGTCCATATCCGCGGCCGTATCCACCGCCTCCGTAGCTGCGGCTATATCCACCGCTTCTGGGCATGGACGGGGCGCGGAAGCTGCCTCCCCCGATCCGACCGCCGCGGGCGGCTTCGCTGGGCTGGGGATTAAGGACTAGGAGGCCAACAACAAGGACTGGCACCAGCAATCCCGAGAGCCAGCGTCTGATTTGACCAGCCTGGGGGCGGAGTTTGGAGGAGGCCAAAACGGCATATCACACTCCGATAACTCTAGGAACCACCGCCCACGATGGTGACGATCTCGAGGTTGTCACCGTCTTGAACCTGCTGGGCTTCCCATCGATCCGGCGTCAGGATCAAGCCGTTGTATTCCACAACAACCAGTCGTGGGTGATGGCCAAGCTGCTGGATCACTTGATCCAGCCGTGCGGCTGATGGATCAAGGCTGCGCAGTTCGCCGTTCACCGTGAATTTCATGGCACCAAAGCAAGGGGGGAATTAAGTGAGGGCTTGGAGCAGGGTCCGGCTGGCTTCTTCCGGATCATTGGAACCCATGATTGCGCTCACGACGGCGACGCGCTGAGCGCCGGCAGCGCGTACCGAGGGGATCGTTTCAGCATCGATGCCACCGATCGCAAACCAGGGCACGGTGGCGTGACGACTGGCTTCCACTACCCAGCTCAGGCCTGCTGGGCTGCGATCGCGTTTGGTCTGGGTGGCGAATACAGGGCCAACGCCTAGATAGTCGGCGCCCTCTTGCTGGGCCTCCAGCAGGTGCTCGAGGCGGTGGGTGCTGCGTCCGAGCAAGCGATCTGGGCCGAGCAGCTGTCTCGCCTCTGAGAGGGGGAGGTCGTCTTGGCCGAGATGCACGCCATCGGCATCCACCAAGAGCGCAAGATCAATGCGGTCGTTGATGATGAACAGAGCCTCAAAGCGACAGCACAGTGTTTTCAGGGCTTGCGCTTCCAGCAGACGTTGTTGGTCATTGCCCTGTTTGCGGCGGTACTGAACCAGGCTGACGCCTGCCTTCAAAGCGGCTTCAACCCCGTGCAGCATTCGCTCCAAATTGTTGTCTCGATCAGGATCTGTGATCAGGCAAAGCTTGGCGGCTTCGAGGCGTTCCTGTCTGTGCTGACGTCCGCAGGCTTCGAGAATTCGCACCTCAAGGTCATAGAGCCCGTAGCGGATCTCTGCTGAGGTGCTGGCCAGGTCTGGATCGAGATTCCGCCCGAATTCCTCCAACACGCGCAGGGCTTCCTGAACCCGGCTGGCATTGGCTTTGACAATCGCTGGGGCTGAACAACGACTGGCTTGAGCGGGATGGCCCAGGCCTGCAGCAACGTCTTTTGCGCTGGAACGGGCTCGCCGGTAGCGATCGTGATGCCGTTGTCCCAATCGCTGTCGCCAGTCTTTCAGCGGCACGACGAGATCGTCCCGATCCAGACCAAAGCGGCACCAGTCTTCAATGACACGCAGCCCTTCTCGTGCTCGATCCAGGTTGGCGTCGATTAGCCGCGCCACTCGCAGGTTGGCGTCTGCTTCGACAACCATCGGCTCCATGGCAGTCTGAGAAGGATCGCATGCTCCCCGGCGGCCATGGACAACAGCGGATCCGAGAGCACCATGCATGTGCTGGTTTGGGGGATCATCCTCCTGGGCGGTATTGGTGTGTTCATCGTCTGGGGACTGTCGAATGCCTACCCAGCAGTGGGCTGAAGTCGTTGACGGGCTGCTTCGGCGTCCTGACCGATTTGGGCACTGAGCTCTTCGAGGCCTGAAAAGCGTTGTTGTCCGCGCAGCCGTTCCACCGGCTCTACGACAAGCTCCTGGCCGACGAGTTCGATGCGCCTATCAAGAAGATGCACTTCAACGGCTGAAGGCGAATTGGGGTCCACGGTGGGCTGGGGACCGAGATTCATGACCGCCGGCAGCGCTTCGCCACCCCGCCCTTCTCCATTGCACTGAGTCCAGGCGCGAGCGGCATAGACGCCAAGACCTGGCAAAAATTTTCGCCCATCCACTTGCAAATTGGCGGTGGGCCAGCCCAAATCACGACCCAATCCGCGGCCGCGCACCACCGTTCCCCTGAAGCGATAAGGACGGCCGAGCAGCGCGCTGGCGGCTTGTAGGTCGCCATTCGAGAGCGCTTCGCGAATGCGGCTGCTGCTCATTCGTCCCCCCGCATCCTCCAAAATTGGCATCACCGAGACCTGTACCCCAGCGGCTTCCGCCAAAACCCGCAACGTGTTGGTGTCGCCTTCTCGGCCCCGACCGAATCGGAAGTTGGCTCCCACAGCGATTTTGCGCGCCTTGAGGCAATCGAGCAGCACCTGCTCAACAAAATCGGCAGCGCTGAGCTGCGCTAGTTGGCGATTGAAAGGCACCAAAACCAGCTGCTGGATGCCGAGCGGCTCCAGGAGCTCGAGCTTCTCTTCCGGGAGATCGAGGCGCAGGCGTGGCTCACCATGCAGCACTTCCCGTGGATGCGGCCAGAAGCTCACCACCGTGGGAATGGCATGGAGGTGATTCGTTTCGGTTACAGACGCGATCACCCGCCGATGGCCCGCATGGAGGCCGTCGAAGCTGCCCAACGCCAGGGTGGTGGGTGTTTTGGCCTGCTGTGGGGAGCAGAGAGGAATCAACGGCGTTGTGCACGGATCTGTGGTTGATGGCAAGTTTGGACGACAGACCTCCTACATCGCATGGCCGATCGGCTCGATCTCCAACTGCTCGCCCTTGGCTTGCGCCGCTCAGCGTGGATCCGCTTTTGGACGCAAACCGGGCTTGGGATTGTGATCTTGGGGGTGTTGACCTTCAACAACATCGGCGGAAGTTTGAGCAGGAATGCCGATAAAGCCTTGGGATTGGGTCCGGGGTTGTCACTCACCACGCTGTCGTTTTTGGTGTTGCTGTTCAGCCTCTGGCAGGGCTGGTTGGTGGTGCGGCTGGGGCGCGCTTTGGATAGTGGTGCGCGACCGAGTCGGGGTGAGGCGAGCCGCACCATCAAGCGCAGTTTGTTTGCTGATTTGTTGGGTCTGGTCTTCGCTGCGGTGGGCTACCAATCTCTTGCTGGGGCCTTGTTTGTGCAGGCATCACAGCAGACGCCGGGCATTGCCATTGGTGCCAGAGGGGCGAGTGAAAACATGGCGATCACCTCCCTGGAGATGCTCTCGGTGCTCAGCAACACCCAGGTGTTGTTTGCCCATGTCATTGGTTTGATTTTTTCGCTGTGGATGCTGCAGAGGATCTATCGCACGAACTGAGCTACTGATCGATGTGCAGTTGGGGTAGGGAGGAGAGACCTCCTCTCCAGAAAAGCTCTGGTTGGATTGGTGTGAGCGAGGGGGCATTCGCTTGGATTTGAGCCACGTCGGTGGGCCAGTCACGAGGGCCATCACCGCCCGACTCAAAATCTTCGACGGCTTCACCGGCCAGCCAGTAGTAGGTGCGGCCACGGGGGTCGACCCGAGGGCTGAATTGCTCGTCGTAGCGGCGAATCGAGAGGCGGGTCCAGCTCAGTTTCCCCATGGCCTCTTGCTTGCAGGGGGGGACGTTGAGATTGAGCAGTAAGTTTTCTGGCCATCGATCGGCAAGGGCTGCCTCTGCCACCTGGATGGCCAAGGTTGCGGCGGCTTGGAATTCTCTCCACTGAAAACAAGCACTGCTAACGGCCATCGCTGGCAGGCCCTCCAGCGTGCCCTCCATCGCGGCTGCCACGGTGCCGGAGCAAAACACATCGGTGCCGAGGTTGGGTCCATGGTTGATCCCCGATAGCACCAGATCGGGCTTTTCAGGAAGCAACTCAAACAGGGCTAATTTCATGCAATCCGCCGGGGTGCCACTGCAGGCCCAGGCTTTGATTCCAGGATCAAACAGCTCATCAGCGCGCTCGGCACGGATGGGGGTTTGGAGGGTTAGGCCGTGGCCCGTGGCCGATCGCTCCTGGTCGGGACACACCACCGTGACCTGATGTCCGGCCGCTGCGGCCGCTGCCGCCAGGGTGCGGATGCCGTCGGCAAACACGCCGTCGTCGTTGCTGATCAGGATCCGCAGGGGAGTCATCAGAAGGGTTGGTAAGCGTTGGTTGGAACCTAGTCGTGATGGCTGCCTACAGTCATTGCCGCGAAACCAATGCCTTGAGCGCCACGATCTCCCTGCAGCAGCTCACTGATCAGCTGGACGCCCTAGAAGCGGAGGCGGCGGTTGAGATTCAGGCGGCCGCCGATGCCACTGCCCTGGAGCAGCTTCGGGTAGGTCTGTTGGGCAAGAAGGGGCGGCTCTCAGCTGTGCTGGGGGCGATGGGCAAGTTGCCGGGGAATGAACGTCCCTTGGTGGGCCAGCGCGCCAATGTGTTGAAAACCTTGGTGCAGCAGCTGCTATCTGAGCGCCTCGAGGCGGTGAACAGTGCTGCGATGGCGACACGAATCGCAGCTGAAACGCTTGATGTCACGGCGGCTCCGCTGGGGGTGCCGATGGGGCACCGGCATCCGTTGATCACCACCACCGAGGAGATCGTTGATCTGTTCTGCGGCCTTGGTTATCAGGTGGAGGAAGGCCCTGAAGTGGAGACGGATCACCACAACTTCACGGCGCTGAACATTCCGCCTGAGCATCCTGCGCGTGACATGCAGGACACTTTTTATTTGCAAGACAACCTGTTGCTGCGCACCCACACCTCGCCGGTGCAGATCCGACACCTTGAAACCAATCCCCCCCCGGTGCGAATCGTGGCTCCAGGCCGGGTGTATCGACGGGATGCGGTCGATGCAACCCATTCGCCTGTGTTTCATCAGGTGGAGGTGCTGGCTATTGATGAAGGTTTGGATTTCAGCCACCTTCGCGGCACGGTGATGCAGTTTCTCAAGGCGTTCTTTGGCGACCTTCCGGTGCGCTTTCGCGCCAGTTACTTCCCGTTTACGGAACCCTCCGCTGAGGTGGATGTCCAATGGCGAGGGCGCTGGCTTGAGGTGATGGGTTGCGGAATGGTGGATCCGGCAGTGTTGGAAGGATTGGGCCTTGATCCCGATCGTTGGAGCGGTTTTGCAGCCGGTTTGGGAGTGGAACGGTTCTGCATGGTGCGCCATGGCATCGATGACATCCGCCGCCTCTACACCAGTGATCTGCGCTTTCTGGATCAGTTCTGATTCAAATCATTCATGATTCGGTCTAAAGATCACTAGTGAACGAACAGGACTTGATCTCCATACCCGTTGCGGATTGACGACTGATATTTTAAGTTTAGAAACATTGCATTGTTACTATTAGATGGTTTTGAGATATAACAAGTGGACCAAAGAGTCGGGAATTCTAATATTCTTTGTAGTCAGAATGATTGCTCTCTAATGCTTCTCCCCTTCAGTATTGGTCCTTATGCTTGCTCCTTTTTTTATCCTTAGGAAGATTTGCAATCATGGTGACGGGATTCTTGTATACAACATTTACATCGCTTTTCAGACTTTGCAGCTGCCTGAGAGCCTTTCATTACTCCATCAGGCTGTCATGCAATATCCGAATGAGTAATCTAATTCCATCGTCTTTTTTTAGACTATCGAACGCGGGGATTCCACTTTCTTTGAATTCCCTAAGGTCATCTCTTAGCTCTGGATGGAATTGACAAGTAAATGATCTGCGAGTTTGTCGAGTGTCGTAGTCTCTGTAATTGATACATGTAGCGGCAACTTCTGTGCATAATCTTCCCTCAGCAGTTGTTGAGCACAGAATTTCAATACTGCTTGGAAGATTAAACAACCAAGAAAGTTCAGATATTACAAGCTGGTTCCTTGCAGGTAGAAGTGATTGATAGAGATTGCGATAGGCCCAATTGGCAAATAAGATTGCTTCTTCGTTGACTTCGTCAGTATGAAACATCACAATGTTTAAGTCTTTTTCGTGAGAAATAGATTCTTCAATTACACCATCATATTCCTCTGCGGTTATTGCTTGAGCGGTAATTAATTCAGCTAGTTCTGGGTCGGGGTGAGAATTTGATTTTTCATAGTGAATGATTTCACAGTGACCTGCCTCTGGAACCTCATTAATTCCTACGGCAAACTCTGGATCATTCCAGCCTTTCGCAACAACTTTTTCATCTTTTACGATTCTTAGTTTTGTGCCTAGAGTCTGAATTTTATTGCAGACCTGTTTTAAAGCATTCCTAGAATTGGGTTGACTTATTAGAACATTATCAATCGTCTCCAGTATTTCATGAGTTGCTTTTTTTATTAATCGTATGTGTGCTTGAGCAGCAAGCTGATGCCCTAAACATATGAATATTGAGGGAGCACTTCTAAGTCGCCTTGACAAAATAAGTTCTTCGCTTAGATCGAGGAGATCAGCATGAGAGCAATTGGTTTCATCAAATGTTTTGCTGTCTCTGACTGTGGGATGCCCACCTTCAAACACAACAGCTAGAGAAGAAGTAAGGACATGAGCGAGTTTTTTTCTATCCATCAGGCCTGATTTCCACAAAGGGAAAACGATTGAGTCGCAATCAGCAATTCTTTGAGCAAGCCATGCAACATTGATTGAGGCTCTTACTGGCTCACCAATCGTGTTGAATCCAACATGATCAGCAGGTTCGACAATGCAAATAGATTGATTGAATGCAAAAGGAGTATTGATAAGAGTATCGAGGTCTTCTTGGGATTTAATTTCTTTTTCTAATGGAGCAGAATCTCCCCATCCACAATGTATTGAATCAGATTTATTATTGCCGTAGTGATTTTGCAACAAGCTTGGAGAGTGCCTGTCTCGTAGGAATTCAGAGAAAAGGGCTTGAATGGATTTGAAGCTTGATTTTCCAGGTCGGTAGAACCCAGGGAGAGTTCTCCAGGATATGTTTTTATCCATCCTAAACTCGCACGTTATCTTTTAACTCTATACTATTAGTAATTTGCTCAATTTTTAAAGGCTTGCGACCAGCTGCTTTTTGTCTGTAGTATTTGTTACATTTTTGATGCAGGCGTTGGTTGAATTTGTCTTTAATCAGCGAGCCTGAACTTCTTGAATAGAATGTATGGCTTTTGCATCAAACTTATTTAATAGATGGTCAAGGCAATTCTTAATTCCACAGGTTAAGGTCATATGTGGTTGTGTTCTGTGAGCACTGGGGAGTAATTAGTAAGTGCTTGAAGTCCACCTCTGCATCTCCAAAAAACCTGAATCTCAGTGAATCGTTTAACCATGCCTGTCACCTCTAATTAAGGCTGGTGCATTAGGGCATTGAGGCTTGTTTTTAATTTTTATTTGCTGATGGATTTAGTGATACCTATTTATTTATAGATCTCCTATCTCTAGTCCTCTTTAAGTGGAATCGGTGAGGTCGGTCACTGATCCTCTATGCATTTTGATGATGCATTCATTTCTTTTGACGAAAGGGATGACAGCTTTTGTACCCCCCATGAACCTTCTGTCATATCTCAAGGTGAGCACTTCAGGAGATTGATGCTTTACTCATTGTCTCTATAGGCAGGGCAATGGCGCCTCTCAATCTGTTGCTCTTGAGCTGCATCCTTTCTGTTGGCTTCATTCCAGCAAGCCACGCCAAGGATCCAGAGCCAATGAAGTTTGGGAAGTGCGACCCTGCTGGCGCAGTCAAGACGCTTGATGCTGGATTAAAGAAAGGGAAAAGCCTGAATGATTCGATGACAATGGTCATTCAAAGCAAGCAATTTGATGGCTCAAAAGCCTGCATAACGTTCATTCGGGAAGCCTCCATGGAACAGCGTGACTCATCTCCCTATGCTTTTAAGAAGCTTTGGATGGAGTAGTCATCATTCTGTTGCGCACTCTATTCTTGACAACTGGAGTATTGATACACTTTGCATCAGCCCAAAGCTTTTAAAAATATCCTTTGTCTTTGCAATTGTTGTCCCTATTGTATTTATCCATATTTAATTTTGAGGTCTCTTGCTTCCATTCGTTAATTTCTAGCTTCGCTATATAGGCCTTAGACGTTTCCTCGATCAAGATTGCCTGAGAAGCGGCTAAGCATTTGTTAATTTTGATCCAATCTTGTTTTGCTTTTGCAGGCTTGCTTTGCTGAATTCGAGTAGCCGGTTTGTCTTGAACGGCTATGTCATGCAGGTAAAATCCCCCGGCGATCAGCAATAGGATTAAAGGGGGCCAGTATCCAAGCTTCAAGTCTTTATTGCTGAAAACTTCCAGTCTGCATGCAATGACGCAGAGTTAGAACCGTTGTGATCAAGTAGGGCATCGGGTCAGCTTTACGGTGATTGGGCTTACACCTCTACTGGATCAGCCTTCAGTGATTCCATTAAGAGATCGAATCGTACCGAGTCTCCAAGACAGCACATTGTCATTAGGAAATGGCACATGAGGTATCCAGTCAAATGAGCCTCTCGGCTCACGTCGATTCGATCTCTGTAAGCGTCGACAGTCTCGTTAAGTTCGAGACTTGCTTGTAGACACAAATTCTCAATTCTTAAGGATGTCATGCGTTCCCCCGACATTTCCACTCTGAATACGCATCTCAGGCTTGGCATCAGTCGGTATACCTACGTGCCTCAATGTGTTTGCTTAGCGGTCCATTGATTTGTAGGCGAACAGGATGCACTGCTGTTTGATTGTAATATTCACTTATTAGGGGCCCTTTGTAATTCTATTCCTTGTTTTGACCTGTTCATAACCGACTCGCGTTTTGCACGATCTCGCCGGCAAGCTTGGCTCTGTCGAGAGTTTGGACGCCATCACCCCTTTGTGCTTCCCGATGGGGTCGAGCTTCCTGCCCTGCTGCTGGTGGCTTTTCTTTGTTTGTATTCGTAGGGCACAAATTGTCAGTTTAGACCAGGATTGTGTAACAAGCTGAACATTAGTTGTGCTACTTTTGGCTCTGTTCTGTATTGGTAGGGCACAAAAATATGATCTCCCTGTAGCACTGTGAACGCATTATATGTTGACGCTATGGGTATAAAAGAGATGTAGCTCATCTACTTCTCACGTTCACCTTGCATCCCCATCTGTGAGGCGCAGAAACCCAGGTCACGGAACGGGGGCCTGTATCCCTGAGGAACCTCTCATGACTTTGACTTACCGTGGCAAGCAGTATGCACAAGCAAACAGTGCATCAACATCTGCTTTAAACAAGATTCGTCTCACCTACAGAGGCGTTGTTTACGCTAAGTAGCTCAATGAGTGTTTAGTTGCAAACCCCCGCCTGATCGGTGGGGTTTTTTTTATTGCCTATTTCGTCTTACTCTGGAGCATGTTCTTGTTTGATAGCCTGCAAGTATTTGCGTCTAGATAATATTTTTTGCAGATTAGGGGCGAAGCTCTATTATGCATTTATGGGCTTGATTCTGTGTCTCTGCCACGACTCTGGTGTTGAAATGAGTGCATGCAATCTGTTTCGGATTGTTCAGCTCAGGTATGTTTAGGAGCTGAATTGGATCGGTCTTGCATGTGCTGGTTCAGACTTGCATGGAGTGATGCGGAGTGCTTTGTTTTGCAGCAATGGTGTTGATGTGCGCTGATTGTTGGCTGAGCGCAGCTCCGTTGAAGACTCCATTCCTCCTGATGACTGTTCCAGACCACTGATACACACAAGATCTCTGTCGTTTGCTGTCGTTTAAGTGTCTGTTCTAAGTGTGTTCGACGGTTCATCAAGAGCCTTGGAGATCGTTCGGATTGTCTCGCGCCATGAGTGGTCGTTTCTCTCTCAGCTCCTCAACCGTGGCGATGCCTCTGAGACGCGGCTGCCCTTGCCTTCGGTGCTCTGCAACATCCTGACGGAGTTGGGACCTGTGTACGTAAAGCTTGGCCAGCTGTTGAGTACCCGCCCCGACCTGCTGGGGGAGGACTACATCGAGGCCTTGAGCCAATTGCAGGCGGATGTTCCGGCTGTGCCTTGGGAGCAATTAAGACCCCAACTGGAGCAAGAACTGGGCTGTTCTGTCGACGAGGCGTTTTCGACATTCATTGATACGCCGATTGCGGCTGGAAGTGTCGGGCAGGTGTACAAAGCGACCTTGCCCGAGCTGGGTGCGGTGGCAGTGAAGGTGTTGCGGCCTGGGATTGCTGCCCAAGTGGAAGAAGATGGTCGCTTACTCCGCAAGATCGCCGCCCTCGCTGCAGCGACGGCTCTCGGCGGTTTGTACGACTTCGTGGGTCTTGCCGATCAGGTGCTTGAGGCGTTGGTGCGGGAGCTTGATTTCAGGATTGAGGCGTCCAATACCTTGCGCTTGCAGCGCAGTTTGGAGGGTTCAAGCTTTGTTCCTGATGGTCAGATTCGTCTGCCCCATGTGGTTCAGCAATTGTCGAGCCGCAGCGTCTTGGTGCTCGAGTGGATCGAGGGTGCATCGATCCTCAGCCCTGAAGCGCGAGAGGCTCTCGCGGCTGGACCTGGATTGGTGGCAACAACCACTGCTCTTCTTGGTGCCTTTGTGGAGCAGTATTTCGTGGAGGGGTTCTTTCATGCGGATCCCCATCCCGGCAATCTCAAAGTGCTCTCTGATGGCAAGGTGATCTTGCTGGATGCGGGCATGGTGGGCCTGTTTGATCCGCGCACGCGCAGCAACTTGCTGGATCTGGTCTTGGCCCTGATTAACCAGGACGGCGCCCGGGCAACGGATGTGTTGGAGCAAATTGCACCCCCGGCCCGGGGGGTAAAAGTGGATCGTCAGCACTTGCAACGCCAGCTTGATCAGCTGATTGCCAAGAGTTTTTCCAAGCCTTTAGAGGAACTGAATTTCGCCCTGTTCCTTGCCGCCTTGCTGCAGCTGGCAAATCGCTCTGGGTTAAGAGTGCCTGGAACCCTCGGCCTGTTTGTGAAATCGGTCACCAACTTGGAGGGGGTGGGCAATTCTTTAAACCCGGCGTTCAGCTTCACGGGGGAAATGCAGCCCTTGGTGGCTCAGCTGCTGGCCCGTGCCGTAATGCTGCCTCAAGAACGGCTGATGCAGTTTGGCCTTGATTTACGCAATCTCACGATTGATTCCCCGCGTCAGCTGAGTCAGCTGTTGCGCCGTTTCAGCAGTGATGAATTGGTGTTTGCCATTCAGCTGGAAGGGCTTGAGGCTGTTCGTTCCAGTTTGGAACGGTTGTCGCAACGAATTTCACTGGCGATTCTTGTGGCCTCGCTGTTGCTCAGTGCCACGGTGATGGCCACGTTGGCTCAACAACCTTTGCTGCAGGACGTCAGCGAAGGCTTGTTTGTGGGAGCCAACTTGTTTGGACTCTGGCTGATTGTGTCGTTGCTTCGCTCTAGTCGTCGATGAGTGCGATGAAGCAAAGGCGGGCTTGTTTGTTATGAACGAAGCCAAGGATGTTTGAGTCCAAAGAGATCTAGTTGATCCATCACGAGCTTGTTGATGGTGCGACCAAACACAACCTGTGGTTCATCGGCGCGAATGGGGATCACAGGGTGTTGAAGGGGCTGAGATTTCGTTGTTCCCGACACGATCTTGCGTTTGAGTAGTGAATTTCCGGCTTCTAAACCACACACATAGGCACGCTCCTGACAGAGCCCTTTGGCGCCGAATTCCCGATCTTCCATCCGCACCCAATCGCCAGCGCAAACGATCGAGCTCATCGACGTTTCCAGGGGTGGCCGCTGCTTGAAACTTCCCGGTGAAAACAGCGACACCGACCTCGGATAACGCCGCACGTCCTGATCCACCACCTGCGCGGTGCGGAAGTTTGGCTGCACCATCGGCAACAACTCCTGCATGAGGCAATCGACAATCTCCTGATCGCTGAGTTCAGCAATCGCTGTGGAGTTATAGAAGTCGCTTGCAACCACAGAGCCCTGCACTGGATCAGCACCCCAGAGCTCCTGCTGAGTGTCAGGTTGCAGCTGATCGAGCATGAAGAAGGTGGCGCCGGATCCTTGAAGTGCCTGGAAACGCGACAACACATTGGCGGGGTCGGCAACAGGCACCGTGCGATCGAGCCACAAGCGCACGGACACCACATCGATCGCACCGAGCGTGCCCGCCCGCACCAGCTCCGGAGACAAAGCCGCGCATTCCGGTGAGTTGGCCATCAGTGCCCCCATCCCCTTAGCGCCCACCGCCAGCACTACGGCATCCACATCGTGGATCACAGCGCTGCGGCCCGTGGCGAGCGAGTGGGTCTCGACGGAGGTCACCGACGTGCCATCGGGGGAGACGTTCAGCCGCGATGCCAACGTTCCGCCGAGAATGTCCAGATGATGTTGGTTGCGCAACCGCTGACTGAGCGGAGCCAACAGTTGCTCTGCGATGCTCTTGCTCTTGATCCAGCGCACATCAAAAGAATCCTGATGGGCTAGCGCGTAGTAGTACAGCAATTCCATCGTCACCGCCGCTGAGAGTTCCTCAGGTGGCTTGAATAGCCCCACCAGCAGAATCGGCCGAAGGAACTCATTGATCATGCGATCACTGATCCGCAATTGCTTGAACAGCGTCAGTGCATCGATGCCGTCGTACTGCTCGTACACCGCATCGTTGCGGTTTAAATCGAGCATGGCGACCAGCAGCCCGGCGATGCTGAGCCGATCGGTTAGCGGCAAGCGCTTGAAGTTGTTGATCGTGGCGAAGGCCTGGCCTAGGGGGCTGGGTAGCTGCGGACTTTCACCGAACACCGGAGCTGTGGCTTCCAAGCCATCGGGGGACCAGAAGGCGCTGGTGGTGAACTCGGTGAAAACACTGCCGAGCTCGAGTTCTTCCGTGAGGGCATTGATGTTGGGGTAGTCCTTCCAAAACCCCCGCGTACCGGCCTCAAATGGTTTGCCGCTTGAAGTGGTGAGCGGCGTGCTGCCCGTTGGATCGTTCATCCCGTCGATCAAGGTCACGCGAACCCCGGCCTGGCAGAGGGATTTGGCGGCACCCCAGCCAGCCCATCCAGCTCCAATGACAACGACATGGGAAGGGGTGTCGCTTGGCATCGCTCGGACTGACCTCAGGTTGAGGACTAAACGCTAAGCAGGGCTGGTGGTGGCCCGGTGTTGGCTTCAAAAAACAACCGGACGCTGCTGGCAGACGATTTTTCTCATAAAGTGGTGCCGTTGTTTTGAAACGCGATCGGTGCCCAGGGTCGGACTGATCGTGAATGACGGAAAGTCGCTCGCCGTAGAGACCGCTCAAACGATTCAGGAGCGGCTGGAGTTCGCTGGCCATGAGGTGGTGCGGGCCAGCAGTTCTGGAGGGATGGTGGGTTTTGCCAACCCAGATCAGCACCTGCGCATGCTGGGGTACAACGCTTGTGTGCCCGAGGGGTTTGATGCCTCGATGGTGCTGGCGATTGTGTTGGGAGGCGATGGCACGGTGCTGTCGGCTGCCCGTCAAACGGCACCCATTGGTGTGCCGATTCTGACCATCAACACTGGCCATCTCGGCTTTCTCGCGGAGGCCTATCTGGGTGATCTTGATAAGGCTCTCGAGCAGATTCTCACCGATCGCTGGACGATTGAGGAGCGCGCCAACATGGTTGTGAGCGTGATGCGCGGAGATCAAAGGCGTTGGGAAGCCCTTTCTCTCAATGAAATGGCGTTGCACCGAGAGCCACTCACCAGCATGTGCCATTTCGAGATTGCGATCGGCCGGCATGCGCCCGTTGATATCTCGGCTGATGGGGTGATCCTGTCGACGCCCACTGGATCTACCGCTTACGCCCTCAGCGCCGGTGGACCCGTGATCACCCCCGATTGCCCGGTGTTGCAGCTCACCCCGATCGCGGCTCATTCCTTGGCCTCGCGAGCGCTTGTTTTTAGTGATCAAGAACCGGTCACGGTGTTTCCCGCCACTCCCGAACGCCTGATGATGGTGGTGGATGGAAGTGCTGGCTGTTATGTCTGGCCTGAAGACCGGGTGTTGATCCGGCGGAGTGACCATCCCGTGCGCTTTGTGCGCTTGTCGGACCATGAGTTTTTCCAGGTCTTGCGCAACAAGCTGGGCTGGGGACTACCCCATGTGGCGAAGCCGGATCGTCCATGAATGAGCAGGGGGTGTTGGTGTTGGTTGGTGCTGAGGCCCTGCAGCTCAAAGATCGCCTAGAGGCCTCGGGCTACACAACGTTGGAGTGGGGGGCTGGGAATAAAACGATTGCCGCTTCCGGCCAGTCGCAGATGGCTGCGATCGTTTCGCCCGGCCAGATGCTTGAGGTGAGTGAGCTTCGCCAGTGGTTTGGAACGCTGCCGATTTTGCTGGGTGTGAGCGAAGACAGCATTCACGCTCGAGAGCTCTGCTTCAGTTCTGGGGCGGATGATTTCTGGTTGGCCACCAACGCACCAAGCGATCTCTTGCAACGCGTGCGCCTGCATCTTTCTGTTCAGAAACGCAAGGAGGAATTCAGCTCCGTGATCGTGGTTGGTGATTTGCAGCTTGAAACCAGTAGCGGAATGGTGCGTCGTGGGATTCGGTCGATTGGCTTAACGGAGCGTGAATCGTCGTTGCTGTTGTTGCTGTTTAAGGAGCGGGGCAAGGCCGTGAGTCGTGAGCAAATTCTGCGTGAGGTTTGGAACGATGAGCAGGGGGTGTCGAGCAATGTGGTGGAGGTGTACATCCGTTATTTGCGTCAGAAGCTTGAGGAGGGTGGCGACACGCGCTTAATTCACACCATTCGTGGCCGTGGTTATTGCCTCAACAACGGCGTTCCTTTCCTGAAGAGCCCTTAATGGACGTATCTCCCCCCCAGCAGTTGCCCCTTGAAGCCCAATGGTGCGTTCGAGACGACACCTGCGTGCTTTTAGAAGTGGCGGACCAGCCCCAAGAGCAACGGCTTGGATTGATGCAACGCCCGGCCTTGCCACCGCTGAGGGGAATGTGGTTTCCGTTTAAACCGGCACGCCCGTTGCGCTTTTGGATGCTGAATACGATTGCGCCACTCGACATGGTGTTTGTGCACCAGGGCGAGGTGATTGCGATTGAGGCCGAGGTGCCCATTTGTCCAGCTATGCCCTGCAAGGGCTTTGGGCCGATGGCTGATGCGGACGGCGTGATCGAGCTTCGGGCTGGGGAGGCCAAGCGCCTGGGGCTTGGCGTTGGAGACGCGGTGGTGATCGAAACGATCCAACCAGAAATGCCAGCCAATGATGCAGAGATGGCACGTCCTAGTGATTAAAGCGTTACTGAAATGTAACGCAGGCGTGTCTAACTGAAGAACCCCTTGGATTGAAGCCACAGCCCAACGGCAAGTAATGGGCCAACGCCTGCAATGAAAAGAGTGATCTTGAGGCGCACGGGTGACACCTGAGGTTTGCGTTCTCGAATGGCCATCCTGCGAGCTTCAAAGTGCTTGATTCTGCCCTTTTTCTGATCAACCGCGTCAGGCCCCGTCCTGTTGGGGAGCGCTTCCCTTGAGGATCAACACCGGATTCATCGGAGCCAGCCTGGTGCCATCGGCAAGCGGTTGGCCTCGCCAGGCTTGCTGCTGACTCACTTTCAGCCTGTACTTGGCAGCCTCGAGCACGGGACGCAGCTCCGCCAAGGCTTCCAGGGTGGCGAGGGGGATCACCACTTCACCCCTGGGGGCCATGCACTGGATCACTCGCTCCAGCAGGGCCCTGCGTTTGCGGCCACCGCCACCAATCAGCACCCGGTCGGGGGCGTCTAAGTCTGCAGGCAGATGGTTGAGTTCTTCCATGGCATCCCCCTCCAGCACTGCTGCTGGCTGAACACCGAGGCGTGCGGCGTTGGCGGCGATGAGCGAAGAACCACCGCTGCGCTGTTCAATGCAAAGCAACTGCAACTGAGGCCGCAGGCGCAGCGCTTCGAGGCCAACGCTGCCGGTGCCAGCACCGAGATCCCAGAGCACGCCGCGTGCAGGAAGGTTGAGCTCTGCCAGCAATTGGATCCTTACCTCCCGTTTGGTCATCAAGCCAGATCGGTCGCTGTGTTGGAGAAACACACCATCCTCCAGGCCAAACAGAGGAAGTTGATCGGCGGCTGGAGCCGCTTCATCTTCTGCGAGCAACACCACCAAATGCAGGGGGTGCAAATCGCTAGGCGTGGCTTGGGAGGGGGCCAGCCGTTGCACGCGCTCACTGCTGTGGCCAAGCGATTCGCAGAGCCAGAGGGCATAGGCCGATTCCAGGCCGCTGCTGCGCAAGCTTTGGCGCACCTCGTCCACGCCACCGCGACTGGGATCGGTGAGCACGGCCAAGGCGCTGGGGCGTTGTTGCAATCGCTGAGCCAGCGGTGCAGGGTCACGGCCATGCAGGCTGAGCCATTGCGCGTCCTGCCAGGGCCTGCCCAGTCGGGAAAATGCCAGTTGCAAGGACGAGGGGCCTGGATGAAAGCGCAGATGCTCGCGTCCCAGGCGTTCGATCAAGATCCTGCCGATGCCAAACCACAACGGATCTCCGCTAGCCAGCACCACCGCGCGCTGATCGCTCCCAAGGGCAAGCAATTCATCGCTCAGAGCGATTGGATTGTCACTGGCGATGCGGCGCTGGGCTGCTGGGCAGGCAGACCATTGCTGCAGGGCAGTTAGCAACCGGTTTGGGGCTGCCAACAGGTGGGCCTGCTCCACCAAGAGCTGAGCTCCGGGTGGGAGTGAGCCGGGAGCACCGGCGTCGGTGCCGATCACATCGATCATCACGCCATTGTGCTGCGTTCAGCGCACCGTCCTTTGTTCGTCCTTTTGCTCCCGATTGTGCTTAGTGGCGTCGTGGAGCGAGTGAATGGCCGGACAAGACGCTATGGCTTGATTAGGACGTTAAAAGCAAAGAAAGAGCTCATGGCACAAGGTATTGGTTCGCTTTCAGGGCGCTTGGCTGGTTTCACGTCGGCCCTGAGCCTCGGACTGCTCTCTGTTGCCGTTCTCCCTGCCGCGAAAGCACAAGCGGTTGCACCTTCGAACACCTGCCCTGAGCCCTCTGTTGTTGTTCAAAGTGATGCGGTCGTTCCTGTCACGAAGGCAAACTATGCAGCGGCTGAAACACAGACCGTGTTTGCCAAGTACATCGCCAACGTTGCCAAGGCAACCTGCAGTGGCGGTATGGGTGTGCTGTTGAACGACAGCAAAGCAGCGGATCCAAAGGATCGAACGGTGATTCGCATCAATTTCGACACCTTGTATTCATGGTTGATTTTGGATCTCAATGATCCGGCCACAATCACACTTCCTGAAACAGGTGGTCGTTATCAAAGCGCCATGGTTGTGGATGATCAGGGATACGTCTTTGTTTATAAAAATCCTGGTGCTTATGAGTTAACCAAAGAGAATGTTGGTAGTCGCAATGCTTTGGTAGGGTTCCGCACCGGCGTGAATATGAATGATCCGGAAGACCTCGCCAAAGCTCGGGATTTGCAGAAGAAATTAAAAGTGAGCTAGGCGAATCGTGGAGAATTTGTGCAGCCGAATCGATGGAACCTCGAGGAGATGCTTGCTTTACGCTCTGCTTACAATCAAGAGCGGAATGAGCAAGGTGTGAAGTCAGAAAATCTCTATGGCCGTAAGGGTGTTGTTTCTCCCGAGCAAAACAATATGGGCGTTGCTGTGGGGATTGGAGGATTACCAAAAGAAGGGGCTGTTTATCTCTTTTATACGCCGTCTTCGGATAAGCCTCAAACGCTCACTCTCAAAGATGTTCCCTATGGAAGTAATGCATTCTGGTCTTTAACTGTTTACGACAAGGATGGCTTCCCTGTTGGTGACAATTACAACGTCAACAGTGCCTTCGTAACAGCGAATGATCAAGGTGAGGCGGTGCTGAATTTTGGTGGTGACTCCAGTCAGGAGAATTACCTTGGGATTTACCCAGGTTGGAACGCAACCTTGAGGATTTACAACCCCACTCCTGCTTATTTTGATGGTTCCTGGACGCGTCCGGAGCTACAGGTGAAGTGATCGCATTTATTTTGGATTGCAGGCATCCCTTGGCGCACATTTGGCGCAATTAATGATGGATCTTGCAATCTGAGATGTCTAAATGATCCCAATCGTGCATGAAGAATCAAACTTACTTGTTGTGGTTGAGGCTTTAGCTGAACCGTTGGCTATTACTGATGCAAACGGATGAGAACTCAATGGCGTTTCGCACGCTCACGCGTCATGGCCGAACCCTTGTGGTGGCATCAGCTCTAGGTGCTGGCCTGTTGGCCGGCTTCAATGGCAAAGCCGACAGCGTGCATTCCCATCCACCGGGTCAAAACTGCCCTAAGGCGGCGATTGAGACCACAGCCACTGTGGTCACACCGGTGACCAAGGCCAATTACGCCGTCGCTGAGACAGAGGTCATTTTTGAAGATTACGTTCGCAAGATTGCCAAGGGAACGTGTGGCACTGGTGTTGGAGAGTTTCTGCACCTCAGTAAGGCCATGGACCCAGCGGATCGGACAATCCTGAGGCCTAATTTCGATACGTTGTACTCCTTTGCCGTGCTGGATCTTGACAGCCCTGCAACGGTTGTCTTACCAGAAACAGACCGCTACCAAATCCTTGAAGTGGTAGATGAGGAGCATTGGATTCCAGTTGTTAGCGCTAAGCCCGGTCGTTACGAGTTGACGAAGGAGGCAATCGGTAGTCGCTATGTGTTCGCTTTTGTGCGCACACAGGTGAACATGCAGGATCCTGCTGATTTGCAAGCTGCCGCTGCTGTTCAAAAACAAATTGGCTTGGAGCAGGCCAACAAAGGTGAATTTGTTTCTAAACATCGTTACGACATGCAGGAGATTCTTGATCTGCGTGCCGATTACAACAGTCGCCGTGAATCCGAGGGTGTGACCTCGGAGAACGCATTCGGCAAAAGGGGAGAGATCAGCGAAGAGCTGCGTAATTTCGGCGTCGCAGTTGGCTGGGGTGGATTGCCTAAGCAAGGAGCTGTGTATCCCTTCCCCAAGATTGTTGACTCCATCGAGCCTCATACTCTTGTGATGAAGGATGTGCCGAATGATCCTCGGGCTTTCTGGTCCGTCACGGTGTATGACGCCAAAGGTTTTTCAACCGGTGAGAAGTACAACATCAACAGTGCTTTTGCGAAGGCCAATGAAAAAGGTGAATATGTTATTCATCTAGGTGGAGATAAAAACCAGGATAATTATCTTGATATTTATCCTGGTTGGAATGCGGCCATTCGTGTTTACTCTCCAACAGAATCGTATTTCGATGGCAGTTGGACACCACCTCAGTTTCAGCCCGTTCAATGAGTGTCAAGCCCGGGTTACAAACCCGGGCTTTTTTTTATCCAAGTTGTGCTCAATGTTGAGCTCGTCTTGTTACTGCTTCGAAGCTAAAACTGGCTCTGATGGATGCCGTCAAGCCTGATGAGCAGATCCAGATCAGAGATCTGATCCCATTCGGGCAAATATTGGATGTTTTTTGGTTCCGCAGCGCACCACATCTTTAGAAAGTAATTGAACGGGTTTTCTTGTTAATTGGGTATGTCAGGCTTTTCCAGCAAGCTGCGCAGACGTTCTTCTGCATTGCTGCTTACATCGTTGGCGGTGGCCGCTCTTAGTGCATCGGATCGTGGCGTGAATGCACAGCAGTCACAGGTAAGCAAGAGTTATACCACTCCCATTCCTGCGGAGATTTTTACTCCAGACACTGTCAAGACAAGTGCCGGAACGTTCCGCTTCTTCGATGGGATGCCTGATGAGGCAACGGTTCGAACAAGTTTCGACAATCTTAAATTCATCCGTGGCTATGAAACTTTTCTGACCTTGATGCCAGCAGCAAGCATCGAAATGATGCGCCATGGTCATGCACAAGTTGGTGTTGATGATCACACCAAGGTGGCCTTGATGTCTCCCTTGTATTCGAACCCCCTGTTCCTTACAGGTAATACGGACACGATTTACGGTTCAACATTTTTCAACCTTCAGGACACCGGTCCGATGGTGATCGAAATCCCCGCTGGACTTGGTCCAGGCACGATTAACGATGCCTTCTTTCGCTTTGTGGCTGATACGGGGGCTCCGGGGCCCGACAAGGGGAAAGGTGGTAAATATTTGATCTTGGGCCCCGATGACACTGAGCCAAGCAATGTTGGTGATTATTTTGTTTTCCGCTCTCCAACTTACTCAAACTGGTTAATTCTCAGGGCTTTCCTTGATTCCAATGGGAAACCTGATAAGGCTATCGCAAATTATGAAAATGGATTGCGTCTTTATCCCTATTCGCAAAAAGACAACCCACCTCAGATGAGCTTTATTAAAGTTGGCGAAAAGGTGTTTAATACTGTTCACGCCAACAATTTTGAGTTTTTTAATGAGCTCAATACAGTGATCCAACGTGAGCCCATTGCTTTCTTGGATCCTGAGCTGAGGGGATTGGCATCGTCGATTGGTCTTGAAAAAGGCAAACCTTTTGCGCCCTCTCCACAGGATCGAGAGATTTTGGAGGAAGCCATTCAAGTGGGTGTGGCTTATGTGCGTTCTGATATGGGTAAGCCTCGTAATCAAGATGTTTACTTTTATCCAGGCAAGCAATGGTTCACTCCGTTTGGCGGTGGGAGTTACGAGTGGTTAGTCGATGGTGGCAAAGGTGGTCGTAACCTCGACGCCCGCAATAATTTCTTTTGGGGCTACACCGTCAATACGCCCGCCATGGTGTTGAAAATGGTAGGAGTTGGTTCCCAGTACGGAACGGTTGCCACCGACTCGACTGGTGAGTATCTCGATGGGAGCAAAACATACAAATTCACCATTGATAAAAATGTACCGGCCAAGGATTTTTGGTCGATGGTTGTGTATGACCCGCAGACCCGATCTGAACTACAGACGGGTCAACTTCTGCCCAGTAAAAATAGCGTCCGAAATCAAGATATGAAAACGAACGCTGACGGCAGTATTGATCTGTATTTCGGTCCTACAGCGCCTGCAGGGCAAGAAGCCAATTGGATCGAAACCGCACCTGGTAAGGGTTGGTTTGCCATCTTCCGCCTCTATGGTCCGCTGCAACCTTGGTTTGATAAAACCTGGCAACTGAACGACATTCAGCCTCTTGGTTGAGGCCTGAACTGCTCAAATTTCTCTTTACCCTCAACCATGTCTGTAATCACTCGTTTTCCATCTGCTGTACTTTCAGCTTTATTCTTGGCGTGTAGCGGTTCCGCGCTTCATGCCGCTGATGTTGCGCCAAAGGGCTACAACACGCCTATTCCTGTCGATGTTCTGACGCCAGACACGGTAAAGACTCGGCTTGGAACGTTTAAGTATTTTGATGGTTTTCCTGATGACGAGACGATGCGAAAGGCACGGCGTCAGGTGGATCTTGGCCGTGGTGTGCAGACGTTCCTCAATTTCATGCCCGCAGCTTCCCTGGAGATGCTGTATGTGGGCCATCGTGATGGCTATGGCCTGAAGCCGAATCGAGACATCGGCATCTTTGATGAGTTGATGAGTGCTAAGTCCCTTTGGCTCACGGGAAACACTGATACGGTCTACGCCTCAGCTTTTCTCGATCTCAGCGATGGTCCGGTCGTTGTGGAGGTTCCACCTGGTACAGGTCCAGGAACAGTCAATGATGCGTTCTTCCGCTTTGTGGTGGATATGGGAGGCCCTGGTCCCGACAAGGGCAAGGGAGGTAAGTATCTGATTCTTGGGCCTGGTCATCAGGCGCCTGCATCTACCGATGGCTTTTTCGTTGCCAGGACCCCGAGCATCATCAATTGGCTGATTCTTCGTGGTTTTCTGGATGATCAAGGTGAGCCAAATACGGCTCGCGACAGCTTTAAAAATGGCTTGAAGGTGTATCCCTATGCGATGCGGGCTAATCCTCAGGCCAACTCTTTCAAAAATCTTACTGACTGGACAGTCAACACGATTCATGCAAACAATTTTAGGTTCTATGAAGAACTCAATGATGTGATTCAGCGCGAGCCCTCTGAGATGTTCTCTCCAGAGCTTCTAGGGATGGCGTCAGCTATTGGAATTCAAAAAGGAAAACCATTTGCCCCGAATGCGGAGCAAAAAGCACTGCTTACAGAATCTGTAGCGATTGGTAATGCCACGGCGCGTTCGATCCTATTTTCTCCTCAGGATCCCAAGGCTTATATCTACCCAGGTAAAGCTGGTTATTGGCAAACAGGCTTTCCAGGAGGCAGTCACGAGTATCTCGTGGACAAAGGAAATGGTGGGCGCGATATGGATGGACGCACCCTGTTCTTCTATCTCGCCACGGTGAATACACCGGCAATGGCCCTCGAGCTTCCAGGAGTGGGGTCGCAATATGCGTTCACCTCTCGCGATGGCAATGGCGCCTATCTCGATGGAGCGAACACCTACAAACTCACGGTGCCGGCAAACGTTCCGGCGAGACGTTTCTGGTCGTTTGTCGTCTATGACCCCCAGACCCGTTCGATGTTGCAAAGCAAGGAATCGCCCTATCCAAGCAAAAACAACAAGCGCAATCAGGACATGGTGAGCAACGCTGATGGCAGCGTTGACCTCTATTTTGGTCCAGAGCCTCCAGCGGGCCAGGAGGCGAATTGGGTGAAAACCGTTCCTGGTAAAGGTTGGTTTGGAATCTTCCGTTTGTATGGACCTGAGCAAGCTTGGTTCGACCGGGCCTGGAAGCTGGGTCCGATCGATAAGCTTTAAGTGAGGTAATTTTTCAGTTTGATCGTCAGGAACCAAGGTTTTGGTTCCTGATTTTTTATGGATTGTTGTTGTAGGAGACTTGCTAATCATGACTGTCTGGTAATAGCCACAGATAGATGTTTCGCGAAGCCTGTCATGCTGTCCCCATTGTCTGGTCCCGTGCGTGCAAAATCTATGGCCTGACCGTGGGAATGAAGTGTTTGTTTCTTTAAAATTGTTGGTGGCTAATATATTTTAAGAGATCTAATGGCTGCCAAGACTTCATACGATGTTGTGATCATCGGAGGTGGATTTGCCGGCGTAACTGCGGCGCGAGATCTTCAGAAGAGAGGGCTGAGCACCATTGTGCTCGAGGCGCGAGATCGCTTGGGAGGTCGCACCTTTTATGAAGAGCGCAATGGCTTTCATGTTGAACTTGGTGGCACATGGATTCACTGGACTCAGCCGTTTGTATGGGCTGAGAAAGAACGCTATGGGCTTGAGGTTCAGGAAACACCAGGATGTGTTGCTGAGCGCATCGCGATCAAGATCGATGGAAAGGTTCAGGAGCTGCAGGAGGCCCAACTGGGTGAATTCGTTGAAGGGTTCGAGCGTTTCTTTGCCGAGTCAAAGGGCGTGTGGGAGCGCCCCTATGACATTCACCACTGCTGGGAGGCTGTATGCGAACGGGATGCTCTCACGGTTGCTGACCGTCTCAATGCTCTTGATCTCACCCCTTTGCAGCGCACCAGTCTTGGTGGGTTCTTAGAGATCCTCTCCATGAATCAACCGCAGAATGCCTCCTATGTGGAGATGATGCGCACCTGGTCACTAACGGGTTGGAACTACGCGTTGTTTAACGACACAGCGGCCCGCTACAAACTCACAAAAGGCACAGCTGCACTCGTGGAGGCAATCACTCGAGATGGTGATTTTGAGGTGGCGCTCAGCACTGCAGTGCGCTCCGTGCAACACACCAGCGAAGGGGTGAGCGTCACGACGGAGTCTGGAGAGCGGATAACGGCACAGCGTGCAGTGGTGACTGTTCCTTTGAATGTGCTTCACAACGTGGACTTTGAACCACCTCTTGCCGATGTGAAACTGGAGGCATCACGCCTCAAGCATGTTGGTGGTGGCTGCAAGGTGTTTTTTGAAGTGGAGGGTGACCCTGGTGCGGTGATGACCCTGTCCCGTTCAACGGATTCACCCCTGATCGGCAGCTTCACTTACAAGCGTGGTGAGAAGCACTCGGTGCTCGCTGGGTTCAGCCTTGAACCTGATGCGCTGGAAAAATCGGTTGATGAGTGGCAGCCCGTTTTGGAGGAATTTATTCCAGGGGTCAAAGTGCTCTCCACCTTTGGCCACGATTGGGGTGGAGACGATCTCTCGCAAGGTAGCTGGTGCACCTATCGCCCCGGAACGGTTGCACGATTCACAGACGAATTACCACGCCAGGAAGGTCATCTGTTCTTTGCATCTGGTGATCATGCCCAGGGATGGCGTGGATTTATTGAGGGAGCGATTGCCAGTGGATCGCGTACCGCCGTTCAAGTTGCTGAAAGCCTCAGCACTTGAACGGCAAGAGCGCACTTGCTATCAGTCGAACAACCAGCGCAGTCCTAAGTTCACGCCGCTTTGATCCACGCTGTAGGCATTGCCACCGCCTCCGGCGTAATCAAGTCCGAAATACTTGTAAGAGAGTGAGATTTGGGCTGAGTTTCCCAAGGCATAGGCAATCCCCGCCTGCGCCGTGCCACTCAGATCTTGCTCTCCGCTCAAACCCAATCCGCCGGCGTCGAGATAGGCAAACGCTTGCCAGTCTTCGCTGATGGCATACGTGCCGAAGGCACCGATCAGCGGCTGCACCCAGGTGTTGCCGAAGCTTTCACTCGATGCTCTCTCGAGTTCGCGAGTGTTCTCGCGGCTTACGACCCGCCCCTCCACGGAAACGGTGGACTCATTGCGAACGGACCAGCTGGTGTTGATGTTGGCATCGATCACTCGGGCTCCAAGCAGGCCAATGAAACTGGTGCTTCCCTTTTCCATCCGTGGTTTCTGAATCGCGCCTGCTCGGTAGCGGAATGCCAGATCCACGATGGTCTGATTGGCATCAACGTCGACATCTAGATCTCCGTTGACACGAATTGTGCGCTGTCTGAGTGCGGAAGGAAGGCCTAGTCGATTGCGTAGAGGGTTTGTTGTTTCCTTGAAAAAGGATTTGGATCCGCTCGTGGATAGGCTCCCGTGATAAACCCCGGCCATAAAACCCAATCGGCCATATTCAACCTGGGCTTTAAAGGTGAGCGCTTCGTCGATGGTGTTGATCACATCGGAGAGGGGAAGCGCGGCATCGTTTTTATTGCCGTTGATGGTTGTTGAGCTGTAAGTGGTTGGCACCAAAAAGGCATAGAGATCGAGGTAGACACGCCAGCTGTCTTCCTCGTCTTTTTCCTGTTCGAGTTGCGTGTCTTGATCACTCGCTTGACTGAGTACCAGGGGAGCTATCTCTTCGGTCTGGTTGATTTCACTGTCGCTGTTTGCCGCTATGTCAGTCTCAATCTGAGTTTCATTGTTATCAGTCATTTCTTCTGCATTCATTGGTCTCATCGACGCTTCAACGCACAACGTGCTCAGTGTTGCGATGAGAGCCAGGGGCAGAAAGCGTGTCACTTGAGGAGTTGAGATTCGCTGAAATTTAGGCGGGGCCATTTGTTCTTGCCGCTGAATCTGATCCCATTCGTGCTGGTTTTTGTGGAATCCCCTTGGCGAATCAATTTGATGCAATAAAACTCGCTTGGTTTTTTAGATCAGATTGATGACTTCGCGTTTCGGTGGATGTGTTGGCCTGTCGTGGCTGCTTGGATGTGCTGCCCTTCTGGCCCCTTCAGTTGCTGAAGCGCAAGACCAGGCTCAGTTTCTGGTGGCTGATCCCATTGATTTTGATTTCACACCACTTGTCCATAGTGAGCTGGCTCAGGCCACTGCAGATAGTCAACCTCCTGGTACGGATAATCAACCGGTCACGGTGACCCCAGGCGAATCGGTTGCCGAGGAGGAAGGATCATTGGCCAAGGCGGCACAAAATCCGATTGCCAGCTTGATCAGCCTTCCTATTCAGTGGAACAGCACTCCAAATACGCAATGGGCACCAAATCTTTTAGACCCTAAAGCGAAGCGGAATCAGACTCAAAATGTTGTCAATGTGCAGCCTGTCGTTCCTTTCAAGGTGAGCGATGGCTTGACATTGGTGACACGGACTGTTGTTCCTTTGATCTCCCAGCCTTGGGTTGGTGGTACTTCGATCCAAGCACTTGGAGACGTCAATCCTTCTGTGTTCTTTGTGCCAACCTTGAAAGGGAATTTCACTGTTGGTGTGGGCCCCACCATGGTGCTGCCAACCGCCACCGACAGCAGGCTTAGTTCCGGGCAGTGGAGTGCTGGTCCAACGGGTGTTTTGGTTTATACGAAAGGAAAAGTTGTTGCTGGCGGTTTGATTAATAATGTTTGGTCATTTGCTGGCGATGGTAAGAAGAATGATGTTAATAAAATGCTGATTCAACCTTTTCTGAATTACAACCTTCCTAAGGGTTGGTATTTGACGAGCTCTCCAATCATTACGGCAGATTGGAATACCCCTGATAACAAAGGCTGGACTGTTCCTGTTGGGGCCGGTTTTGGCAGGGTATTTGTCGTTGGCACTCAGCCAATCAATGCTTCTCTTAGCGCTTACTACAATGCTGTGAAACCTGAAGTTGCTGGACAAACTCTTATGGGAGATTGGACATTTCGCGCTCAAATGCAATTCCTTTTCCCCACAGGTAGTTGAATTTGCTTGAGTGCGGATCATTCTATTGCGTTTAAAAGGGATGATGCTTGGCTTGTCCATCCCTTCGCGGCATGTATGAAGGGTTAGGTGATTTGTAGGTTCTGACGACGCTGCCTTTTTTTAGTCACTAAAAATGTTTCCTTGTTTCTATGAACCATCAACATGATCAGATGATCATCATTCCGTCAGGTGAATACATCGTTGGCTCTGATTCTTTTTATCCTGAAGAAGCGCCTGTTCGTTCCATTCAAATCAAGTCTTTCGGGATCGACAAATCTCCCGTTACCAATGCCGAGTTTGCCCGTTTTGTTTCTGAGACTGGATATGTCACGGTCTCAGAAAAGCCGCCCGATCCTGTCCTATATCCAAACCTGCCGCCTGATCAACAAAAGCCAGAATCAGCGGTCTTCATTCCGCCGCCTCCATCGGTTGATCGAAATCAACCGATGTCTTGGTGGGCCTTGATTGAAGGAGCCGATTGGCGGCATCCCCAGGGACCTGATTCCACCATCGCCGACATGATGGATCACCCTGTCGTTCATCTCGCCTACGAAGACACGCTTGCCTTTGCCCAATGGATTGGCAAACGTTTACCGACTGCTGATGAATGGGAGGTTGCTGCCAGAGGCGGCCTGGTTCAGCAGAACTATGCCTGGGGTGCGGAGATGACTCCTGATGGTCAGTGGCTTGCCAATGTCTGGCAAGGACTTTTCCCTTGGACAAACGAACAGACGGACGGATGGTTCTGGACGTCTCCGGTGGGATCGTTCCCAGCTAATGGCTACGGTCTTGTCGACATGTGCGGCAATGTTTGGGAGTGGACCTCCACATTGTTTCCTGTTCCTAAGGGTGAGCAGGAGCGTCGGATCATCAAAGGTGGATCTTTCCTTTGTGCTGAGAACTACTGCCATCGCTTTAGGCCAGCGGCTTTGATGGGACAAACGACCGATACAGCAACCTGCCATATGGGATTCCGTTGTGCAGCTGATTCAGCCTGAGATGTGAGTTGATCTGATTCGTGCTCAATTAACACGCTCCAATGGCTGCTCTCGAATCAAGTTGCTAACGCTTAAGGGAGTTCTTGTTCTCTGATGCCCCGGCTTGAAATCAGTCTGTTGATATTGGCTTTGCTTGGCGGGGGGCTCCCCCTTGGCGGTCCTGTTCAAGCTGCGGAACCAGCACCCCACTGCGAATCCAACGTTGGATCCCCTCCCGTTCTGAAGGAATTGAAACGTGGTCTTCTAGAGGGATATCTGGCACAAGATGCACGGCCCGATTCCCTGAAACTGGTCGATCCGCCTCCCTCACCAGGATCGGCAGCCTTTGCTCTGGATGAAGCCGTTGCTCAGGCGACTTTTGCTGTGCAGGGAGGTTCTCGTTGGCAATTGGCGGCCCGTGATGCCGACCTTCACTTCCCAGCAGCTGCAGGAATCTTTGCGTGCGCGTCGGGGATTCGTATTTCCGAAGAGGACACCCCCAGGCTTTACACACTCCTGCGACGAACACTGACCGATGCGGGGCTTGCGACCTACAAAGCGAAGGAGCATTACCAGCGACTAAGACCGTTTTTGAAAAATGAGCAGCCGATTTGCTCACCTGATGATGAGGTGGAACTCACCACCGATTGGTCCTATCCCTCTGGCCATACCTCAGTGGGTTGGGCCTGGGCTCTGATCCTCAGTGAAATCGTTCCGAATCGACAGGATCAAATCCTCCAGAGGGGTAGGGAGTACGGCAAGAGCCGAAATGTCTGCAATGTGCACTGGCACAGCGACGTTCAGGCTGGTCTGTTGATGGGCTCAGCAACCGTGGCCCAACTGCAGGCCAACCCCGTCTTTCGCGCTGATCTGCGAGCAGCAGCAGCAGAAGTCAAGGCGCAACAAGCACTGAATCCAAACGCAAACGGCATCGACTGCGAGCTCGAGCAACAAGCGTTGCGTCCCTAATAGCCCTGAAGGAAGCAATTGCTTCCTTCAGGGCTTGACGACTTACCCCATGACCAAGCCATGCCCTCAACCCTTGTCCTGAACGCTGATTTAGACGTCTGCCCAGCCCTTGGGACGTGGATCATCAACAACACCCAACTGCTATCTGGGTTTTCACTCTTCATCGCCGAAGACGTGCTGCAGGAGCTCGCTAAGCGACATTCCTTGCAGGGCTTATCGATCGTTAAGGCTCGGGCGATTCGCCAAGGCGGAGACATTGCGATGGCCGCCACGATCCTCAACGGTGAGATCAGTGGACTCATCCACTTCCCCTCTCCACCTGAACGTCAAGCCAGGGATGTGCTGTCTGAGCCGTTGGTTCGTGCAGCACTGCTCCAAGACCTACCCATCGCCCTGAATCCAGCCACGGCATCTGCACTGATGCAGGGCGTTAAAAGGAGTCGACGGGGATATCTGATTTTTAATCCAGTTTCCGGTCAGGGAGATCCTGAAATGGAACTGGCCGAAATCCGCGCCCATCTCGAACCGCAGTTCATGCTGCAGATTTGGAAGACGCGACCCGATCGAGATCCGGCGGAACAAGCCAAGGACTTGATCAAGGAGATCAATGCCTTCGATGCTGAAGGGGAAGGAGATTCGATCATCATTGCCTCGGGCGGCGATGGCACGGTTGGTGCCGTTGCTAGCGCCCTTCAAAACAGCAATATTCCCCTTGGCATCATTCCCCGTGGCACCGCCAATGCCTTCTCGGTTGCGCTGGGAATTCCTACGGGATTGAAGGCCGCTTGCACCAATTTGCTCCTTGGCAACCTTCGTCGGGTTGATGTTGCTCTGTGCAATAACAGACCGATGATCTTGTTGGCTGGCCTCGGCTTTGAGGCGGGAATGGTTGATAAAGCAAGCCGCGAATTAAAGAACATTCTCGGACCCATGGCCTACATTTTTTCAGGTGCACGGCAGCTCGTGGATCAACAACCTTTCCACGCCACAATGCAGATTGATGGAAAGGAATACAGGCTTGATGCCAGTGCGATCACGATGGCCAACGCCGCTCCAGCCACATCCGTGATGGCCCAGGGATTTGGAGAGGTGATTCCGGATGATGGATTGCTCGAAGTGATCGTTGCTTCTCCGAAAGACCGCATGAGTGGGCTTTCTGTGCTCTCAAGTCTTGCTTGGTCAGCAATCATGAGCAGTAGCAGTAGCGCCAACCACAACAACAACATTGCTTGTTTCCGAACCAAAGAACTACAAATTGAACTGGATGATGTTCAGAAACTGGTGATCGATGGTGAAGTTCTTGATGCGAAAACGATTACTTTGAGTGTGAATCCTGGAGCCCTGCAGGTGGTCGCTCCAATCCCACTGAAATCTTGAACTTCGCCAGTGATCCCAGCATCCAGCGGAAGATCAGCAAGATGTCCGCTCGCGTGCGCTGGAACCATCCAGAACTGATTCGCGCAGGGATTGATCAGACCCGACTCGTGATTGACCGGGGGAATGACAACCCTGGGAGCGACGATGCCTTTCACTTTTTGGTTCTTGGCGATAGTGGTACTGGTCGTCATCGCTTCCAGAGTCCTCCCCGTCGGATTGCTGAACGACTACTACCCCATAAAGCGAATGCAGCTTTTCTGCTGCATACCGGAGATGTGGTCTACCTCGTAGGCGCTTTAGATCAGTACCGCGCCAATTTTCTCAGGCCTTACCGGGAGTGGCTTGATCAGGGCGATGCTTGGAAAATGATGAGCCCTGAAGGTCTGGTCTTTAATCAGCCATTTTTGCCAGTTCCTGGCAATCACGACTACTACGACCTTTCATGGCCTGTGGCCTTACTTGCCGGTCTCACCCTTCCGTTGCGCCGCTATTTGCAATGGTTTGATGATGTCGACGCAGGCTGGCGCGGCTCTCGGCAGGGTGAGGCCTATGCCCGTGTGTTTTTGGATGTTCTAAATCAAATTCCCCCAGCCCGGCTGATGGACCATCTCGCGTTGCATTACGACGCCGTTTGGGATGGAAAGCGATGTTTGCGATATAGGCCAGGTGTGAACACGCGCCTCCCCAATCGTTATTTCCGTTTCCGACAGGCTGGTGTTGATGTTTTTGCGATCGATTCGAACACCCTGATTACGCCCGAAAAACCAACAAATAATCTTCGCAACCTGCGGGGAGATTTGCGCAGTCTTGAAGAACGTCGAACCACTCTCTACAAAACATTGGCGAGTAGCAACCTTGATGAAACCCACCGGGATGAACTGTTTGATGCGTTGGAAACGCTCCAGGAGGAATGCTTCGATCTTCAACGTCAAATCAAGCAAATCAATCAGACCAATCAAGCAGCACTAGTTGATCATGAACAACTGCAATGGCTCAAGGAGGGGCTAATCGCATCCCATCGCGATCCAGCGGTCAGGGGCAGGATTTTGACGATGCATCACCCGGCCTATGTCACCGAGAAAACAAAATGCAACCAGGCTGATACGCATGCGATTCGCAGGCAATTGCGCGGTGTTTTCGATGCCGTTTCGAAGGCCCTGGGGGAGGAACTCGGTACCTCTCGCCCAGTGGATCTTGTGCTCAGTGGGCACGCCCATTGCCTGGAGGTGCTTCGCACCCATGACACTGGACATGCAGACAGCAACATCAACTGGGTGATTTGTGGTGGCAGTGGCTATGGATTACGAGCACAGCGGCGGGAAGGTGCTGAGCTCACGGAACAAACAGTGGATGGAAAGACCAGGGTGGTGGCAACGAGCGAGCTGTTTATTGGGCGAAACTGGACTGATGCAGGGGCCCGCGATGGCTACAGCGGTTTGCGTGTCGACGTTGCCGGCGGTCGCCCCTTAACCATCCGTCTAACGCCATTGGTGTCGTGCCGAGACAGCAAGGGATGGCTGGATGCAGATCCTGATCCGATCAACTTGAGGTCCTGAACGGCCTGAGTTTGGAACAAGAGGGTGGTCCTGTTAGTGCAAGTTTGCGTGGGTCGTTGGACCAACATCTCTCTATCTTCTCTAGAAACAAAGCACACCAAAACCCTTATGTCCGCAGTGGATTAAGGGAGGTTGTGTCTGGGTTGGGTGGATGATTTCGCATCCAGTTAACGGGACCAACCTGTATTCAGGTGGATTTTGATTGGCCGGTTTTCTAGCTGTTTCAGAGATTCAACTGAGTTGATCTAACCATTTCATTCCCCTTCGTCATGTCTGTTCGATCCCGTTTCACTCGCCTCTCCCGACAGGTTGCTTTGGGTGGAGGAGTTTTGATTCTTTCAACAGCATCGATCACCCAAGCCGCACCAAATCAAAATTCCAGGACAGCTTTTAATCGAACCAAGCTCCCGATTGCCGAGCCAAAGCCTGAAAAAGTCACCAAGGTTCTCCCTTCAGAGGTGCCATTGCCTCCTCAGTGGGAGGTGACGGCACCAGCCGATGCCCCCAACGTGGTGATCATTCTTCTTGATGATGTGGGCTATGCAGCACCCTCCGCCTTTGGCGGTGCGGTGAACATGCCGACGGCGGAAAAGCTTGCCAATAATGGCCTGCGCTACAACAAATTCCACACCACAGCCCTCTGTGCGCCGACGCGGGCGGCGTTGAAATCCGGACGCAATCACCACAAGGTCAATACGGGATCGATCCCAGAGATTGCAACGGGTTATGCAGGCAATTCCACCGTGGTGCCGGATTATGCCGTGCCAGTTGCAGAAATTCTGAGGCTCAATGGCTACAACACAGCGGCGTTCGGGAAGTGGCATGAAACACCAGGCCGTGAGACCACTGCCGCCGGCCCTCAGACCCGTTGGCCAACGCGCCAGGGCTTTGAAAAGTTCTACGGCTTTGTTGGTGCGGAAGACAATATGTGGGAACCCACCATTCACGATGGTGTCACCGTTGTTGATGCTCCGAAGAAAGATCGGTATCACTTCACAGAAGACATGACCGATCAGGCGATCGGCTGGGTTCGCCAACAGAAGTCAATCAAGCCTGACAAGCCATTTTTTGTCTATTACTCCTCAGCTGGTGCACACTCCCCGCATCATGTCGGTCCCGAGTGGATTGCCAAATACAAAGGCAAGTTTGATGAGGGCTGGGATGTTCTTCGAGAGCGCAATCTCGAGAATCAAATTAAGGCAGGGATTGTTCCCGAAGGTACTCAGATGGCCAAGGCGCCAGACAGTATTCCCAAATGGGATAGCCTCACGCCTCAGCAGAAGCGAATCTATGCCCGTCAAGCAGAAGTTTTTGCTGCCTTTACTGAGCACTCTGATTACGAAGCCGGGCGTTTGATCCAGGCGATCGAAGATCTTGGCGAGCTAGACAACACATTGGTGATCTACATCACTGGTGACAATGGCGCCAGTGTTGAAGGCGATCGAAGTGGACATTGGAATTGGAACCATTACCTCAATGGCGTTGGAGAAACGCCTGACGAACAGGAAGCCAAGCTTGATGAGTGGGGTGGTCCGACGACTTATCCCATGTATCACATGGGCTGGGCAATCGCATTCAATTCGCCATTTGCTCTCTCCAAACAGGTTGCTGGTGATTTCGGAGGAACACGCAATGGCACAGTGATTCATTGGCCGAAACGCATCAATACAGGTGGTGGTGTTCGAACTCAGTTTTCGCATGTGAATGATGTGGCCCCCACGATTCTTGAGGCGGCCAATCTGCCGATGCCAACCATGATTAATGGCATTCCGCAGATCCCAATGCAGGGAACCAGCCTGCTTTACACATTCGATAATCCAGGCGCTAAAGAAAGGCACAACACACAGTATTTCGAGATTATTGGTAATCGCGGCATTTATCACAATGGTTGGATGGCGCGGACAACCATCATGTATCCCTGGATGGCGCCGAAGAGAATGAACACGGTCGCGGCAGATGATGGTTGGCAGCTGTATGACACCACTGTTGATTTCAGCCTTTCGAATGATCTTGCTGCGCAATATCCTGATCGTCTTGAGGCCATGAAGGCGAAGTTTATGGAGGAGGCGATTGAGAATCAGGTGTTGCCACTGGATGATCGTCTTCTCGAGCGTCTTGTACCTTCTGTTGCCGGGCGGCCAACGCTTTTAGGTGATCGAACCTCCATGGATTTGTATCCCTATGCCTGGAACATGGTCGAAGACTCGATCCTCAATGTGAAGAACGTGTCGAATAGTGTGACCGCTTTTGTTGATGTGAAAGGGGGCGATGAGGATGGCGTGATCTTCTCGCAGGGTGGTCGATTTGGCGGTTGGTCGCTTTATGTTGAAAACAAAAAGCCCTCCTACACCTACAACTACATGGGAGAGCTGTTTACGTTCACGAGCAATAAGTCATTGCCGTCTGGTAAGTCCGAGATTCGTTTCGAGCTCGACTACGACGGTGGTGGTACCGGCAAAGGTGCTGATGTTCGATTGAAACTTAACGGCGATGTGGTCGCGGAGGGCCGTTTGGAGAAGACGATTGCATCGCGCTTCTCCATTGATGAAGGTGCTGATGTCGGTCTTGACCGTGGCTCTGCGGTCACAATTCAATCGGTGGGACCTCGTCGCTATAGCGCCTACGGCGGCCAGATCGATAAGGTCACGCTTGAGATTTATCCCAAGCCGAGTGATGCAAAAAGCTGATTGAATGAATCACTGATTGCCTAGCGGTGATGTTTCCTTTTTAGAGAAACACCACCATTTCTTTTGTGTGTTGATTGGATTAATGCGAGTGATTGCGTTGATACATTCTGAGCTGGTGGCTGATCCATCCAGGGCCCAATAGGCCAAGAACGATGATGGTGAGTGAGGCGGTGAGCCGGCTTGAGAGTGTTCGTGCTTCTTCCAGGCCGCCCAATACAAAGGCGATGCCAACTAAGACACCGAATACACCGGTAAACGTTCCACTGAGGGTGCGCAACAAGTCTCCAATGGATCGCCCTTCAACAGCATCTGGATTGATGCCGACCCGACTGCCTGAAAAAAAACCAGTGATGCCTAAGACAACAATAAAGAGAAGGCGCTCCAAGGTCGTATTGGCTGGCGTAGCCCCATGTTGATGAATATTGTTCACCATCGATGACGCTGTTCCAAGGAAACTTCCGCTGCAGAGTCCAATCGAAGACCACCAGAGCAAAGGTTGATGCAAGCGATTTCGCAGTCTGCTCAGCAAGATTAACAAAAGACAGCTTATGATTAAGCCTGCAAATAATGGTGCTATAAGTGTGACAACATAGCCGATCGTAGCGGAAATAAATAAAGTGCTCAAGTCCGATCCTCTATGGGGCTTTAACTTGAGCGGGGTTTCATTGCTTGGATCGTTTTGCATGGGTGTGACTGAGTTGTTTTCGAGGAGTTAAGCCTGTGCTGTGGTTTTTTTGCGCCATTTCATGAAGGGTGCAGATCCGATTGCTGTGATCACGACGTAGCCCACGACAGCAGCCTTGATGTCCATCGCGCTGGGAGCCATCTGTGAAATGATCAACAACGCCAGGCCTGGATTCCGCATGGAAAGGACCAGCGGCAGCGTGCTGCGTTCGACGCTATCTTCGCCTGCAATCGCAAACCCTAGAGCGAGGGCGATCCAGGTCAGGATCAGCATCAATAAGGCACCTTTGAGGTTGCCGATCAGCATCGGCGCTGCTTGTGGTAGAGCCACGATCAGGATTAAGATCAAGAGGGCTAATAGCAACACCGTTGCGATTTTTTGCACAAGCGCATTCCAGCGTTCGGCCCACTCACTTCGCCATCGACGGAGTGACACTCCTACCAGGAGTGGAATCAACTGCACGGTGAAGATCTGGAAGGCAACGTCTTGACTGGGAATACTCCACACGGTTTCTCCTGCTTCGCTTGGCAGCTGACTGACCCAAATCGGGACGCTGATGATTGCTGCACAAGCTGACCAAAATTGCAGCCTTGTCGCTAATTCAGGGTTATCTGCTAGTTGTCTACTTTTCAAGGCGATCATGGGAGCGCTTGGGCAGATTGCCATCAGCATCACTGCTGTTTTGATCGCAGGCGAAAGACCATCTCCCAGAGGAGATTGCAATAGCAGAAGTGCTGCGAGTGGCATGGCAACGCAGGTGGCAAGCAACACGCGAATGAGCAAAGCAGGCCTTTGCTTTAGAAGCCCGAATTGCATGCTGGGCAGGTTGAGGCCCAGTGACACCATGATGAAAAAGAGGACCAGTGAAATCAGGAGTGACATCGGAATAGGGAAAGATGTTTTGGCAAAGGGAAAATGGTTATTGGCTCAGATAAATCCTGAAAGCAGCAATAGGAATGCCAAGACTCCGATCACCAGAACAGCTGTTGCTGTGGCAATCGAAAGGGAAGGCTCGTCTCGGTAGAGGTAGGGGTCGCTGCGTAACCGAATGAGTTCACGTTTGTGTTGGCGCATGGCAATCAGCAATGTGAAGATCCCGACCCCGATGAATCCCATCGACATCAGTTGTACGCCAACGTCTTGACTTGTGTTTCCCTCGCCTCCTGCATTCCGGATCGCACTGATGATCTTGTCCAGCCCGAATCCGAAACTGATCAGAGCGAGGGCCGTGCGGATCCAAGCCAGGGTTGTTCGCTCTGCGGCAGCTCGGTTGCGTGTTTTGGCCAATTCCGTGCTGGTATTGGACATCTGTGCTGACATCATTGGCCTCTATTACAAGACTAGAAATAATTTCAAATTCGGGCCTTAATCAATGATCCCGTTTGTGCTGAATTTCTGCATTTTGCTGTAGATGGTTTGTTTATTTTCTTGTTCCGATATCACAATTGTATGAGGCCTTACGCAAATGACGGATGGATTGCCTTGGCTCTTGAATTTCAGCTTGGAGCAGTGGCATTAGTGCGTACATTCTTGAATTGCTTTTTGAGTTTGGAACTTAAAGATAAAGAGCAGACCTCTTAAAGAGATCTGCTCAAAGATGTGCTGCATTTGTGTTGGCTTTGTTTCTCTATTCGAGATATTCCACGTGCATGGTGTGAATCGTTCCGTTGAATTTGAATGGTGCCCGCTCGTGGTAATCCAGGGAGACTGGAGACCCGAGCGCTTGACCAACATCCAGGCAGTCATTAGCAGTGAACAACACAGCTGCCACCCTTGGAACAATGCCTTCGATCATCTGTGTGCCATTGAGGGACACCTTGATCGAGAGCGAGCCCCTTGGATTGTCGTCGGTGTGTTCGGTGACCACCTCCAGCTTGTGTCTGCCAGCGGGTAGTGGCTGATCAGAGCGCAGCTTGGTGCGTTCAACGATGAACAGGTTGTATTCATAGGTGAGAATCCCTTCATCCATGTAGAGGGTGAGACCACCTGAATTGGCACCGAGTTTGTAGAGCACGCCACTGGCATTCTCTGGAATGTCCATGTCGATCGTGACTTTGTTGTTTAGGCAACCAAGTCGTGGAGCGCAGGGCTCAGGAATGCGGGTGATGGTGCCTGGCAACTCCCAGGACGTTGCTTCCGGGGCCACCTTCAGTTCGGGGTGGAAGATGATGGTCCAGAGCCCACCACCAATCGGCATGTTTTTGTACTTCGCCGATTCCACCAGGAACAGATTCTTGAGCATCTGCAGCTTCTCTGGATACTCATCCGCGACGTTCTTGCTCTGACTGAAATCCTCGTCGAGGTTGTAGAGCTCCCAAACGTCGGTGTCCGGCGACCAGGTGAGAATCTCGGGATCCACGCCTTTCACCCAAGGCAGGCGTGGCCCCACGGCTCCAGCCATCCAGCCATTGTGGTAGATGGATCGAGAGCCCATGATGTCGAAGAATTGGGTTTTGAGTTCACCCGGTGCATCCGGCGCATTAAAGGCATAGGCAAAGCTGGTGCCGTGAATCGGGTCCTGAGTGACACCATTCACCATCTTGGGAGGAGTGATTCCTACCAGCTCGTAGATCGTTGGCACTAGATCGTTGCAGTGGTGGAACTGCGACCGAGGTTTGGGATCTGGCTTGATGCCCTTCGGCCATTTGATCGCCATTGGATTGCGAGTGCCGCCGAGGTAGGAGGCCATCAGCTTCATGCCTTGATAAGGCGTACTTCCAGCCCAGGCCCAGCCCGCGTGATACATGTTGTCCACGAGCGGTGAGCCAAGCGCATCCAGCCCGCCTAATTCGTCGAGCACTTTGATGTGCTCATCGATCTCTGTGGCAATGGAGTTTTGAGCCAGTAGCTCAGAGATCGTGCCGTCCTGGCCCTCACCGGAGGAGCCGTTGTCGCCCCAGATGTAAACAACCAGGGTGTTTTCCTCGTATCCCAGTCGTTCAATTTCGGAGACGATACGGCCAACCTGATGGTCCGTGTGTTCGGCAAAGCCTGCCAGCACTTCCATCAAACGCGACTGGAAGGGTTTCTGGTGCTCGGGGATGGAATCCCAGGCTGCTAAACGGGGATGGCGAGGAGTGAGCTGGGCGTTCTCCGGAATCCAGCCTTTGGCTTTGGCATTCTTGAAGGCACGCTCGCGGTAGGCGTCCCAGCCTTCATCAAACTTGCCTTTGTACTTATCAGCCCATTCCTTGTTCACATGGTGCGGGCCATGCAGGGCTCCTGATGCCCAGTACATGTAGAAGGGCTTGTCAGGACTCAGGGCTTTGTGGGTCTGCAGCCAATTGATGGCGTCATCGGCTAGATCCTCACTGATGTGATAACCCTCCGCTGGCGTTTTCGGTGGCAACACCACTGTGGTGTTGCGCACCAGATGCGGCTCATATTGAGAGGCCTCACCTGCGAGGAAGCCGTAGAAGTATTCGAATCCCAGACCCGTTGGCCAGTTCTCAAAGGGACCTGCGGCCGTGGTTTCGGTGGACGGTGTGTTGTGCCACTTGCCCCATGCACCGGTTGAGTAGCCGTAATTGCGCAGCACGTCGGCCTGGAGTGCACAACTTTCTGGAATCCGTCCTGAATAACCGTCCCAGTCGTTCGCGAATTCACAGATCTGGCCATTGCCCACGAAGGTGTGGTTGCGACCGCATAGCAGCGAGGAGCGTGTTGGAGAACACATCGCTGTGGTGTGGAAGCGATTGAAGCCCACGCCGCCGTCTTTCACGTTCTGCAATGTGGGCGTATGGATATCACCGCCAAGGCACTCCGGCATTGCCGGACCTGCATCATCAATCAGCACCACAAGAATATTGGGTGCATCGTCTGGAAGCCTTTGGGGTTCGGGTAGCGGACTGTATGTCGACTCCTGCATCGTCGTTCCGGCCTTGCTGCCCGACGGCTTGGCAGGAAACGGCAGGATTGAACCGTCGACGTGTGGATTGTTGCCCATGGATGAGAAACCAGTCGTGCGTTAGCTGACCATTACTTGCTAACTGCAGGTTCAGTCTTTGACTCGGCTCGGGAACTCAAACCTGCACGGATGGGACCTGTGGCAACGATCAGCGAATCATTGACTTCAGCCAGGTCTCGCTTGGGGTTTCTGCAAACAGGTTTTGGTAGGCCTTGGCGAAGTGACCGCGGCTTTGAAATCCATAATGCTGAGCAACTTGGGTGATTGTTGTAAACCTTGCGTCTTCACGTGCTTCGGTTGATCGCAAGATCCAATTCACTTGCTCAAGGCGTACACGTTTCATCATTTCCATCGGACCCATCCCTAAGGCTTCTTTGCTGCCCTGGATCAGGGTTCGTCTAGATGCGAACAATAATTCGCTGATTTGATCGAGATTGTAGTTATTGCGTGAATTCTTGAAGGCCCAATCCACAAAATCTTTCACTAGCTCCTGACGGGGAGATGGAGTATAGGCGAGGTAATCAACATTGGACTTATCAATCAGAGCGCTTAGGAATGAACTGTAGAGATGATTGGTGATTTGTCGGCTCTGCTGCATTGTAAGCGCTGGGTTGGGGATCAGGCTCTGAAGTTGTTTCCTAATCTTTGCATGCATTGCAGGCTTCATCTGCAACTCATTGTGTCCTTCAAGCTCTTCGATTAAGTCGTCTCGTTCGCAATGGGAGATGAAAGCATTGAAGCGACTGATCGACAGGATTGCCAGAAAAGTGGTGGTATTGGCTGTGAGTTGGAAGTGTGATTCTTTTTGTCCCTGACGAAATCCATTGAGGGAATATGGCTCAATTGGTTTGTTATGCAATAAGTGCTGATCGGCCAAGCCAGTGGCTTCAAGGCAAAAACTCATGCAGTCGAATCCCCTATCTCCATTCAGAAGTAGTCTCTGATTAGTGTGGATTTTGAGCAAAAATATGCTGCCTAAGTTTGTTAAAGTAAATTTTCCATTAAGTGGTCCTTGGCTTAATTGAACGGCATCAAATGTTTTGCCAATCTCTTTAAACCGCTGCTTCAGTTCGCTAGCAGAGCGAAATGTGGTCGTTCTGCTGTTCTTTTCTTGAGTACCAATTGTTCGTAGTGCAGCTCTTCCAGGGCTGGCAATACTAGGGAAGCTGGAGGACACAATCGTTGACTAGACCATTTCAGGATATCTGTTTTTCCGCGCCTGAAGTGATTTTGTGTACCTCTCTTAGGGGTGGTTCATTGCTGAGTTCATGAGCGATCAAGCTGCTGTGGATGGCGAACAAGCGATGGCTTGAAATTAGCTCTTGGCCTTGTATAGGGTTTGTCTAGGGGTTTCGCCATATTGGCTTTGATAAGCAGCTGAAAAGTGTCCTCGACTTACGAATCCAAAGTAATTGGCGACATCACCTACATTGTTAAGTTCGAGTGATTTGCGTAATTCATTTGATCTGAGCACGCAATTAACCTGTTCTAAGCGAATTAACCGAAGAAGCTCCATCGGCCCCATCTTGAAATTTTCCTTGCAGCCTTGTATCAGTGTTCGGCGTGAGCTAAATAAAACATTGCTGATGTCATCAAGCTTGAGAGGGTTGGTGCTGTTTTCAAATCCCCAATTGATTAATTCGTGTACAAGATGTTGGCGTGGTGCGATTTCGAATGATTTGAAGTGTTGATCATTTGTGCCCGTAAAGGCTTCTAGCATCAACGTGAAAATATGACCAGTGTGTAGTGAGCGCAGCTCTGAATTGATTAATGGATTGTTGAAATACCAAGAAAATTGTTGGCTGATCTTTGCGTAAAGGTTTGGCTTTAACTGCAACGAATTGCTGGTATGGAGATTTTCTAGCAATTCATGATGTCCGCATCTCCCAAGGAATCCGCTGAATCTCTTGGCAGATGCGACCGCAATCAAAGTGGTTGATCCTGCTGTTACTTGGAAGTGGCTTTCTGTGAGATCTGGTTTAAATCCATGCAAGGAATATGGTTCTATTGTTTGGCAAAAAACACGATGATCATTGTGATTGCCGCTGATTTCTAAACTAAAACAGATGCAATCGTTCCCGCGTTCACCATTCAGTAGGAGAAGCTGATTGGTCTGAATGCTGAGGATGCTGAGGTCTTCGAGGTGGACCACTGAGAAGTGGCCTTCCAGAGGGCCTGGTGACAGTTGCAGGACATCAAAGGTTTTTCCCAGCCTCGATAGGGAGGCTGCTAACTCACTAGCACTATGGAAGTCCGTGCTCCAGCGGAAGCTTGATGAGGTTACGGAGGGTATGGAAAATTGGCTGAGCGTTGCGCTTGGCGCCTCCAACATGCTTTGCGCCTCCTTCAACGTCGTTGCAGATTATGCATAAATTTTTCAATGTCTGGCGAATGGCTCCCGCAAGTGGAGATTTGCGAAACATTGAGCTTTCGAAACTAGCTGCTTTTTGCCAGCTGTCTACTGCTGTTCCCAGACGTGGTGTTGCCCTTATCCAGTCTTTCTGACGCGTTAGTTGCCGGGGGATGCATTCGTCCCACTACGTTGCTTGCCGGTTTAAGGCATGGCACCGTCTCGCCCAGGCGCTTCCCTGTGGCCCTGCTGCTTACGGCCAGCGGCTTGATGGTGGAACCGTTCGCTTGGCTGCAAACCCTTTGGTTTCAGCGCAGGATGAAGACTTGCGCTTGCCCTGATGACCCAGTGGTGGTGATTGGTCACTGGCGCAGTGGGACCACCTATCTGCATCAGTTGTTGGCTGCTGATCCAGCTGCCGCCACCGCTCGCAACCACTTCACCATTGCTCCGCAGGCCGCTTTGGTCCTGAAACCGGTGCTGACGCCCTTGTTGAAGTGGGTGATGACACAGCATCGCCCAATCGATGCTGTGCCCTGGGGGGCAGAGGATCCCCAGGAAGACGAGGTGGGGTTGGCCCGGCTCACCATGGACACCAACATGGTTGGCGTTGCTTTCCCTCAGAATTACCCCAGGCATTTCCGCCGCGCTGTGCTCAACAGCACGCCCGAGTTTGAGCAGACGTTGCTTCGGTTCACACAGCTCACCTGGTTGCATGAGGGAGCTGGTAAAACCCACCTGGTGATCAAAAATTCTGCGCACACCGCACGGATTGTTTTGCTGCTACGTCTGTTTCCGCGGGCTCGTTTTGTTTATCTGCATCGGCGGCCGATCGATTCGGTTCGTTCATTGGTGCAAGTGAAGCAGCGCCTGGCTCATTTGGTGGGTCTGCAAGAGCCTCCATCCAGCCTTCAGCAAGTGGAGCAAACAGCGGCAGCCCATGACCAATTGCAGGAGGCCTTTGCGCGCTCGCGGCCTTTGATCCCCAAGGGGCAGCTGGTTGAGATTGCCTACGACGACTTGGTGCAGTCACCTCTGATCACGCTGCAGCGGATCTACAGCGCTCTTCAGATCAGTGGATGGGACTCTGCGCGCGAGGCGATTGCGGCGCGCATTGCCAAGGGCACGGCCTATCAAGCCGAGCCTGTTGTCTTGGAGCCGGAGGCTGAGCAACGCCTGCAGGCCTTGCTCAGCTGAGCCGTTGGTGTCTGTTATTCCCCGAAGGCCACCTGACAGGCCGCATTCAGCAATTGGGCCTCATTGGCGTTCCTTGGGGTTCCGCCGTTGAGGGTGCCGTTGCGGCAGTTGGCGTTGAAGCGCACGGTGTCGTAGCCGTTGTCGGCTTCAAAACTCACCACATCCCCAGTGGCCGTCACGCTTGGGTAATAGAGCGAGTAATCGGAGTTTGGAACTTCGATGTAGCTCACTTGGTTGGATTGAGCTGAATTCACCAAGCTGTTGATGGTGCCAAAGGTGGCCATGCCAGCAAGACCCCAGGCGGCTGCTTGGCCTGGATACCAACCCCAATTGTTGTAGTAAGACCCTCCGTACCAGCCGTTGTTCCAGGGGCGGTTGTTCGACCAGCTCGATCCGCTGTACCAACCATTGCCGTAGCGATCCCAGTTGTTCACTGCATCGCGGCGGGTGTTTGAGCGGTTGTTGACCCGATCATTGCGGCCGCTTTGGCGTACATCTGTGCGGCTCGTGCGTCCCTGCTGACGGGAATCAATGTTGCTGTTGCGGGTGTTTTGGCGTGTTCCCCGGTTGTCGGTGCGGCTGGTTTGACGCGTATCACGGGTGCCGGTACGCGCGCTTTGGCGATTGCCGCTCGTGCTGCTGCGCGTCGTTTGGCGGTTGCTGCGGGTGGACTGGCGCGTGCCCTGGCGGCTGCCGCTGTAGGAACTAAACCCGGTGCGTCCGCTGCTGGAGCGACTGCTGGAGCGCGATCCTCCACTTCTGGAGCCGCCACCTCTTGAGCCGCCACCGCCTCTCGAGCCGCCACCGCCGCGTCCGCCGCGTTGGCTGATCAGGAGCTCTTCTGTGGCAGACGTTGGTGCCGCCTCAACGCTGAGACCACCATTGTGCTCAAAGGCGGACAGGGCTGCGGCCGGTTGCAGCATCAGCAAGACGCCGATCGCTCCTGCCAGGCCGGTTTTTTGGACTTTGTTTGTCATTTTTGAATGGCCTCCATGAGGCGATCGCAGCCGTTGTCGAAGCAAGACACATCCACACGGCCGTTGCTGGCAAAGGCCAAACCGATGCGGGTCCGGCCTTGAAAGGCATGCCCGCCTTGGGTCAGCACATCGGCCAGGAAGGTGGGGTTGTTGACACAAAACGCCTTGCTGTTGAAGCAAAGCTGTTCGGTTTTGAAATTGATGTTGGCGTTTTTCACCGATGTCCACGGTGCGCCCGGATAGGCCTGTCCTTCGATGCGGACGTAGGGGTCTTCAATCACGCGGTAGCTCACGGTGCGTGATCCAAAGCGATGGCGATATTCCGTGGTGTCATCCACATCAACGGCCTTCACTTGGCAGGAAAAGTTGGGGGAGGTTGGGGTGCTGCAGGTGGTGTCGAGTACGTAAAGCTCCTCGGCGAGAACCGCTGGAGCGCCAAGGCCGCTGCAGAGCGCAAGCAGAGCTGTCAGCACCTTGCTTCGTTTGGAAACAAGCATGAAAATGGTGGATGCGCGGAGGCATGAGACCTCCATCCCTTCAAGATGGCCACAACGCTCGCGGTGTGATTGAAATGTGCACCAATGGGATCAAGGAGCGCCGTCAACGCCTGCACGACATCCTTCTTGCACTCCTGGCCCAACAGGGTGATTTAGAGCTGATGGATGTGGATAATCCCTCCGGCTTGGTGAGTGGGGGAAGCCGAGATACGCCCGCCGATGCCGCGCGTTGGTTGGAGCGCAATCGACGGGTGCTGCAGCGCTATCAAGCGCTGGTGCGCACAGCGGTCACGCTCGATGCCTTGCTCGATGCGGAAGACGGCATCGCTCAGGAACCCTCTTGATGGAGCAGTTGCTGTTCACGGCCAATGATCAGCAGCAGCAAGCTGATCGCAAACAGCAGCCCGGTGATCACCGCCACGACCACCATCGTTCCCGCTAGCCCCTGGGTGTAGGCCTCCCGCAACAGCTTGAGCAGTTGCTGAGACGCCGATCCTTCAAGCGATATCGGGCTATTGCGTAAAAACAGACGAATCTGCTCGTCGAGTTGGGGCAGATGCTCCAAGCCCAGTCCGGCGGCCTGCATGCGGCTGTGGAGATCATGGAAGCCAAAGCCGCTGATCATCGTTCCGCTAGCGGCGAGCCCAAAGGCAAAGCCCAGCTGCCCGCTGGTGGTGCGGAAAGCCAACACCGATCCAAAGCAATCCTCCGGTGCTTCTTGCACAAACAAGGCGGACTGCGGCACCGCCACAAAGGCGAGCCCGAGGCCCGCCAGCATCAACGCCGGCAGCAGCTGCCAATAGGGCGTTTGCACTTGCACGATCGCGAATAGAGCGAGGCCAAGCACCAACGCCAGGCTGCCGCCTGCCATCAAACTCAAGGTGCGCCGGCCTGGACCCATCCAGCGTCCGGCGTAGATCCCCGCCACGCCAAAGCAGATCAGAAAGGGCAGCTGAGCGAAGGCCACCGCACTGGTGCTGTACCCCTGCACCAGTTGCCAGAAGTTGCTGGTTTGCAGTTGCACCACCGCTTGCGCCACATTCCAGCCGATTCCGTTGATCACTGCTGCGGCAAAGAAACCGCGCAGGTAGAGCCGGGGCGGAAAGATTGGCTTATGGCTGCGGCGCTCAATCGTGATGTGCAGCACAAACAACAGCAATCCACTAGAGGCCGGCAGCCAGAAGCTGGGGCTGCGCAGCCCTAAGGCGGCGTGGTTAATGCCAAATAAAAACAGCACCATGGCGACCGCAATACTCGCTAGGCCGGGGAGGTCGGGCTTGAGGGAGCGATTGCCTGGAATGGCAGGCAGCAGTGCGGGTAGGAGCAGCAGGCTTGCGCTGCAAATGATCGGCACCAGTAAAAAAGACAGGCGCCAATGGATCGTGGCCATCCAGCCACCGATCAGGGAGCCGCTGATGAAGCCCACCACGATCAGCAGGTTCCAGAGGCCGAGGGCGGCGCTCACGCCAGCGGCCGGGGTGACGAAGCGCACGCTGGCAAAAGTGCTGGTGAGCACTGAGCCGAGGGCGATGCCGGTGAGAGCACGGCCGACTAGGAATAGGCCCGCCTCGCCGGACAGCATCGACAGCAGGTTCCCCAATAGGGCCAGGAGCAGCGAGGCCGCCAGCACCCGCCGCCGGCCAAAACGGTCGCCGAAAAAGCCCATCACCAGCACCGATGCGGCTTGGGCCAGGGTGGAAACGCTGGCGCCTAGGGCCAACACAGCGCCATGCATCTGCAAGGCATCACTGGCTTTCACCAAGGCGATATTGGCCACGCTGGGATCGATCAGCTGCAGGCTGGCAAGGATGCCCAAAAAGGGGATGCAAGCTAGCGATTGCAATTCCCTTAAATTGCCTACTCTCACTGGGTTCTCACGCGTTCTCCATCAGGGCATCGCCAGCGGCGAAGGGGTGGGGGCTTGGCTGCCAGTGAGCGTTTAAAGGCTGCAGTTGCAAAGGGTTCAGTCGCCTAGCTAATAGCAAGGCCCTGGCTCTTCTGGCCAGCTCTGGCAATCTGGAGCCACTTTCGGCCTTTGCATGGCACCGCTCGGACTGTCCGCATTGCGTTCACGGCTGAGCCGCGGCTCATCAGGCAAGGGTTGGCAACCACCAGAAGCCAGCTGGAGTCGCTCCTTTGGCTTGGGTTGGCAGACCCCGTTTACGGTGCGCTACGCCAGCAACCTCGACGATGGCCCTTGGCATGGGATGCCCCTTGGTGGGTTTGGTGCCGGTTGTCTTGGTCGTAGCTCCCGTGGTGATTTCAATCTTTGGCACCTCGATGGCGGTGAGCATTGGTACGGCAGCATCCCCGATTGCCAATTCGCGCTTTGGGAAAAGCAAGGCGATCAGGTGCGCGTTCATGCCTTAGCGACGGAGCCAACGCGCGATGATTCCAGGCCGGAGTCAGGCAAGCCGCTGAGCAGCTGGCAGTGGTATCCCGCCAGTACGGAGGAGAACAGCACCGGCACCTATGCCGCTCGCTACCCCCTGAGCTGGAACCACTACGAAGGGGTGTTTCGCGCTGAGGTGAGTTGCGAGGCGTTCAGCCCGATCCTTCCTGGTGATTACCAACGCAGCAGTTATCCGGTGGCGGTGTTCCGCTGGACCCTCACCAATCCCACCAAAAAGCCTTTAGAGCTGTCGCTGCTGCTGAGTTGGCGCAACACGGTGGGTTGGTTCACCAACACCGATGCAGCGGCGGAGGTGCACTTTCGCGATGACGGCAGCCCAGAGCACAACTACGCCCCAGCGATTGGAGACGGCGAGGGTCAGAGCAACCGTTGGATCGATGCTGATGGCCTGAGCGGGGTGCTGCTCGATGGCAAGCGCTCAACGCCGGTGGCGGAAGGACAAGGGCAGTGGTGTCTGGCTCTGCCAGACACGCTGGAAGGGGTGGAGCTGATGCGCTGCAGCCGCTGGGATCCCAGCAGTGATGGTGCCGAGCTCTGGCAGCCCTTTGCCACGGACGGGGTGATCCCCGATAGCAACAACGATCGCGCCAGCCGAAAGGGCGAACATGCCAGTGCGGCGATCGCCGTGAAACTCACCCTGGCGCCGGGTGAAACCCGAGAGATTCCGGTGGCGATCAGCTGGGATCTGCCGGTCACGAGCTTTGCGACGGGGGTGCGCGACCTGCGCCGCTACACCGACTTTTATGGCGTTGATGGTTGCCACGCGGCAGCGATTGCGGCGGAAGCCCTGCGCGATTGGACGTCTTGGCATGAACAAATCGAAGCCTGGCAAGCGCCGGTGTTGGCGCGCAAGGAGCTTCCCGAGGAGCTGCGCATGGCGCTGTTCAACGAGCTCTACGACCTCGCCAGTGGCGGCAGCCTCTGGACGGCTGCCAGCTCCAAGGATCCCTATGGCCGCTTTGGCGTGCTCGAGTGCCTCGATTACGCCTGGTACGAAAGCCTTGATGTGCGTTTGTACGGTTCCTTTGCGTTGCTCCAGCTTTGGCCAGAGCTCGATAAGGCGGTGATTCGCAGCTTTGCCCGAGCGATTCCAGCGGCGGATGCCACCCAACGACCGATCGGTTGGTATTTCACCCAGGGCCGCGGCCGGGTGGAAGCAGACCGAAAGGTGAAAGGGGCCACACCCCACGATTTGGGGGCACCGAATGAAGTGCCATTTGATGCCACCAACTACACCGCCTATCAGGACTGCAATCTCTGGAAGGATCTCGCCAGCGATTACGTGCTGCAGGTGTGGCGCACGTTCAAATTGGCTCCCACCGGAGAAGACCTGAGCTTTCTGGCGGAGTGCTGGCCTGCGGCGGTGCAGGCCCTGCATTACCTCAAGCAATTTGATGTGAATGACGATGGCCTGCCCGATAACGGCGGCGCCCCCGATCAAACCTTTGATGATTGGCCGCTCAAGGGGGTGAGTGCGTATTGCGGTGCGCTCTGGATCGCGGCCTTGGAAGCGGCCTTAGCGATGGCGCAACGGCTGCAGCTGGAGCTGGGATTGGAGACCGGCGATGAGCAGCACACTTTCAGTGGTTGGCTGGAGCAATCGCGCGCCAATTTCGACACGCTGCTTTGGAACGGTGAGTACTACGACATCGATGCTGAAAGCGGTACGCCGGTGGTGATGGCCGATCAGCTCTGCGGTGATTTCTATGCGCGCTTGCTGGAATTACCGCCGGTGGTGAGTGAGGCCAACAGCCGCAGCACCTTGAACGCGGTGAAGGAGGCCTGTTTTGACAACTTTGCTGGCGGATCGCTCGGGGTGGCCAATGGCTTGCGCCGTGATGGCACGCCCTTGGATCCAAATGGCACCCACCCCTTGGAGGTGTGGACGGGGATCAACTTTGGAATTGCCAGCTATTACCGCTTGATGGGTGAAAGCAAAACCGCAGAAGCGATCTGCTCAGCGGTGGTGACACAGGTGTATTCGGGGGGCTTGCAATTCCGCACCCCGGAAGCGATCACGGCCGTGAACACCTTCAGGGCTTGCCACTACCTGCGGGCGATGGCGATTTGGGGCCTTTGGGCCACGCACACCGATTGGGAAACGATTCCTGGGGCTAGTAATAGTTGAAATATAATAATTTCTGTTTGGCTCATTAGACTTGCTTAATTAGCAATGGTTCGAAAAGTGCAAAAAATCCCAATTTTATTTCAGGGTTTATTTTTTTAATTAAAATATTTGAGATAAATTATTTGGTTTGATGAATCGTTCCACCACTTCGGAAAGTGTCTTTTCTGAATCCTTAGCTTGTTTTGTTGGGGCTTCCATTCTGTTGTTGGGTGTTCCATTATCTTCAATTGCGAATCCGACAGAGCTCGGAACTGCGCCTCTGCCAAACTCGATTAAGGCTGAGGTAGGGGCTAATTGTTATTTGATTACTTCCTACACTTTGTTGCCTGCGTCTCAAGCAAGTTGGGGGAAAGCTGAAGAAGACAGGGGCTTTGTGAATACCCCTTGGGCTCCAAATGGAGACTCTCCTTCTTTGGCTTCAAAATACGGGTCCTATGCATTTCTTGCTGACCCTGCTTATTACTATGATGGTAAAACTGGTACTGCAACATACGTACTGGCAACGCCCAAAAAAAATTCAGGTAATGGAATTTTTTATTACCAGAATAGTGAACAGTTGCATTACACAACAGCAGCTGGAAGCAATAGTGATACTTATAAAATTCAGTTCTATGCAGGAGAAGATTTCTCGGGCAATTGTGAAGAGTCTGGCCCCGGAAATATTGACGATTTTATAGACATTCTTGATGAAACCCCTTCAGATATCGATGCTGGAATTCTCTCAAGACTTACAGGTTTAAGTAAGTCAGAGCGCCAAGCCAGGTTGGGTGAGCTTGTCAGTACACTTCTTATTCCACGTAATGTCATTGCAGCAGGTGGTTTGGCTACGCAAGCCTTCAGTAATGATCTTGCAGACACGATTTTAGAGCAGTTGCCAACGCGATATTTGATGGAAGTAGAAGAAGAGGTTGTTGTTGAGATCGACAAAGTCGAAACAGAGGAAGATGTTGTTCCTTCTCGTGAGCCTGTGCGAGGCCTGTGGATGAAGGATGGAGAGCTGGATGATGCCCAAGCCTCTGATTATCTTGATAAAACGCTGATTGCATCAGCGAGTCAATCCACTGATGTGTTAGAGATTGGAGGACTTAATTATGTGGAGGATCAAGATCCAAGAAGTATTTATCTCAATGGTGGAATGCGTGCCTGGGTGAAAGGGTTTGCAGGAAGCATGTCTCCGTTTAGTACCGGCGGTCTTGAGAAGAATGGTATTTATTATCCTGATGTTTATAACGATTTTTATTCAACGCACGGTGGTGTTGTTGTTGGTGTGGATGCACCGGTTGCCGATAAGGTTGAAGTTGGTGTTTTTGGTCACTATGGAAGTATCTCGCTGAATCAGTTTGCTGGTGAATACACAGGGAATGGTTCTTGGAATCCCTCGGGCTGGGGCGGTGGTTTAACGGCTTCTTACGTGGATAAGGGCTTTTATGTCCAAGGCCTTTTCGGTGCCACATCTTTTTCAGGTGACAACAAACGCCAGGTTTTGTTGGGTGGTGTGATCGATGAAACGTACACCGCCACAAAAAACACCACCTCTTATGTTGGCGCTTTGCGTGTTGGAGCTCCTGTGCTGTGGGGTGGAGTGATTGTTGACCCACAGCTAACGGCAACGTGGAACGGCAACAACGATGCGTCTTACAAGGAATCAGGCCGGTATGACGCGTTGGCATTAAAGGTCAAGTCTTATTCCGATCAATTTCTGCAAACAGCGCTGGGATCCAAGTTTTCATGGCCGATTCCCTATGACAACGGCAATTTGTTGACGCCGTCATTGCGTGTTGCCTGGCTTGCCGATTGGAACACCAACAACGGTGATGTCTCATATCAAAGGGCTAATGCAGAGAATCCAACAACGGCCAAGATTCCATCCAATCAAGAGATGGAAAACGGAGTGTTGTTAGAAGGAGGAGTTGATTACTCGATCTTTGGGGGTGAATCATCGTCTTGGATGCTGTATGCCAAAGGTGGCGCCAAGATTTGGTTCAGTAAGTCTGCTGATTGGAGAGCAAGTGGCGGTGTGACCTTCCGCTTCTGATCTCTCTGCTTCCTCGGATGCGCTAGCTCTGTTGCTCTAGGGGGGGCTTTGAAAGGTCCTTATTCACGATTGTTAGTTTTTGGCTCGCCAGTAATGGCGAGCTTTTTTGTGGTTTGAGTTCCTGTTCAGATGCAGTTAGTCATAGGCGCTCAGCAGTTGAGTCATGGTTGCGTGTAGTTGATTTGCAAAAGTAGTTTTAGAGTTCAGGGTTTGTGCTTCTGGATAGATCTTCCTTTACTTGCCTAAGGGAAGATCTTTGGATGATTGGTCTCCTAAATGGAGTCTAATAATCTGGGTTTGACGTTCATCTCGATAGTGTAATGCTTCAGGATTTGCTTTGTTCTGGTGCTTGCTTTGTTGCCTCAGATGATCGTTTGAATCTGATTCAGTAACTACTTATCTTTGCTCTTGTTTTTGTTCTTCATGTCTGAATGATGACTGATTCCTTCGCCAATGGTGTGACCTATCAGGTCAACCCTGCAGGATCTGATATCACCGAATTCAATCCCACTACAGATCGCCTTGATTTTGGAGAGATTTCCGTCCATGGCTTGATTCTTGGTGCATTGCCTGATGGCATAGCTGCGATTGTTAATCCCTGGGCCGATCAAGTGCAAGCGCTTCAGGGTTTGAGCTGGAGTGATCTAAGCCTCAATAACCTTGGTGTTGTTGGTAATGAACATCTCCGTCAAGATATTGGGGCGGTGCTGTCTTGGGAGCAAGGCATCGGTTCCCGTGAACTTGGGACTGTGTATGTGCGCTCCCATCAATTTGGTGTTCAAGAGGTGATTAATGGCTTTGACCCTCAAACCCAAAAGCTGAATTTTCTCTACACAGGTACGCGCGAACGTCTGTCTGTTGTTGATACGGATCAGGGACTATTGATTCAGTTTGAGCCCACGAATCAAAGTGTTCTGTTAACAGGAGTTCAGCGCAGTGATTTGATCGGGGCCAATCTCGAGTTTCATCACGATCAGGTGATGGAGGACAACCTCGAGGTTCCCTTTGGATTCACGGCTGATGAGGTTTCTCTGGTGAGCCGGGCTGATCTCCTCACACCCCAAGCTCTCGGTGGAGCCTCCACCGATGGCAACCAAGTGCGCGCTGGGCTGATGGTGAATCCCGATTCCATCGTGATGGCGATGGACGGGTCTCAGTCCATGACTGACCACTCCATGCACAACCATCCGATGCCATCGAGCTCGGGCGAACTGCAGGCCTCGGTTGCTGGCAATCTCTATTCCGGAGGGATAGGTGGAACCCTCACGCTCTCGAACGCATCGAATGTTGCACTCAAGGATTGGTCGTTCAGTTTTTTGACCAATCAACCCGATTTTGAGAGTTGGTCGGCTGAATCCTCCGTGAACGATCTCGGTGGTGGTGTCTATCAGGTGTTGATTACGCCTCCCGCCTGGGGCCTCGAGATTCCAGCTGGTGAATCTGTTGATCTCTCCTTTAATGCCAACAGCGTGGGATTACCGGATTCAGGCGAGCTCAGCAATGCGCTGTTTTTTGTTGCTGCTTCTGGGGCCGATGTTGTGGCTCCTGATCAAGCAGCGCCCATTGCTGAGCCACTGCCCATTGTTGAAGTAACGCCAGTCGTTGAGTCACCGCCAGCTTCTGAGTCATCGCCGGTGATGGCCGATTCCCAGGGACTCTCTGTATCGGCCACGATCACCGGTGGATGGTCTGGGATCTTCGCGGGCGAAATCACCGTGACCAATGTTGGAGATGGTTCTGCCGGAGACGACTGGACTGTGGATGTTGTGATGGATGCTCCACTCACAATGGTTAGCAACTTTGAAGTGACGTCTGCGCTGCGTAGCGATAGTCGCTACGACGTCTCCATTTCTCCGAAGTCATGGGCTGCTCCATTGGCTCCAGGTGCCTCGCAGGCGTCCTATTACCAGGCAGCTGGTGAGTTCATCGACCCTGCTCAGGTGTTTGATTTCACGGAGAGTGCTGTTGCTGGAGGTGTTGTTGATCATTCCTCTGCCGCCGCTGATTTGGTTGCTGCACAAAGCACAGCTTCAACGCCAATGGTTGAGCCCTCTATTGAACTCACTGTTGCAACCTTGGTTGATTTTCAGACTCCGAATGGTGGTAGTGATAAGCGCATTGTCACCTATTTCGAGGAATGGGGGGTGTATGAGCGCGATGTCAATCTGTCTGATGTGAATGGGCAAGCGATGACCCATCTCAACTACAGCTTCTTTGATGTGAAGGCCGATGGCTCTGTGGAGCTTTTTGATACCTATGCAGCACAGGAGAAGCGCTTTGATGCAGCTGATCAAGTGAGTCGAACCTTCACAACAGCTGAGTATCAGGCTGTTGATCCAGTTCTGATTGCTGCTTACAACTCAGATCGCTACACCATCACTGAAACGGCTGACTCTGTCACGGTCACCAGTGTTCCCGTTGGTTGGAATGATGCTGGACCTCAAGATGCCGGTAACTTCGAGCAACTGAGCCGCTTTAAGGAGCTCAACCCCAATGTTGATCTTGGTTTTGCCCTTGGTGGATGGACGCTCTCTGATGAGTTCAGCACGGCCTTAGCAACGCAAGCAGGCCGTGATCAGTTCACGAGTGATGTGGTGGATATTTTCAAAACCTATGACTTCTTCAGTGTTGTGGATTTTGATTGGGAATATCCCGGTGGTGGTGGTGATGCGGGCAATGCATCGAGTGCCAATGATGGGGCAAATTTTGCCCTAGTGCTTGAGCAGTTGCGCAGTGAGCTTGATGCACTCGAATCGCAAACTGGTGGCAACTATGAGGTGTCTATCGCTACGGCAGGTGGCGCAGAAAAACTTGCCAATCTCAATCTTGCTGGGATCGATCCTTACGTTGATTTTTATAATGTAATGACCTACGACTTCCATGGAGGTTGGGAGAATCAAACGGGGCATCAATCTGCGATGACAGGGGATGCCAACAATTACGATGTCACGTCTGCGGTGTCTGTCTTTGAAGAGGCTGGGGTTGCCCTCAACAAGGTTGTTTTAGGAGCTCCTGCTTATACCCGGGCTTGGGGTGGTGTTGAGGATGGTGGCACCTTTGGTTATCAACAATCAGGCACGGGTGCTGCGGCGCAAGGGTCGTTTGAGGCTGGGGTTTATGACTACAAAGACATCGTGTCTGATGTCATCACGGGGCAGACCAATCTCTACTGGGATGACAACAGCAAAGCGGCCTTTGCCTATGACGGTGATGAATGGAGTTCGATTGAAACGACCGCCACGATTGCTGGAAAAGCCGCTTACGTGCAAGAGAAAGATCTTGGCGGAATGATGTTCTGGGCCTTGAGCAATGATGCTGAAGGTGATCTCAGTTTAGTGGAAGCAGCTGATGACATTCTTCGTCAGGGTGTTTCTTCTTCGGAAGCGATTGAGAATGCCCCAGAGTTTGATTCTATTCTTGGAGGTAATGGTGAATTTAGTATCAGTGATTTTACGGCTTTGGTTTAAGTCTATTTCTGCTCATTGCTGTTAAAATTTGATATAAGGGCCCATGGCTTAACTGAATCTTCCTCCTTGTAGGGGGGAGAGGATCATTTTGTTTTTGTCTTTCTGAGGCCTGTAAGTTCCGCAGTCCTTGCAGGCAACGCCGATGATGGCTGCATCGATTGGTTTGAGCGAATGGGCGTGCTGCGTCGACTGTTGGTCTCCTTGTTGGCTGCGTTGCTTCTGCTTCTGGTCACTCCCAATGCAGCCCTGGCGCAGGTGCACCAGCACAACGACGAGGCCGGCGCTCCGATGCTGCGCAGCCTTGAAAGTTTGCGCGACCTTGATTACGACAGCTGGCAAGCCGTGGTCTATCGCAAAGGCGAGCCAGGCAATCCCGTGGTTCTGAGAATCGTGGGCTACCCCGGCAAGGTTCGGCTTGACCATCCGGTTTCGATGGGCGTTCAGGCCGGAGTGAAGAAATGGGAACTAGACGACATCACCCTCGATAATCCTGCGCTCGTCAGTGATGGCCGTGAGGCTGCCGCGGAATTCGCCCTCGATCCACTTCTTGGCGATCTGAGCAACAACCGGCCTTTGCGTTTGTTCCTGCCAGGAGTCTTCAATGAGTTGCCTGTTCCCCCTTACGTAGTGGGTGAATGGCGCGATGTGCAAACCCAGCCGCTGAGCTGATGCAGGCCGGCTCCGACCGCTGGACCCTTTGGATGCGCCGGGCGCTGCAGCTTGCGGCCTTGGCGGGAGGCCAAACCAGCCCCAATCCCTTGGTGGGAGCGGTGGTGCTGGATGCTCAAGGAGCGCTGGCGGGCGAAGGCTTTCACGCCAAGGCAGGTCAAGCCCATGCCGAGGTGGGTGCGCTTGCTCAAGCCGGTGGGCGCGCCAAGGGCGGCACGATCATCGTCACGCTCGAGCCCTGTTGCCATCAGGGCCGCACCCCCCCCCTGCTCGGAGGCTGTGATTCAGGCCGGCATTCAGCGCGTGGTTGTGGCACTCAAAGATCCTGATCCGCGTGTGGCTGGTGGTGGCATTCAGCGTTTGCGGGATGCCGGTTTGGAGGTGATCACCGGCGTGCTCGAGGCTGAAGCAGCCCATCAAAACCGTGCCTTCGTGCATCGCGTTCAAACCGGCCGTCCCTGGGGCCTTCTCAAGTGGGCGATGAGCTTGGATGGCCGCACCGCGCTTACGAATGGCGAAAGTCAGTGGATTAGTGCCCCTCCAGCTCGCGCTTGGGTGCATCAGTTGCGGGCTGGTTGTGATGCGGTGATTGTGGGAGGCGGCACCGTGCGCGCTGATAACCCTCTGCTCACGAGCCGTGGAGCCCGTTCGCCCGAACCCTTGCGTGTGGTGCTGAGTCGCAGTCTTGACCTCCCAACCCAAGCTCAGCTTTGGGATACACGCCTGGCGTCAACGCTTCTTGCCCATGGACCAGGCTGCGCTGATCGTCCCCTGCCTGAGGGTCCGGAATGCCTCGAGCTTCTGGCAAGCGAGCCGTTGGATCTTTTACATGCCTTGGCTGCAAGAGGCTGCAACCGTGTTCTTTGGGAATGCGGCCCGGCCTTAGCGGCTGCAGCAGTCCAGCAGGGTTGTGTGCAGGAGTTAGCGGTGGTGATTGCCCCCAAGCTGCTTGGGGGCACATTGGCTCGCACGTCGCTTGGCGACCTGGGCTTCTCGGCCATGGATCAGGTGATTCCTCTGTCCGCGCTGACGGCAGAGTGGTTGGGGTGTGATCTGTTGCTTGGAGCGTTAACGCCTCCCCTTGATCCAGCTGGTTAAGGGGAGTCCCAGAGCGATTGAAGCGTCCAAGGGCCGCCCTCCATCACCCAAAACGCTCCATTTACAAGGCGAACGTTTTGATCGAGCGCTTCAATCTTTTGCAGCTCGGTGTCGCTGAGTTGGATGTCCGCAGCTTGGAGATTTTCAAGCAACCGTGACGGTTTCACGGATTTAGGAATCGCTGAAATGCCCCGTTGTACATCCCATGCCAATACCACCTGGGCCGGCGAACAGCCGCGTGTCTCGGCAATCGAACGAATCACGGGATTGTCGAGCACAACTGGAGCGTCTTTCACCTTGAGAGATTGAGGCCGGTCCATCGATCCAAGTGGGGAATAGGCGGTGATCAAAATCCCCTCTAAAGCGCAGTACTGAACAAGCTGTGGTTGTTGCAACAGGGGATGGTGCTCCACTTGATTTACCTCTGGTTTCTGCTTGCAATGGGAGATCAGCTTTTGCAATTTTTTAATTGAAAAGTTGCTAACACCAATGTGTTTTGTAAGACCTTGATCGCGCACTGATTCCATCGCCTCCCATGTTTCGCTGATCGGACTTTGTTCCGGTGTGAGTAGATCATCAACCGACTCTGCAAAAGTCTTCTCTGGTCTGATGCTCACCGGCCAATGAATCAGATAAAGATTGAGATAGTCCACTCCGAGATTCTGAAGTGATTGTCTAAGTGCTGCTTCTGCATCATCCTTGCCATGGCAATTCGACCAGAGCTTGGATGTGATCCAAAGCTCTGATCTTGTGACCTCATGATTGTGAATTGCGTCCTGAATGGCATCACCTACTTCCTTCTCATTGCCATAAATACTTGCGCAATCAATGTGGCGGTATCCAATCTTGATCGCTTCTCTTACTGCTGTATAGACCTGCCTTGATTCGGACTTCCAGGTGCCTAGACCTAACAACGGCATCCGGTCACCGTTGGATAGGGATGCGTATTGCATGGTGGTTGTTACGTCTTTAATGAGGGTTCACGCTAGTGCTGAGGTCTCGACTCACCGTCGGTCTTCGTGCTTAAAAATGTCTTTCTCTTCCACTTGGTTGGTATAGCGACCGATCAGAACTCCCATCACCACCGCTAGATAGAGCGGACCAATGATTCCTGTGATGACCGCCAGTATCCGCGAGGCAGGCAGCACGGGTTGGATGTCGCCTAAGCCCACCGTGGTTAAGCAAATGAAGGCGAAATAATTGATTTGAGAGAAGTCATTCAGCTTCATCAGCACGGTTGCGTTGGCCCCACTGGCGGATTCTTGAAGCATGTTGAGTGGCGCGAAACTGCCCGGTTGAATGGTTTCCACCGCACTCATCACCAAGCCAGCTGTGAGCCCCAACAGCAAATAGCCAGCGGCAGCTCCCATCAGCAACCCAGAGGTGACTCTCCGTTCCTGGGACAATCGTTCCACCAAGCGGATCACGCTCCAACCCACCAACACACTCCAGGTGAGCACGAGTGGAACGCCGCTCACCACCCAGCGGATAGGGGTGATTTGCCACAGAAGCAGGGCACTAAGAGCTCCAAGACCTAGGAGCTGGTACAAACGATCTCCCAGGGTGAGCGTTTCTTTGCGGATCATCACCAATTGCGTGAGCAGCAAGGCGATCAAGGCGTAGCCAAGCAGGCCGATCCAGCTCAGGCGCGGAAAGGCAAAGCTCACCAGCACCATTAAGCAGAGGCTTAAGAGCAGCTCATAAATTTTGTCTCGATGACGGCGCTTCGATCGGTCTGATTTCATCTTCAGAGCATTCCGCCAGGCTCAGGATTCCAACAATCGCGAACGCCAGCGAGCCGAGCAAGGTGGTTCGCATGGACATTGTGCTGTCGAGCACCTGTTCCAGGGGCACGCTTGTCGGCCACCCTGCGATTGCCGATTGCATGAACCAGACACAACCCAACGCATTCACGATTGAAATCCACCAGCCGAGGTGATCTGGTTCGAAGACCAGCAGCCTGCCGTGCCCCACCTCTTGCATTCCATAGGCGGCAGAGATCAGAAAGAGGATGGATCCGATCAGATTGGGGAGGATGCCCAGCAATAGCCAGAGCTCAGCATTGGGTTGCTGCTGATTCCAACTGAAAAAGGTGCCGATGTTGAACAACACCGTGCCAACGCTCTGGGTGAGGGCGCAACGCAGGCCACACCATTCCCAGAGCGGTCCATTTTTTGGCAGCGCTCGATCTCCAATACGTGCTTGCTGGAGTTGCCACCAACTACCTGCTGTGAAGAACACAGACCCAATTGCCAACAAACCAAGGGCTAAGGATGGCGATTGGCTGGTGTGGAGTTGCAACCAGGATCCAAGTGCAAAGAGCAGAGGGCCAAAGATGAAGGCCAGGGCTGTCCGTGTTTCGAGGCGCTTCAAGTGCTTTGGCCTAAGCAAAGCGCGAAGGATCTGAATGAAATTGAGGGATTGGTAATGCCTTTGTTTGAGAGGTCCATGGCCCTTGCGAAGGCGCCTGCTGGTCCAAATACCAAGGGGATGGAGCCATGCACTGGTCCCGAGGGAACTACGCCAATAGGGACGCAGACTTTCGCTTGAGCTCCAGGCGTTCGGTTCTCCTCCCAGCACGTGCACCCATCAGGGAAACAACCGACTTAGTTTGGTGCGCAATTGGGAATCAGCTTCATGGCGATTCGAGAAGATGACAATCGCCCTAATCGGCGCTTCGGGATCATCAATCTGGTGCTGATTGGCTTCGGAGTGCTGCTGCTTCTCAGCAGCTTCATCCCTAATCAGGGCATGCAGCAGGTGCCTCGGGTGCCCTATTCACTCTTTATCGATCAAGTGAATGATGGAGCGGTGAAGCGCGCCTTCATTACCCAAGATCAAATTCGCTACGAGCTCAGTGAGGTTGAGGAAGGTGCCCCTTCCGTGCTCGCGACCACGCCGATCTTCGACATGGATCTGCCTCAGCGCCTTGAGAGCAAGGGAGTTGAGTTTGCTGCTGCTCCTCCGAAGAAGCCCAATATTTTCACCACCATCTTGAGTTGGGTGGTGCCGCCGCTAATTTTCATCCTGGTGCTGCAATTCTTTGCGCGCCGCTCCATGGGTGGCGGTGGTGCACAAGGTGCACTCAATTTCACAAAGAGCAAAGCCAAGGTTTATGTGCCTGATGAGCAATCTCGGGTCACGTTTGCCGACGTGGCAGGTGTCGATGAAGCCAAGGATGAGCTCAATGAAATTGTTGATTTCTTAAAAACTCCTGAGCGTTATACCGATATCGGAGCACGAATTCCCAAAGGGGTCTTGCTTGTTGGTCCTCCGGGTACAGGTAAAACCTTGCTCTCTAAGGCCGTGGCTGGTGAGGCGGGTGTTCCTTTCTTCATCATCAGTGGTTCTGAATTTGTAGAACTCTTCGTAGGAGCTGGTGCTGCTCGCGTTCGTGACTTGTTCGAACAAGCCAAGAAGAATGCTCCTTGCATCATCTTTATCGACGAACTTGATGCGATTGGTAAGAGCCGTTCCGGCTCCATGGGCGTGGTTGGGGGTAACGATGAGCGTGAGCAAACCCTGAATCAACTGCTCACAGAAATGGATGGTTTTGCCTCCAAAGACAAGCCTGTGATCGTGTTGGCCGCCACCAACCAACCTGAAGTTTTGGATGCAGCGTTGCTTCGTCCCGGTCGTTTCGACCGTCAGGTGTTGGTGGATCGTCCAGACCTTTCAGGTCGTAAAACGATTCTCGATATCTACGCCAAAAAAGTAAAACTTGCTGAAGAGGTTGATTTAGACAAAATTGCTCAAGCCACCAGTGGTTTTGCCGGTGCCGATCTCGCCAATTTGGTGAATGAAGCAGCCCTCCTCGCGGCCCGTAATTACAAGAAAGAAGTCGTACAGGGCGACCTCAATGAAGCAATCGAGCGAGTTGTTGCCGGCCTGGAGAAAAAGAGCCGGGTGATGCAAGACGACGAGAAAAAGGTCGTTGCTTATCACGAGGTTGGTCACGCGATCGTGGGTCACCTGATGCCCGGCGGCAGCAAGGTGGCCAAAATTTCGATCGTGCCCCGCGGCATGAGCGCCCTTGGCTACACGCTGCAACTTCCCACGGAAGAGCGCTTCCTCAATTCTCGCGAGGATTTAGAAGGTCAAATTGCCACCCTTCTAGGCGGTCGTTCTGCAGAGGAAATCGTTTTCGGCAAAATCACCACCGGCGCAGCCAATGACCTCCAGCGCGCCACCGATATCGCCGAGCAAATGGTTGGCACCTACGGGATGAGCGACACCCTCGGACCGCTTGCCTATGACAAGCAAGGTGGCGGCCGTTTCCTTGGTGGCAACAACAACCCCCGCCGTGCGGTGAGTGATGCCACAGCCCAAGCGATCGATCGCGAAGTGCGGGGTTTAGTGGACCGCGCCCATGATCAAGCTCTCTCGATCCTTCGTCAAAACATGGCTTTGCTCGAAACGATCTCCCAGAAAATTCTTGAAAAGGAAGTGATCGAAGGGGATGATCTTCGAGAGATGCTCTCAGCCAGTGTGATGCCTGATGAGCACTCTGTTGCTGCATAACGTCGCGCATTTTTAAGGGGCAGATGTCTGTTCTGCCTTCACGCATTGCATCAACTGCCCCCTTATGGGGGCAGTTTTTTTTGAAGCATTTGGCGTCCCCAATCGCAACGTTTCCAGCACGCGGGCTCAAGAAGGCTTGACGAGCAGCCCTTTCATCCCCGATAACACTCCTTTGAAGCCGCTGGCATGGATAAGGGCGTTGCTGCTGTTCTCACCTCCCTGAGCGGGCGTGATTACCTGTCGTCTGCAGACGTTTCTGCGCAAGAAACTCAGGCCCTGCTCGACCTTGCGCGCCAACTGAAGTCGGGTGACCGTCGCATCGACCTCGGCAATCGGGTGCTCGGGTTGATCTTCACCAAAGCGTCCACACGCACCAGGGTGAGTTTTCAAGTAGCGATGGCCCGGCTCGGTGGTCAAACCGTGGATCTCAATCCCCAGGTCACCCAGCTCGGTCGTGGTGAACCTCTGGAAGATACGGCCAGGGTGTTGAGCCGTTTTTGTGACGCTCTCGCAGTGCGCACCTATGCCCAACAGGAGCTCGTGGATTACGCCTACTGGGCTTCCATTCCTGTCATCAATGCCCTCACGGACCTGGAACATCCATGTCAGGCCTTGGCTGATTTCCTCACGATGCAGGAGGCCTTCGGTGATTTGCAAGGCCAAACCCTGGCTTATGTCGGTGATGGCAACAACGTGGCCCACTCCTTAATGCTCTGCGGTGCGCTTCTGGGCGTGAATGTGCGCATCGGCTGTCCCGATGGTTTTGAGCCGCTACCTGGGGTTCTGGATCAAGCCCGTGCTCTTGCCGTGTCTGGAGCCCAGATTGAGGTCACCAGTGATCCAGTGGCGGCGGTTCGTGGCGCCCAGGCGCTGTACACGGATGTATGGGCGTCGATGGGTCAGGAACAGGAGCAAGCGGAGCGCGAACAGGCCTTTAAAGGTTTTTGCTTGGATGAGGCCCTGCTAGCAGAAGCTGATCCGAAAGCGATTGTTCTGCACTGTTTGCCTGCCCACCGAGACGAGGAGATCAGCGCTGGGGTGATGGAGAGTGCCTCAAGCCGGATCTTTGACCAAGCGGAGAATCGTTTGCATGCCCAGCAGGCCCTCCTGGCTGTGTTGCTTGGTGGTTTGTGAGTGCTTCGCCCCAGGCGTTTTCACTGCCTGGTGGGGCAGTGACTGTCGTTCTCATTCATGGATTTACAGGTTCGCCCTCTGAGATGCAGCTGCTCGCTGAGTCTTTGAACGCCGAGGGTTATGGCATTGAAGTTCCCCTGCTCGCGGGTCATGGAACCACCCTCAAGGATCTGATGGAAGTGCATCCGCAGCAGTGGATTGCCCCTCTCGATGCCTTGATCACCCGCCTGTTGTCAGAAGGTCAGAGTGTGGTGGTGGGAGGTCTGTCGTTGGGATCGATTTTGAGCTTGCAATTGGCGTTGCGCTATCCACAAATCAAGGCTCTCCTGCTGTATTCACCACCCATACGCAGCGGAGATCCGCGCCGTTTTTTGGCCCCTTTGCTCATCCGTTTCACGGAATCGTTGCCAAAGCCGGCCTCTGATTTCTTTGATCAAGGCGCCGCAAAGCGGCTGTGGTCTTACGACCGCTATCCCGTGGCAACCAGCGCTCGCGTGCTTGATCTCATCTCTCGCACGCGCAAGCAGCTCACCCAGGTTCAGCAACCGCTGTTGGCCATTGCGAGTCGTCGCGACAAGGTTATTTCAGCCAGTGGAATTGCGCTGTTGATGCGCAACGTGCAGTCTTCTCCTCGAGAGCTTCACTGGTTAGAGCGCAGTGGTCATGCGATCACCGTGGATGCTGAATGGACAGCGGTGCGTGACCTCAGTCTCAAATTTCTACGTAAGATTTTTTCAACGTCAACTTGAAGCATGGATCAAGTCGAACGCGACAACTGGAAGAGGGTTCTCGAAGCCCTAGAGGCGGCGGGTGATCGCGACAGCGGCTTTTATCTCAGGGCTCAAGCCATCTGCAATGGTGAGCCAGACCCTTTGCTGGAGCAGGAGCAGAAGGATCAGGAACAGAGGGAGCAGAGCGCATGAGCATCAATCCAATTGAGCGAGGCCTGGAACAATCCTTTGAGCTCGAGAAGTGGGGCCGCTTCATCCGGGAGTGCGATGACATCGAAACTCTGAGAGAAACGGCGTTGTCTTTGGTTCAGCAACTGGCTCAGCTCAAGGCGTCTAGTGCCTGGATGGCGTCTCGCGCCTCCGAATCCGAAAACGCCAAATTGGAAATGTTGGCGGAATTGATCAAGCAAAAAAACGTCGATAAGGAGAAGTCATGAGCGTTCTTTCCATTCTGAGGACGTCGGTTGGATTGCGAACCATCGTGATCACCGGATCCACCGCGGCTGTTGTGTCGGTTGCCTCTGCGTTGCCAAGCGATGCCAGATGGGCGCCAAAACCTGAGCCCAAGTTTTGGAGTGAGGTGCGCCTGCAAATGAGTGATCAGGAGACGGCATCCCAGGCTGGTTGGATGTTTATGGAGGCGATGCAATCCCCCAAAATCGACGCCGCTGAATATTTGCGTGATCCTCGCCGTGAGGATCAGACGGTGACCTTTCAGGCTTTGTTGTTGATGCGCAAAGGTGAGGACAATCCCTGGGGAATGCGGCAGTTATCCATGCGCGCCCAGTGTGTTGATGGGGTGTTGGAGCGGCAGGATCAGGAGGGGCGCTGGAGCCCTTATCCAGGGCGAAAGGGAACGGCTTCCAAGGTGAATTGGATCTGCGCACAAGCTCCTAAGCCCTAAGGCCTTGCCAAATCCCTATTGAATAGGTACAAATGTATTGACTAAATTGGATCATCCCGGTGACCACTGGATCCCCCGAGCCTCTCACCACTGCTCAGCAGGAGCTGTACGACTGGCTGTCGGACTACATCGGTAGCCATCGCCATAGCCCCTCCATTCGTCAGATGATGCAGGCGATGGGGCTGCGATCACCTGCTCCTGTGCAAAGCCGATTGCGCCATTTGCAGCAGAAGGGATGGCTCACTTGGCAGGAGGGTCAAGCGCGCACCTTGCAATTGTTGGGGGATGTGGCGTCTGGAATTCCCGTGCTTGGCGCTGTTGCGGCAGGTGGTTTGGTGGAAACCTTTGATGATGTGCAAGAGCATCTTGATTTGGCTCCAGTGCTCGAAACCCGTGGTTTGTTTGCGCTCACGGTGAATGGTGACTCGATGGTCGATGCTCACATTGCCGATGGTGATGTTGTGCTCATGCAGCCGGTTCAAGAGCCGGGTCGCCTGCGTCAGGGGACGATTGTGAGTGCTTTGGTGGCAGGGAGTGGCACAACGCTCAAGCATTTCCACCTGGATGGAAGTGTGGTGCGCTTGGAAGCGGCGAACCCTGCTTACGACCCCATTGAGTTGCCAGCGGAGCAGGTGCAGGTTCAGGGCAAATTAATGGCGGTGTGGCGCCAAGTTTGAGCTCCGTGGCGGTGTATGCTTCGCCTCGACAACGAAAAGGCTTGCGGGCTTTGTCGTTGTTGATGGGGCCATAGCTCAGCTGGTAGAGCACCTGCATGGCATGCAGGGGGTCAGCGGTTCGAATCCGCTTGGCTCCATTGATTGAATCCCAGTCGCAGACAAGGTTTTCAGCGGTCGCAAGGCCGCTTTTTTGTTGCCTGGCTACAGCCTGCTACGGCCTGTTAGGGCTGTTCTGCTCTAAATTCTGCTCTAGAACTGCTCTAGACCCAGGAAGCAGTCATGCCTCCACAGAAGTGGGAACAAACGCTCAGGCGACAGATCAAGGACAACCATGGCCGCGGCTGGAACGTCATCGCACAGTCCGGCAAAGCCAAGCTGACCCGCGTCTACGAAGACGGCACTAAGTCGGCCAAGGTGCTGTCGATTGAATGGAAGGCCACCAACAGCGTGGTGATCCTCAACGCCGTCACACGGTGCCGTGAGTTGGTTGAAAGCAGGAACATCAGCCTTGCTGAAGCGGTCCGTCTAGATACTGAGGCACTTGCCGTTCCTGAAGACAACAAAGGCATCGCAGATCAAGGTTGGCCAGCTGTCGTTGAGGAATATTTGCTAGCCAAACAGGGTCGTCGAAGTTCAACTTTGGCTGACCTGAAAACGCGATTGGACCGCGCTTTGGTCTGCCTTGAATCAAGACCAAAACCACGCGACTCAAGGGCGCTACTGAAGCGTTTCGCTGAGTTGCACTTCACCCAAATGGCATCAGGTGGTCAGGGCCGGAAACGAAACTTGGGTGATGTCTGCGCTTTTTTGACTTACGCCGTCATCAAAGCTGGAGCGCCACAGCGTTGGTTGCCGCCAGAAAAGGCGTTCATCAATGAATTGATCGGCGTAGCCGCAACCTCTACAGAGGAGCGGCTAACGCCTCCGGTCAAACCAGAACAGCTAGCTGGGCTATTGGATCAAATGGAGGCTGATGGTCGCCATGACTTGCGTCTGGCGACTGGCTTAATTGCATTGTTTGGTTTGAGGCCAGCTGAGTTGGCTGTATTGAGCGTGAAAGGGGACAAGCTTTATGCCGGTCACGTCAAAAGAAATGCAGCGACGTTGGCTCAGAAAGCAAAGTCACCACGGCGTTGCTTGCCGTTGGACATTGCTGGCCGTGAGGGTGAAGGCAAACGCTTGCTCAAGCTCTATTCCAGCGGCTTGGTGAAGTTGCCAACTGCCATCGCAAATGAGATTGAAAAGGTGGAAGTTAAGGGCACGTTCCAACAGGTCGGTCATTCGTTTGGGCAGCTGCTGAATCGTTATGAGCCTTGGAAGCATTTGGTTCTGAGTAATCCAGACATCACGCCTTATAGCCTTCGACATTCTTGGGCCTGGCGCTGTCACGTTTGCTCAAATAATGGTTTGCATGTTAGGCAAGCAGCTGCACTTATGGGTCACACAACTGCGGTGCATCTGAAGAACTACGGCTCGTGGGTTGATGAAGCCAGTCTGGAAGCGGCAGTTGATCGATATAACGAAGGATTAGTAGCTGTCGGTAACTGAAAAATGAGGTAAATGGTATGCCGTTGGTATACCAACAGTGCATCACTCTGCTGTGGCTGGCTGTAGTTGACAACCGCAGATTGAATCAATATGATCACAGCATCACATCTGACGGACAACGGCTGGGTGATACCAGGCCCCCGTCATAACTGCTCTCCCCGAGCATGGCCGATTCGCATTTAGCGTCTAGCGGGATGAGGTAATAAACACCCTCATGCATCAATGACTCGTAAGGTAACGCGTTCGCAAAAAGCTCGGGGAAAGCAAGCCACCGTCAATGGTCACAGTGTTGTGATCAGAGTTCCGTGTGGAGAACTTAGCGTGCCTGAAGTTGAGGCCAACTTGCAATGCCTAGTCGCTAACAAGCACCCCAACATGCTCTGGGACTTCACCCAGTTCCCTCGCTATGTGCAGGTCATTGCTCAGTGCATGGGGATACGTCAGGAGCGTTTCCCTTGTTGTTACGGACCCCAGATGCAGCAGAGTTTCTTCAAGTCAGCGAAAGCTACCTGAAGCGAAAACGAGACACCCATGGTGGCTTCCTAGTCGCCGGTGAACATTATTTCCTCGGTGATTCAAGTAACGCCTCAATTCGTTGGCGCGTTGATCGTATTCAGGAGCTGCTGCACAAGCGTGGCCAGCTTCGTCAGATGAATACGGCGACCACCGCGCAGCAACTTCGGAAGTTGGCGGGGGTATAAAAAATGACTGCCCAAAAATTGAGCAGCCATGAGGCCCGTGTTACCTCAAGGTTAAGTGAAACCCTGCTGCCTATGCAGGTTGTCAGTGCATCTAAATCGGTTGGCACGACAAATAGGTCTAGACCCACAAATCACCATTTAGGGCGGAAGTTAGAGCAGAAGCTCACTCGTTCCAGTCGGCGCAACCCCTGCGCCTGTGGTCGAACCAAAGACCAAGACTGCGCCTTCAATGACGCCACGGTGTTCTGCCACAACTCACCGCTGGCGGATCAATTCCCTTGGCATGGTCAAACGTGGTTCTTGCATCGCACCAACTGTGTTCACACCGGTGCTTGCAAGCTTTTCAAGCCATGGCCGCCAGCAGATCAACGCTGCAAACAAAGGCCAAAACCAAAACGTCACGTCAGCACCAGGTGGCGAAGGCTGCTTCCTCAGTTCATTGCTGAATGGCGCGAGGCAATGGCATGCCCTGAGTTTGAACTGTGCAGTCCTGATGAGCTGCGCCACTACTTCAAGGCCATCTATCGGGCGGAATACAACGGTGATCAGCTGCTGCCGCTGTTGTTTGATGCCGCCAGGCACAACGCCAAATACCGGCGGTTTGTCATTGCCGTGCAGCACAAGCTGAAGACCTTGCGGTATCAACGCCGTGACGTTGATTGCTTCCGCAAAAACGATCTCGGCTGCCCTGAACTCAACGGGTGGCTGTCATGAGCGAATACGACTTCAACCCCCTTGATGACCTGATCGAAAAGCGTGCTCAGGGGTGTGTGCAAGAACTAGGAAAAATCTGGCGGGTCTTCCTGATTGCTGTCAGTGGCATTGTTCTTCTGGCTGCTGAACGTGGCACCGGCAAGACCACGCTGGTAAATCGGTTCCTTGAGGCGATCGAAGAAGGTGTTGATTTCCTTGGTGCTTTCAAAGTCACCAAGGGCAGGTGCCTCTTGATCCAAGGCGACGAGCCTAAAGAGCATGCTCAGGCTGTCTACAGGCAGCAAGAACTCAAGCAAAACTGGGATGTCATCTATCCAAAAGAGCCATTCCCAGTTGAACTGCTCTTAAAGGCCATCGAGTCAAAGCAGTACGACGCAATCTGCATCGACTCTTTGACCACTGTTTTGTGCAGTGAGAACAGACGGACGGTTGATTCTGAACTTGTGGACCTGCTCTACGAGTTGAACAAGGCCGCGGTTGATGCTGGCGTCTTGATCCTGATGACTGCACACCTCATCAAGGCTCCAAAGGACGGCAATGGTGTTCGGCAGCGTCGTCAGACAGTGCAGTGGGATGACATCGCTGGGCTTGGAACCATCAGCGCCGCAGTTCAAGACTGCTGGGGCTTGGCTCCGGCAGGTCAGTACTTCAGCCTGCATGCCTTGGGTAAACGGAACATCAAAGAGGGCACTAAATGGCTGCTGGATCGTGAGCCTGAATCTTTTGATTGGTGGTTGATTGAGGACCAGGAACAGCAGCTGCCAGGTGTTCGGCAACGGCTTTCAGATCGGATCCTGAGCCATGTCACACATCACGGCTACTGCTCGATTGCTGACCTCACCAAGGCTCTTGCAGCAGATGAGGAATACATCCGCGTTTGCTGTGTTGACCTGTTCACCCAGGGCAAACTGCAGCGCCATCACAAGCCGTCAAATGGCCCGCCAAGGCGGGGTAGACCTGCCTTCGTCTACGGCGTTGGTGATTTTTCCTGTGCCACGCACACACCCCTTAAACCTGTTGTTTCGGTACTAAGTGGTGAAGACGATCCGCATTAGCCGCCAAGAAGCAAAACAGCCTGACAACCAGCTAGCTGCTCGCGCAAACGGTCCAGTGTTCGAATCCATCAGGGGTCGTCAGTTAAAGCAGATGGCTCAGATCAGGGAGCATCTCGCTGCTCTTGAGGAAGGCACCGAACCAAATGTGATCGACGTTTAGTTCCGGTGGCGCTGATCAGTACTTGAACCGCTTGGCGATCACTCTGAGGGTCGGCAAGACGTTGCCGTTTTCGTTGACGAGTCCGGTGCCACTTTTACGGATGTAGGTCGTGGTTGCTTCTGCCTTGGGGTACTCATATCCAAGGATTTGTCTGGTGACGTCTTCGTTCATACAAAGCCGAATTGGAATGGTCTTCGCCTTGCTGTGAACGGAGTTGGCGATGTCGATCCTGCCCTTTTCAAATCTCCATGAGTTGCAAGCTGAAGCCGCCTCCGCATAGGAGCCTTATTTGCCACAGCCAGCAATGAACAACAGCGGCAGGAGGAGCAGGAGCTTTCTCATGCGCCAAGGATGGCAACGGGAAATCACTTCAGCACTGGTTTGATCCACTCCAGCTCTTGGCTGGATGCGAAAAACCCCTGGATCGAGTCTTTAACTCTTTTGTCGAAGCTGCGGCACTGGACTGAGGGACTGGGACAGTTCCTCTTGATCTCAAGGTCGCTGAGCCTGAAGTTGTAGGCCGCCCACTGAAATCTGAGGGGCAGCTCCTTCAAGCAAACCGCTCCAAAGCCAAACAGGGCGATGCCAGCGGCAACTCCGACCCCGATACCTAAGCCTTGCTTGAAGTTCTTGAGCATGCGCCAAGGATGGCAGCAGACCCGCTGCAGCGCAGAGCATCAGCAGAAATTACTTCCCATGAGTCATCAACCCTGGGGGTTCTGGGGAGGACGACCCGTACTGGAAAGGCCGACCGGCCTGACTGACTGCCTGTGTTGCAGATGGTCGACACCAGCAGATCCATTGCCACTACTGGCCTCAGTTTCCTCGTCGCAGGTTTCTGTGGCCCAGACCGTGGCCTAAAAGCCTTGAAGAGCGATGAAGATCAGTACCTAGAGCTGCCATTGAAAGTCCGCTTATTAGCGATCTGCATCTGCGGCTCCACAACCAATCTCACCAACCCGTTCAATGCACCAATCGCTGCACCGTATTGGTGTGCCTTCTCAGCCTTGTTCATCAGTCGTGCATAAGACGCCACACACCATGCAGCTAATTGCGCATGCGTTTGAGAGTCGATGCTCTCTAACAACGCATCCTGACCAATATCTATGTCCCTAAGGCTTGTTCGACGACTGCACCCCCACTCCGCTGTCAGGCGTGACGCAGCATCAGCAGGACATAAACCTTCAGCGAGCAGTTCAGCAGCTCTATGACGACGTTTCTGACGTTCTTTGTAAGTGGTGCGTGCCATAAGAATCAAGTTTTATGGATCTGACTATGAGCCCTCGACTGCCATCTGCAATCAGAAAAGATCAAGCCAATTAACCGAACGAATCATTCTAGTAAAGTTAATAGATTTTCAGTATCAGATCTTTTTGCTAATTCAGCTATGCTACTGACTTGCAAATCAATAGTTGACCAATTTTCAAGCTTACCCTCAACCAGTCCAATTTCTTCTCTCAACCACTTCTTGATACATCTTTCAAAGTGAAGAACATTCCCTCCATAGCCAGGACCACGAACCTCAATTAGTGACCATCCATCTCGATAATGTGTCGACAATCTTTGGATAGGATTATTACTGATACCGATTTGCTGCTCATGTGATTTGTGCATCAAATAAAACCAAGCTGGTTTGTCGGGATTAAATCCGCTTGGCGTGCAGGCAGGGCAACCTGTTGGGCTAGCACTAGTAAGCCTCACCGGTTGAATTTCCCAACGATGACCACAACTAGTTTTTAAGCACTTAAACCAGGTTTTATGTCCATATCCATGATAATCACTATCAATCTGAACACTGCCTTTAGATACCTCTAGAAGCCTCTCTTTGAACTCCTCTTCGGTGACGCGAGCAACGCCAGCGCAACTTGGGCAACCAGCATCATTATTGGTGAATACCGCAATTTGTGTATCCCAAGAGTAGTCACAAATAGTGCATGTAAATGTGCAGCGAGTTTTCGTGTCAACATAGTTATCTCCCATAATTATTGTCGGCTTATTTTTCTCCATCCAGTTACGTTTTTCTTTTTCATCTGCAACAAATTGCTTACCATTCTCAGTCCATCCACATTGCTGGCATCCGTGCAGTCCACGCCCTTGCAGTCTCATCACCTCAGGCACTTGGGAATATATTAGATTGTCACTTTCATGATTCGGATTTAAGCACTTGAAAGTTGCTTCTTCGCTAGAGCTTGAATATTTCACAAGTTCGCTATAAGGTCGATTCGCAGAAAGCCATTCCCGAAATTCACCTTCCGGAAGAGTAAGGGCTTGGGCATTTCTTTTTATTGCACACTCAGGGCAGCCAGAATCCGCCCCTCGAATAGATCGAAAAGTAGTTTTCCATCGGTGACTGCATTCTTCATTTGTGCATTTGAACCAGGTTTTTGACCTTGCATTATCCAACTCGCCATCAAGAACAATATCCTTTCGAAATGTATTAAGCCAGACTCTAATTTCAGATTGCCAATCCTGATTGCGAGCCCTCTTAGCACATTCAGGGCACCCATACTTTGTCGCCCGAAGTAAATTATCTGGCGTAGAAGTATCCCATATATTCCCACAAGAATCGCATCGGCACTTTACTTTTTCTTTTGCTGCTACGTATTCTCCAAGAAGGACTATATGAGAATGCTTTTTTAATAGCTTTTCCTTGAAGATTGCAGTAGTTGAAGATTTACCCATATTGGCGACCTTGCGAAAGGTGTGCGGACCCGTGGATCCTTAGTTTCGCCAAGGTTGAACAAAGAGACATCCCCCGTTTAGGGGATATTGGGATTGAAGTCCTGAAAACTGTTCTTTCTTCGAGGGCTACAAGCACTTCAAAGCAGTCCTGCAGAGATAAACGCTTCCTCGACCTGCGACAAGGAGTCAGGATCTAAATCCATATCAGCAATGGTTGCTTGAATAATGCGCCGTGTGATCGCAAACCATTCCTGACGACTGGCAGATCGAGGCAAGTCATGGACATCCAGGATTGGACCAGGCTGAATGTGATCAAGAAGATTGGTCATGGCTAGTACTGGAGAAGCGGTAACGAACGTTTTTGGAAATTTTTATATTCCTGCTGTGCTTGTGGCTGCCATGCGGCTTTTTTGCTTCTGCTGTTGCCAATGACAAAGATCACGATGCCGTCGCCTGGTTTTTCGGTGGATTTATCTTTGGACCCATTGGGTTGATCTCCGCTGCTGGATTGAGTGATCGAAAGTTGCGGCGCTATCAGCGATTCCAGGCCGAAGCTCAGGGCTATGCAGAAAGAGAACCGGCGGATCCCAGTGATACAGCCCGCAAACTGATCAAAAAAACAAGAACGGGGGGTTGAGTTCAAAGCAACTCACTCGCACTTAGTTGATGCTGCAGGCGATCACGCAGGTCAGCTGCAGCGTCACGGTTATCAAGAACACCACCAGCGATGCTCAAGCTTGTGGTGCAGGCCTTTTCAAGAGTCCAAGCTGCAGCCATGAGTCAGGTGATTCACCACAGCAATGCAGTGAGCAAGGTATTCCTCAGGGCTCATGTCGCCCTTTGCATCATTGGTTTGCCAGCTGACGATCTGAAAGTCACACACCGGCTCAGCGTTTCGATGGTCAACCGTTGGAAGTCGATAGAACTCTCTTCTGTAGGAAGCCCCTCTCTCTTTACTCAGAGTGTTGTCGTAGACGCCAAGCAACTCTGAATCCAATGCTTGCCCGTCATAAGGATCAATTCCGTCTGACCGGTGCATCGCTTCATGGATGGCATCCATGGCTTCCTTCACCCGATAAGTCCCTCCTCGCTTTCGGTCGCGCTTCATCAATGAGTTGGCTTTGCGATTGAGCCAACGCTTATAGGAATCTGGATCGCTCTTGACCCATGCAGGCGGGTCATAGGAAATAGCCATGCCTCAATTATCGAACTGAGCCCTCACCCTTCTGGGTGAGTGGTGTTTCCCCATCCGGGGGATCTCCCCCATCTCATGGGCCCAGAGCTTGCAGGTCTTAGCCAGATGCTGAGTCGATATACATGTTTTGACTCATGGACGACCCCTGACATAACAACGGTTTCGGAAGCCTTCTTTCATAAATAAGATTGGTTTGCCACACTGACTGGAAAAATACAGTCGAAGGATATAATTACAAAGAAATGTCATTTGATTCACTCCGAGGCTGGATAGAAGAGCATGAGCGATCTAAAGCTAAAACTACAAGCAAAAGTAAACGAAATTCAAGACGAGGCGAGGACAAATACAAAGATCATTGAGGAGATTGCAGGCTTAGAAAAATATATATCGGAAACCTATATCTCAAGAGTATTTTGAGTTAATCCAAAATGCAGATGATTGCCAGTCGAATATATTTGTTGCTGAGAAGATAGGCAATGACCTTTACTTCTTGAATGACGGGCACGTCTTTACATGTGATGACCTTGAAGCAATCTGCCGAAGCGCATTCTCTACAAAGCAAAGGGGGGAAAACATTGGCTACAGAGGTATTGGCTTCAAGTCCACATCGGGAGTAGCAGAAGAGATTGCGATCTATAGCGGAGATCTTGAGGTCTATTTCTCAAAGTCCAAGACCAAAGAATTATTCAATAGCAATTCAGATGTTCCCCTTCTTCGCGTTCCACATTGGGGAAGCATAAATGACATAATCTCAACAAGAGCTAATAAACTTACTGAGATACATAGATGCAACACATGCTTTGTTCTTGCAAACGTGAAAGAAGAGCAGCTTCTGGAAGATATGAAAGGTCTTAAATCAAATGCAATATTATTTTTGAGGTCAATTACTGATATTACTATACAGATTTCAGAAGCATTTCATACCAAACTCAATAGACATCAAAGACAATCCTATCAATCAGAAGCGAATATTCCATATCAAGATTTTGACATTAACTTCAATAGCCAACTAGGAGAAAAAGAATTTAATGAGCAGAAGATTTCAAGAGTATGGCAATACAAAAAGATTTCAATATCTTCGAATTTAGAAAATGAAATGCCCATAAGGCTTACTAAAAATCAAGCATATGCACAGGCTTTTCTTCCAATGCTTACAGTCACTGGGCTAGGAGCGATAATTAATGGAGATTTCAGCACAGATCCATCCAGAACTCGTATCGCAACCGACGATCAGACAAAGAGCATAATGGAGGATTTAATTGAGCTTCTCAATAAACTATTGCAACTCCACAGCAATCAATTACTTAGCCTAGAAGATTATCAGCTTCTAGAGATTATCATCCCCTACAACAAAGCAGACGTACTAGATATATCCCCTTCAATCATTGCCAGCACAATTAAAAAATCATCTAAAGAAGAAGGATTTGACTTTTCTTCGTTCTTAATCTGTCCAGCCTGGATGACAGAGCAAGACTATAAAAAATATTGCCGCACTAATGGTGAAAATCCTCTTTGCTTCGGCCAGTTGTCTCACAAGGATGGCTATTTCTTTTTCAAATCGATAGGAGCTTCAGAGATTTCGATTTTGAGACCCCTATATATTCTTGGATGGCTCCAAGACAATCAGCTTTCTTTGCAGTCCACAATGAATCTGATTGGGTATATACATGGTGATATTAGATATTTAAATGCTTTTCAAGCATTAGAAACATCAGAGCTTGAAGATGCCAATCTAATCTCTTGCATAGATAAAGGCATTAGATCTGCCAGAGAGATAAATGGCGATCCTTCTTTAGAGATTGATATTTTTTCTTTTGAGTCAATTGCCGTACGCTGTGGAGGGCTAAGTGCAATAGATTGGTATTTACTTCTCGGTGTAAATCCCAAAAAATTCCCAATCAGTCTGATAAACAGATACCAAAATCAAATGATAAAAAAAGGTGATCAGAGGTATAAATCCTTGCTTCAATTTATCCAACAAGAAGATGAGCCACGTGATGCTGAAAATAGACTTCACAAAGCGGAAAAGCTTGAACCTATTGTCGTAAATTCGAAACTATCAAGCATTCAGGATGCAATTAGTAGCAGTAGTGCTGCAATGATCCAACCAGATTGGCGAAAAGCCGAAATATTGGCGATTGATATTTTAGAGTCACTTGAAATCGAGGCAAGAGATGTTTCTAAGAGAAACATTGGCTGCGACCTTATCGGCATAGATAAAACCACTATGGGAGGACAAGAAATCTATATAGAAGTCAAACTATTAAAATCAATAGGAGAGGAGTTTAGAATTACGGACAATGAAATTTATGTGGCTAAAGAAAGAGGCTACTTCTTTTGGATACTACTTTTAGTTCAGCCAGATAAGCAGCAGCCACCAACTCACTTTTCAGTAATTAAAAATGCATACAATCTGATCGAGAAAGCCATGAATAGAAGATGTGTGAAGTACGAATCATTTTGCTCAGAATACGAAACAGATTTCGGACAGATAACCTATAAGTAGCTTCAAGCAAATACAAAAGATATTTGAATTAGCTTAAGTTGTAACTAAAAACTATTGGAGATCAAAGAATTAGATATTGTTTTTACTCAGCCGACTCCAATCCCCAACAATGGGCCTAATTCGCTGATTGCGCCTACCGCTTCAACGTCTGCGCTGAGCACTGCTTCCTGATATTGAGTTAATCCCTAATCCCGTCATCCAATCGAGCTGCTTGATGCAGGCAACAACAGCTCCTGGATTCTTCTGTTGTTTTGCCTGACCAGCAGCAGCCATCAGCGTCTGGATTGACCATGCCAATAGTTCTTGCCTATCGATACCGGTCTCATCAACGTCAGCCTTGATCTGTGTCCAGGCACGTTTAAGCAGTTCGTACCCACGAGCCCTGCTAATCCCCCACTCCTTTCTGGCAAAAGCAAGACATGAAGAGTTTGACTCACCCTCCAAGATCATGACTTGAAGGTGATCGACTCGTTCAGAAGTCTCTAATGCAGTAGCTCTTGCCATAATCCATCAAGTCATGATCTTGAGCAAATAACCAAAGAGATCTTTGTACGTTATATATTAATCCCTGAGGGATTAGTTCTGACTCCTATTAGTGATCCTGTTAGTCGTGCAGTCATTCGAATAAGCCAAGAAAATAAAAAACCACGCTCGTGGCGGTGCTGGTGAATATTCAGCCGTGAGATCGATAGCGATAATCGCAGCCACCTATTTGGCTTCAATTTCGAGGTTGCAGTAAGTCTGAACGACCGGGTATTAGATCCTCCATTTCGAGTTCGGTAGTATCTAATCCCAGAGCGAATCCAAACTTTTCCATTGACACGGCAGCACCAACTGTAAGTCCCAGAATTAAAACGAAGGAAACTATCAGTGCTGGATGGATGTCGTGAGTTTTGTTCATTGGGAGTCAGTGGTTTTGCTGAATAGTTTGATTAGTATGGTGCAGGCTGAGGCGCAGACAATCGTGGAAATGGCGAGTCGGTTAAACTCCCAAGTGTCGATTCCTAGTAATGTTTCAATCATAATTAATTTCTTCCTGAGCATTTACTAAGTAATTTTGGGCGGGAGATCGATAGCGACAAAAGTAGAAAGTTTCATTTGATTCAGGTGTTGTCTAGGGGTCACCCCCTCGATTTATTCACCATCGCTGAAACAGAACGATTCCGAATCCCCCAGCAGAGGGGTCTTTGCTGCTGACCTATCCCCTAAAAGGACTAGAGGCTGACTCCCAGCGACCAGGCCATAAGCCTGTCTCTCTCCTTTTCAACCAACAGGGGCACCATCCACTCAGACTCGACCTCTGCTGCTACATCTCTTCCAAGCTCTTCAATGCCAAGGGTGAGCCAAGACTTGTAGCCATCAGCGTCTTTAGCCCTTAGTGCCATCAATAGTTCCTGCAGCAGAGCCAGCGTCATCTGTGTGTCGAGGGTCATTGGCTGAGGACTACTGCTTAAAGCATTCCCCGGTGATTACTTTTCAGACCATTCCAGCTCGCAGTCAAAGCTTAGATTTTTAAGCAGCAAACTATCAATTATTCAGTTAGTCCATGCATGGCTACAAGTTGGCGATTGATTTCCACTCCCTGGAGGCTGCAATTAGTCAAATAGAGATCTCAATATGTATTTCTAGCTTCAAGCCAACAAAGGGCTATTTGGGTCGACCAAACTGATTTTGATTGCTGCATCTAATCTTATTTCCGTTGTCCAGATTTGTGAGTACAGTGTCGCGACTATTTCTGTAGTCAAATAGTTGCCATCTTCCGCCCAACTTGTCAGTGATGTTCCATCGGTCCGCCATTGAGCCTCGAAAGACGTATGTCATTTGTGGACCATCGGCCCATGTATATGTAAATGCTGGCCCATTATTGATAATGCGCACTGGAGTCCAGGTGCCTCCATTGAATGAACAAGAGTGAGTGTATTCATTAGCTAGAGAAGGGCGAGCAACAATGCTTGAGAGGACAGCTAACAAAGAAAGAGTTGAAACAACCGGAAGGCTTTTCATTTGTGTGCGGCTTCATATTCATCCTGACTCGGGAAGTAACGCATAGTTCCATTGTGTCCTCCCCTTGATGGAATTTGATGCTCTTTCCATTTATGGGCAGCCAAGGTAATTGCTGACCAGGCGTGGGCACCTGGATCGAACGAGCAGCGGGGGCATTTAAAAGAACTCATGATTCATTCCTCATAGGATTTATTTTTGCTCAAGTGCAGAGAGCATGAATCCCCCATCCGAGTGGTCTTCGCTGCTGAACTATCCCCCAAAAGAACTAGAGGCTCACACCCAGTTGCCAAGCAATCACCCTGTCTCTCTTCTCTTCAACAAACAAAGGCACCATCCACTCAGACTCAACCTCACCAGCCACATCCCATCCAAGCTATTCAATTCCTAATGCCAGCTACGACTTGTAGCTATCAGCGTTATTAGCCCTTAGTGCCATAAGTAGTTTTTTGAGGTTCATATATTAAGGAAACACTGCAAACTAAGTGGCAATGATTTGAACAAATCCTGAGAATGCAGTTAAGGCTTAAATTCTCATTCCTGCCAGTCTTTCAACGTATCACTAGCAATCCAGGATTCGGCACCATCGTCAGCGTTGACAATGAGGTAATAGTTCCCACGACTTTCAATTAATTTGTCACCAATTTCCCCGTATTTAATAGTTCCACTATCTACGTCTTCAATCTCATCGCGAGTAGCTCGATTGTTGTGGAATTTGGTGTTGTAACCATCACTCCAATTGACAACTATAAGGCCAGACTTGGGATTCGATACCTTGCAGGGCAAAGAAATTAGCTTTCCTTTAGGAGCATCGGGATGTGCTGAAGTCCAACATGTTTGCGGATAGCTGGGAGCAGAGGAAGGCGCGTGATAAGCGATATCTTGAGCTTTCTTATTAGGTTCCTGAGTGGGTTTGGTCTCACTAACAAGAAAAGCCTGAAGCTGATTTGATGCAATTCCAAATCCAAGTCCTTCGCTGTCTTTACGGATATAAGTTGACACTCCAACAACACAACCTGTCTTATCTAGAATTGCCCCACCTGAATTCCCCGGGTTAATAGGAGCATCAATCTGAATTACACGCCCTCCTTCTCGATGTGCACTAACAATTCCCCTTGTAATAGTAAAGTCCAGGCCATGTGGTGCTCCAAGAGCAACAATATCAGCACCAGTATTTATTTTACTCGGCTTTATCTTTAGGGGTGTTCCTTTGTTTCCATTTACTTGAAGTAAAGCTAAATCATTGTCACGACTCTGAGTATCTCCAATTTTCACCACTGCAGCCTGATCCTGTGAACCATTTGCCCACTTCAACGTCACAAGCTTCGTTCCATCAACCACATGCGCATTAGTTGCAAGTAGAGTTGAATTACCCTCGTGCTTGACAACAAAAGCACTGCCAACTCCAGAATCAGTTAAAACGACGGCGATGCCATCCTTCGAGTTTGCAAACAACTCTTCTGCTGAATACTCTTGAATAGTACATTCTGCTGGATGCTCTTTTGGGAGTTTTTGTAAAGGTATTCCCACATCTGCTTCATTTGCAGACTGTGTCGTGTTTGTTGAGACACTAGAGCAGCCTGCTAAGCCAGTCATACCTAATAAAACAAGTATTGATAATGGCTTGATGAATTTGTTTTCCATCTTTTAACTATATCCCAAGTCTCTTAGTCCCTACAACGCTCCCCTGGGTAGTTTTCCAAGGATTTTGATCCCCCATTTGGGGGATCACCTCAGTTAGACAAATAGTGATAAATGATTCAAAGTTATATTGATAATGACACCTAATTACGATCTGATTCTTCGGCGGGACGGCGAAATAAAAATCAAGCAGATACTGGCTATTAATATAAACGATGCAATAGTCAAAAGGAAACTAGAGAGGTCAGACCTAAAAGGAATTGTCTTCACCGATCAAAACGTAGAAAGCTTTATGTGAGCAGCCCTGTTTAGCTTCTGGCGTGGATTCATGGCACATCTATGCTGATGTGGCTGCCTGTACCGAATACGTGCGGATCAACCCATCTGACTCTGCAATCCAACAAGCCTCTGATGCTTGTAAAACGATGCTGGAGAAAAAAAGAGTCTTGGTTTGCTCTAAAAATAGGCTCACGCTTACTGCACTCAGCCTTGCTGCACCAATCCTGCAATCGTTAGTTGGTGGTGCAACAACCGAAGATGAGGCACTGCAAATACAACTTGAAAGCAATCCAGATCTTTTGATTACCAGTGAAGATCTTGAACGGGGATACGGAATAAGACTGGTAGAGAAAGCCAAGGATCATTCTCCTGATCTAAAGGCATTGATCTTTCTCCAGCGTGAGACACCTGAAGTTGTCCAGGAAGCAATGCAAGCAGGCGCTGATGGTGTGATGTTCATGTCATCCATAGGAACTGGTGACGGTGACTTCATTCACGCTTTAAGCACGACCAATAGCGGCGGCATCTACTACCCAAGGGCTGTGCGAGAGGCTGCAACAGCAAAGGTGAAGCCTGCACCAATACTTGTTGATCCATTATCTGAGCGAGAGCTAGAAGTGATTCGCTGCATTATCCGAGGGATGAGGAACACTGAAATCGCTGATTCACTTTTCGTTTCTGCTGAAACCGTCAAAAGTCATGTCAGCACAGCTATTCACAAGCTTGGAGTAAGAGATCGAACACAAGCAGCAGTTTTTGCTTTGACGCATGGCTTGATTGAAGCGGACATTTAAAAACTCAGCTCGTGGCGGGTGTAGTGGATATTCAGATTGGAGATCGTTCAAAACCTGCATTGAGTATTTATAGGCTAATCAAACACTATTGAATATTCTTGTCTTAACCTGTACATGTATAACTGAACTGCATCAATGCAGACATCTTCTAGCCTTCCTTCGAATATATCTTCATCAAAGTGTAGAAGTTCGTCGTCAGTGGAAGAACGAAGCTGGTATTCGTCTGTACACCTTTCTCCCATATTTTCTTTGCACCATATTGGTCCCAAGGCTGATGTCTTGAATTCATGCTCCCATAACCGCTGCCTGACTTTTCTTATAACAACGAGCAAGGATTCCCACTCTTGGCATTCCTCTGAGGTGTCAAATTTTCGACCATCTTCACTGATGAAAATACTTTGTTCAATCATTTAACTATGGAGTAAACGAAATACATTTGTTGGGAGATCGATAGCGATACAAAACGCCCCCTGCTTTTCCCTTGCGGGTGTTGTATTGCTTTCAGCCATAAGGCTTCAGGCTTCCCGACGTTTCAGCTAGTTATTTTCTTTAATTTAAACATGCGAAATCATATAGTCGATCAAGACCAGGAGTACCAGCCTTGTTATTATCTCGAAGCCTCCAAATACCACTAATTTTAATCCATTCTGTGCCGTAATTATTAACCATTACATTTTCCTTGCAGTTCACAACCCAGTCCGATTCGGACAACTTTTTGGAATTGAAAAAAAACATGGTTGACACATAAGAAATCCCATTCGACTGAGAATCAAGGCGCAAGTATTTGTACATATTATCACTTTCTTTGAATTCAACCCACTCATTGGCATGAGCAGCGTAAGGATTTGATAGTGCAGATGCTAAAAGAATTGCCAAGAATGGGATCACTTTTCCAGTCATTAAATTTAGTGCAAAGAAGTTGTTTATTGTCCCAATCAATAGGTGGTGGCTTTATGGCTAGCATTTATTGCCTTTTCAAGATAAGGACTAGAAGTGTTAACTGTTGTGCATTGGTCATTCATCGCTTTAGCAAATAGCTGGACTGCATTAGCAACTTTGCTGCTATCCATCCAAACTCTATAGTCTTCAGCATTCATGCTAACTATTCCATCATCAATGATAGATCGTGCCTGTTCTACTGTGTACCCATGGCGTGTCATTTTGCATCCTGCAAATGCTGCAAGGCCAATTAATTTCTCTTTGGTATCTGTCACTTGATCTGCTTCAGCCGGTATGGGAATCAGAAATGAACCACCAATAACAGCAGCGATCGCGACAAAGGAGGAAAGTTTCATTTGATTCAGGTGTTGTATGAAGGTCGCCCCTCGATGTATTCACAATCGCTGAAACACAAAGAATCCGAATCCCCCATCCGAGCGGTCTTTGCTGCTGAGCTATCCCCCAAAAGAGTGAGTCATTAAAAAACCCCGCTCATGGCAGTGCTCGTGTGAATTTTGCATACCAATTATCTTCTGTAGTTCTGGTGATAATGACCAGCAGTTGAACATTAGCGTTTCTTCGTAAGTGTTATGCAAAAGTTATTCGTTTACGTGTATATTCTCCTTTTGAATCTCTTCTAATGGAATATCAGTGTCGCCACTAAAGTTTTCTTTAGTCTCTTCACTATAAAGTTTATCGTTGTAATAGCGCCAATACCAAATAGCAAGTGTCTCTACATGAATACAAGAATCATCTCCGAATTCAGGGAAGTCTTCCCATACTTCATATGAAAGAACTTTTGCGTCCTTGAGTTTCTCTAAATTCTCAGGTGTGTTCTTAACTAAAATCCAGTTCACACATGAAATCGGTAACCATCCTTCATTATTACCTTCATCTTCACCATTATTGAATGCTTCTAACCGCTTTGCGTCTTCAGTATCAAAGTCAGAATCAAACTGTTTCTCAACATACTCAACCCTGAATGATTCAGGAAGTACTGGTACATTATCCCAATCTTCTGATTGAGTCTTGTTCCAATACTCTTTGATGTACTCTTCAAAGTCATCAAGTATGTATGAGAACCATTTAATGCGTCCTTCTGTTGTTAGTTCGTAGTCGTAGAACTTGTGTTTGTTGTTGTTCATTAGTTGTTCTCCGTCGTGTGTGTGTTTCTTGATGTCGTTAGTTTATGTTCGTAACTAGGAACTGTTATTCCCCATGAGAGTGATTCTCGTGGGTGTTCTATCCCCCATTCGGGCCAAAGGCTCACACCCAGCTGCCTCGCCATCAACCTGTCTTTCTCATCTTCAATCAACAAAGGCACCATCCATTCAGATTCGACATCAGCAGCTACATCCCTTCCAAACTCTTCAATGCCAAGGGCTAGTCAAGACTTATAGCCATCAGCGTCATTAGCCCTTAGTGCCATCAGCAGGACCTGCAGCTAGTTATTCTGATGTGTAAACAGTTTGATTCTCTCCCGTTGATTGCTGGAGGATGATTGAGTACTTCATTTGGATAGTTATTAGTGGATGTGCCAGGAGAATGGTTTCTCTCCTCTTCGCCTAAATTCTAGTAAAAATACTTAACTTTGCCTGAATTAATATATATAATATTACACACACTATGTATATTAATTCAGTATCACGTGGTTCGATTTCTTGATCAATCTCTAACTCGTCCCTATCATCATTGGGTAACATTAGAAGGTTGATATATTTCATATCTCTATATATGCTTTCTCCATTCGCTTCCGCTTCCTCATGTTCCCATTCTTCCTTGAATGGAATGGGGGATAGATCTGAATAGTGTTGAGTTGCACTGTAATCCCACATGATGCGTGTGTGTCATTCTTCCTATGGATTCATTCTTCATCTTTAACGGTTTCAACTAAGATTGTGTTGCAATCGGTGGTGTTCATAGCGTGTACGAATTTGATTCCGATGGTTTCTTTGCCGATTGCATTATAAGCGTCCTCCGCATCACTATCCATAAAGAATGTGTAACCGTCTACTTCGCACATTGTGTAATCCCATAGATAAACTTCATATGTTTCTAATTCTTTATCACTGGGTTTATCATCATCGTCACCCCAGTCAATCCCTTCATAATTGAAAGTCATGACACAACCTTTCTCAAGTAGAAACTCCTTGGTTAATCCACATTCTTGAGTGAGGTAATCGAAGGGGATAAATGCAAACATACCGTGGTCAATTGGAAGAGAACTCCATTTCTTATCGGGGTAAGAATCGTCGTATATAGGAATGAATCCATCACCCATGTTATCGATGATTAGAATCTTCTTATCCTCAAACTTAAAGAATCCACTACTCTCCTTAGAAGCAAAGTAAGTTTCTAAGAATGTTGCGTAATCCTGTTCAGGCATTACATAACCAGGGTCACCTATGTAATAAGTACCTATAGGAAGTAAGTGACAATGAAAGATGTCTTTGTCCTGGTAGTCGTTGTAGTTGATAGGGGCTTTAGTCTTGCCATTCTCGTAGACACGAATTGCGTCATTGGAGAATTGACTAAGGTCATAGCATTTCAATACTTGATACTCATCCATAAAGATTGGATTACTATCATCAGTTGAAAATATTGACAATAGTCGAGGTAGTTTTTGTGTTTCTACCCAGCCCTTACCAGTATCATTGAGGACTTCAATGTACCAGTCCTCCTTGTCTATCATTCGATGTTTAACGCCATTAGGTGTAACGATGTCAGTGATGGGTAATGACATTGGTAATTGTTTCCTTAATAGTGTGATGGTTGTTGTTGTATGGAGATGATTATCTATTCGCAGAGACAGTGAACATTGAACTTTCCCATTTTTTTAAAGCTCGTAAAACCTTCATTACGAAGTTCTTGCAGGCACCAACGCAAATCATATTGGTATGAATAGAAAATATCATCATCAGGCGTTATTCCATGTTTGACGAGAGAGCTGTATACAAGTTTTGTGATTTCGATTAACGTGAAGCCTATTTTGTTGGAGTTAATGTTCTCTGTTAGCATGCAATCGCGAACGATTTCTTTTAATTCGTTTTTTGTCATTTTGGTGATGGTTGCACTAGTAGTTTTTTAAATGCTTTGTGGTCTTATGATTCACTAAAAATAGTGATTAATGATTGCATTTGCAGATCGATGGCAACACCTATAAATGCTCCAAAAGCCACAACTATTACCGAGCCAAAAAGAATTAGTTTTTGATTCATTTTGATGAAGAGGAGAAGGCTTGGTTGTATGTATTTACTATCTACCAAATACATAAATACCGAATCCCCCATTCGAGTGATCTTCGCTGCCGACCTATCCCTCAAAGGGGTAATCAGTTAGGCGGCGTGCATCGTTGCCAACCGATCTTCTGCAAGTTGATCCACATTTCGATGCCAAGATGCCTGAGCATTCGGTGCTGCCGAACAGGTTTCCCAATGCGTGCTGATAATCGGTAGTAGCTCACCAATACGAACTGGGCATGTTGGGTTGGTGCGTCGGGCTTGATCTGTATGAGCGTTCCCTCTTGCCTGTTCAGCAGCCAGCCTTCACCGCCTGACTTCTCCTTGTGTCGGGCGTAATCAGGCTGCTGCTGCCACATCAGAGAAGTTTGGCGAGATTGCCTCTTGGGGTGACATCCATTCACTCGAAAGGATGAGTGACATTGCCCTTTTGAATTAGCCCTGTTCCTTCAGCCGTTCTTCTTCCAAACTCGCCATATCGCCCAAGCAAACACATTCACCCAGGTTCCCCGCAGCAGCTACTTCTCGTCGAAGCTCACCCATGCCGAGCATGAGGCACACCACATAGTCCTCAGCACAAGCGTGAAGCCATCTAGATCGACAACAGAGATGGCAGAAAATTAACCACGCGCTGGGCAGAGTCAGCTCACATGAGATAAGGGAGGAAGGGCTGTGGACATCCGCTTCCCATCATCTTTGCTCTAAAAACTGCTCTAAATAAATGTTTATTCTCCTTTAGACTTGTTATATCAGTTGATTTGAGTTATTAAGCACCTGCATGGCATGCAGGGGGTCAGCGGTTCGAATCCGCTTGGCTCCATTCCAAAAATAAACTCAGTCACTGACGAGTTTTTTGGCGGCCCGAAAAAGCTGCTTTTTTAATGCGCAAATTAATCTGCAAAATAATTTGTGTTCCGTGTGGCTGTTTCCTTGTGAGGGGTTTCAGTGCAAGCAGGCTCTGCCCATCACCTGGTTGTTCAGCCATCACTGGTAACGATCTGGATGGCTTCTCATTTGTGCTGAGGGTCACCTGGGTGTCTCTGTTGAAGGAACGGGGCTCATCCAAATGGGCAATGTCACGCATCCTTTCGAGTGAGTGGGTCTGAACCCAATAGGCAATCTCGCCAAGCTGCTCTTGTTTGCAGTGGTGAACGCAGTCGACAAGTTGCGTAAGATAAAATTAATACTTTTAATTGATGATTTGCTTTTTATAGTTGCTGCATATCCATGAAAATGTCTTTTCTCTATATTGGTCGTCTTCTGGATCCACTTCTACACTTATGACATCGCTTGGATCGTCTTTGTGTGCAAAGTCAATGAACCATTTTCCGTTACGGCGGAATTGATCCTGCCTTTCGTTCTTTGAAAATACAGAGCCAAATATTTTTTTAATACAATTCACCTCTCCTTTGAAAGGTTTTGCTGGCGGATTTTAATCGGTTTGAAGTCTTTGCGTAAAAGTGATCCAGTTTTCGCCATCACGCCTGATCGAGTCTTTGTCTATTTGTATGCTTACCTCCCGTTGATTAATTATTTTGTCGGTTATTCGCCAGTTGTCAGCAAAAGCTTTACTAGGAGTGGCTAGTGCTGTTGAAAGTAGTGCAACTGAGATAAGCGATGTCTTTTTAAGCATTGTTCAATTGTTTTTTCACAGTACAAACGACAAGATCAAATGCCAATTTGGATGACATAGATGTATGCGCAGCAACTCTTGGTGCGGTCCATACCGCTACGGGGTGGTGGTCAGCCTGTCCTCGGGTGCAGGCTCAGGCAAAACTCCATCGAGGAATGGGATACACCTCCATTGATCAAAGGGTTATTACGGAAGACCTCCGGATCAACACGAGTGAAGATCAAAAGCCTTAGAAGAATATCGGGAAGAGACCTATGACATGTCTCTTGCGGTTTGATCATTTTCATCGGTCACCACTTGAAGCCCATCCTGCTTGACTTCAATATCAATCTTGCCATTGTTACATTCTTCAAACTCGAACCAAACCTCATCACCTGAATCCAATTTGACAGCTTTCTGATAATGACCACAGGCCTGAATATCTTCACCAGTCGCTGCAGCAGCAGCTTGAACATCTTGAGGAATAGCATTCAGCTCAATGTCTTCTTCAATCTCATAAGCCGTATAAGAATCAGAGAGAACATCAACTTCAAAAGTTTTTGAGCCATTAGAAAAAACAATTTCATAGGCAGATGCGCCTTCAGAATTGTCCACCTTGTGAATCTCTCCTGTCGGCTTGAAGCCTTTATGACCCTTGAGCGTTAAGGCTTTGCTGGCTGCAGCAACAGCAAGGTCTTCCTGAGAACCTTTGGTTGAATTTAATGATTCTTGACCAGAACAGGCTGAAATCAAACAGGCAGAAGAGGCAACCAGACAGGCTTTCGAAAGGAGATTGAGATTCACAAAAGGTTTTCAAACTTGGTTCAAATTAGCGAGTTGCGCAGGATCGTCATCCAACAATAAAGAAAACATTATGACTTGACAAAGACCAAGCAACACACGGTCACTCATGCCCTCAAAAGCAAAAACGGAGGCAAGCAGGTAGGCAAACACGCAAAGTAGACAATGAACAAAATCTTGATCAACTCACCGCTATTTCTGGTGGGGTCGCGATGGGAGCTGATGGCAGCACATGCACTGATCGCTTCATCTGGAAAGACATCAAGGACATTTTCGGTGCAGGCAAGAGCATTGTTCATCCTGAGTTCCGACTAGCCGGTAGTTCAGATCCAGGTGGTGACGACATCTGAGTCAAAGGCATGCAACTAAAACATCACGCCCCGCCACGAGCGGGGTTTTTTATTGCCTGCTTAATAGCAGCAAAGCCAGATTGACCCGGTTCGATCCGTATTGGGTATCGAGAACAGACTCGTTTCGCGTGTTCGGTTCATTGGCGGATTT
>QCVQ01000002.1 GCA_003210315.1 Synechococcus sp. AG-686-F08 | reverse complement strand
CCAGGCCTTCTTATGCAGAGAGCACAGGTAAAGCGATTGACGCTTGTGTCCGCCATTTGGCAATCGAAGCTCTCCATGAGGCGATCGACCTGTTGGAGCCTCGTCGCGAGGTGATGGATCGTCTGGTTGAAGCCTTGATTACGGAAGAAACGCTATCAAGTTCGCGCTTTTATGAATTAGCGGGTCTAAATCAACCTCAACAAGCAGAGAATCAATTGAAGAATAATGAGCGTAATAAACCCGCCTTGGCCGAAAAGCCAGCTGCAACTTGATTCGCTCCACACCAGTGGCAAAAATCATCCGGATGATCGGGCGCTTTGGGATCTTGTTAATCCCATTGATCGTGATCGTCTCCAGGCTGCAGGTGGAGTGGTACTGGTTCGATCAATTTGAACTCGGGTCTGTTTATGGCAAACGCTTCTTTCTTCAAATAGCAGGCGCACTGTTTTCTTTTCTGTTTGTTGGTAGTTGTGGGCTCTGGCGTCAGTCTTGGTTGCGCCCGCATGAATCGGACCAGGAAGAGAAAAAACCTGTTCTGTCTGGCTATCGCTATGGCTTCAGCCTTTTGGCATGCCTCCTGGTTTTGGTATCTGTTCTGGCAATCGATACACGTTTGACTTGGCTGGCCTGGAGTGAACCTTTTTCATTGTCGTTCTGGTGGAGCCTTCCTTTTAAGTCAGGTTGGCCGCTCCTGAGCCTGTCCATTCTGGTGCTGACTCTGATCATGTTCGGCCTGACTCGCAGCCGGCGTTTAGGTCTTGCTCAGGTTTATGGAAGCGTGTGTATTTGTTTAATCGTTGCGCGGAGCTGGGGACTCTGGAGTCTTGCTCTTTCGATTCCTGATATGGGACGGATTGAACCCATGCTCGGCTCTGATGTGAGCTTTGGTTTAGGACGTTTTTCTGCAATTGCGCTCGCCCTCGAGTTAGTGCTTTTGCAGCTTTCACTCACATTGAGTACAGCTTTATGGAGTCGATTAACACGTGCAACTTGCCTCAGTGATTGGGCTTTCCCAGGTTTGACTGTGAGACAGCGCCATGGCTTGAGGCCTGGATTTGGCTTGGTGCTGATCACCTGCGCCGGACTGATGTGGCTCTCAAGGCACCAGTTGCTTTGGACTCAGAACGGAATCGCTGCAGGAGCCGGATGGCTTGATGTTCACCTACTGCTTCCACTTCGAACAGTGGGCTCTATAGCACTGCTCGTGTTGGCATTATTTGTTTTGCCATCTCCCTTTCCCAGTCTCCGTCGCCGTCAGGTACGGCTGATCTTGGCCTCGATAGCAGTGGCATCCTTTGGCTTGGAGATGGTCTTGTTCCCGTTGATGCACTGGCTTGTGGTGCGTCCGCGGGAATTACAGCTTGAGAAGCCTTACATCAGTCGTGCGATTGAGGCTACGCGTCACGCTTATCAATTGGATGCGATTGAGACGGAAAATTTCGATCCCTCTCCTCACATCAGTCCCAAAGATGTTCAGGATGGTGCGAGTACGTTGACCAATATCCGTTTGTGGGATAGCCAACCTCTTCTTGCGACTAATCGACAGCTTCAGCAGCTCAGGGTTTACTATCGCTTTACGAATGCAGCGGTTGATCGCTATCAGTTGCGTCCTGATTTACTTGAACGCCAGCAGGTGATCCTTGCTGCGCGTGAACTCGACCAGGCTGCCCTTCCCAAGCGATCACGTACTTGGCAAAATCGTCACTTTGTTTTTACCCATGGATTTGGATTTACTTTGAGTCCAGTAAACTCGAGAACAGCAGTAGGACTCCCTGATTACTTCATTAGCGATATCGGTCGTTCAGAGAGTATTAATGGCAACGATTTCCTTGAGATTAGTCGCGCTGATGTCAAGAAAAATGTGCCAATTGGAAAGCCTGCGCTCTACTTCGGAATGCTTCCGTCTCCCTATGCGGTTGCTCCAACTCAAATTCAGGAGTTTGATCATCCTGAAGGCGATGAAAACACTTATAACCATTATTCAGGGAGTGCTGGCATCCCACTGGCAACGTTATGGCAGCGTATCGCTGCATCGATTTATATCCGTGATCCAAGACTGCTCAATACGGGCGTATTGCAACCTGATTCACATCTATTGATTCGACGTGATGTCAAGAAGCGTGTGAAGGCTCTAGCACCATTTCTGCAGTTGAAAGGTGATCCCTATCTGGTGTCTGTTCCAATGGAGTCTGGTTTAGATAGGTATCAGGAGGATCAACATCAGTATTGGATCGTTGATGGATATACCAGCTCTAATACCTATCCCTATGCATCAACGCTTCCAGATGGACAAAAGATGCGTTATGTACGTAATTCAGTGAAAGTGATTGTGGATGCTTACAACGGATCTGTTCATCTGTACGTAAGTGAACCTGATGACCCGATCATTCGTGGATGGCAGAAGGTTTTCCCAAAGTTATTTCAACCCTTGGAATCAATGCCAACGTCTTTGCGTAAGCATTTAATGGTTCCAAGCTCATTGCTTGAACTTCAAGTACAGCAATTGCTCCGTTTTCACGTTACTGACGCACGCATATTCTATAGTGGAGATGATGTTTGGCAGGTTCCACAAGAGCTATATGGAACGACACAGATTCCAGTTGCTCCTTATCATATTACAGCGCAATTGAAACGCAGTTTAGACTCTGAATTTTTGCTGTTACAACCTCTTACTCCACTAGCACGTCCCAACCTTTCAGGTTTGTTGGCTGCAAGAAGCGATGCTGATCATTACGGAGAACTTGTTCTGATGCGGTTTCCTAGTGATGTGCCGATTTTTGGTCCAGAACAGGTCCAGGCTCTGATCAATCAAAACCCAACGATTAGCCAGCAGTTTGGGCTTTGGGATCGTGCTGGCTCTCAAGTTGTGCAAGGCAACCTTTTGGTCGTGCCACTTGGTAATGCCCTTCTTTATGTGGAGCCCATTTATCTAAGAGCACGTCGTGGAGGGTTGCCGACCTTAACGCGTGTTGTTGTGAGCAATGGTAGTCGTGTGGTAATGGCTGATGATTTAAGCACAGGTCTCGAAGTTCTTTTTCAAGGGAGTGCCTCTAAAAATGGTTTGGTCCAAGATCTTGAAAAGGTGTCTTGAGTTCCCTTTTTAATATTAAATAGACTTCTGTTTAATCTTTGTGCCGTTTACAATCTAAACCCTCATCATGATCAATTAGGGCTCCATCGTAATGATCTATGTAATGGCTTTACGAGGAACAATCACTCAAGGCTGCAGGTCTATCGTTTGTGCCCTTGGTTGCTCTGCTTTGAGCGACAGTTGAACACTCTCCTGTCCATCAGAGCTAGAGGATGAAGGCTGACGACAGTGTGATGTTATCGACACAATTTTCTTATTCTTGGAAGTTACAATAGTGACATGCTTAATGAAAGCCATGTTTCTTATACATAACACGACTGCGCAGGCACAAACTCTTGCATCAGCATTAGTCAGCGTTCACAGAGTTGATGGTGAATGGTATGCAGATTCGCAACGAGATTTGGCTCATACTCTTTTTTTAAAACTTCTTGATGTAGATATTGATTTTATAAACCATCCACCACTAAGTGCTGACCAAGTTGGTCAATACCTTCGTGGACACAACGAAAGACGGGAGCTCATTGAATTGTTGATCGCATTTGAAATGCTCTGCAGGCCAATTCCCAATCAACTTTGTATGGATATTGATTTATGGTCAAAACAGTTGTCGATCGAGACAGATCTATTGCAATTGTCAAGAGAACTTGCAAATAATGCAATTGCACAAGCAACATCAGACTTTTACCGATTGAATTGGATTGGCGAAGGTGACCACCAAGATGATCCTGCCTTTCAAGAGCTCGTCCGAAAGTATGGTGATCATTCCTACGGGTTGTGTGTAGAAGAAGATCCTGTCCAATTCAAAAAGTGGGATGATCTCAAAAATTGCCCACCACATAGTCTCGGTAGAAACCTATGGGAGTTTTATAAATCGAGAGGATTCAAGTTGCCCGGTGAGTTGGGAGCAGGAAACTCAGCTCTTGCTCATCACGACTGGGTTCATCTGATTGCTGATTATGATACGACGCCTACTGGTGAACTTGAAGTAACCGCATTTATGGCTTCATCAAGTCAATCAAGTGGCGCCACTTTGGGATTCATTGGAGCCATCAGTATTCTAGAAACTGGTCTGCTTCAAAGCTTTTATGGTGCCGATAAGTTTGGCAACGCACTGTCGAGTGGAAATGGTATAGAACGTGTTGCACAAGCTATTGAACGAGGTAAAAGCTCTAATATTGATCCTCTGTTAGGTATTGATTACTTTCAGTATGCGAGTGAACCATTGTCTGATATAAGAAAGACTTGGTGGGAGTAATTTACTGCTGTGTTGTTACCCCCCTCCCAGTAGAAATCTCATAAAGCTACTGACTGTCTTTGTTTTGAGCCTAATAATATCTAGTCTTGATGATTTCATGCCTTCATCTACAAGCAGCAGTCACTGATTCGCTGCTTATGCATCGTTAGCCATTAAAAAAGGGACAGGTCACTGACCTGTCCCATGACCTAACTGCTTAGGCCTGATCCGTTCAACACTTTCCAAGGACTGCTCCTTGCAAGTGACAATGGATGGATCAGCCGATGGCAGCGAAAAACTCTTTGCTGCCCTTTGGATCAGGCTTCATCGTCTTTTCGCCTGGAGTCCAGTTCGCAGGACAGACCTCGTCAGGATTGGACTGCACATACTGGAATGCTTGCAGCACACGCAGGGTCTCGTCAACATTCCGGCCGACGGGCAAGTTGTTGATCGTGGAGTGCATGATCACACCCTCAGGGTCGATGATGAACAAACCACGCAGTGCAACCCCTTCAGCGTCGTCGAGAACGTTGTAAGCAGTGGCGATTTCCTTCTTCAGGTCTGAAACGAGTGGGTAGTTGATATCGCCGATGCCGCCTTGATTGCGTGCGGTCTGGATCCAGGCTAGATGGCTGAATTGGCTATCCACGGAGATGCCAAGCACTTCGGTGTTTTTGCTGGAGAAATCGGAGTAGCGATCGCTAAACGCTGTGATTTCAGTTGGGCAAACGAAGGTGAAATCCAGTGGGTAGAAAAAAAGCACCACGTACTTGCCGCGGTACTGAGACAAGCTGATCTCCTTGAACTCCTGGTCAACTACAGCGGTAGCTGTGAAATCAGGGGCCTGTTGGCCCACGCGCAGGCAACCGTTGTCGGTCATGATGAAAGGTCGATGGGTATGTGACGGAAGCAGCAGACCAAACTCAATCCAAAGTCGGTCCGACTTCTAGTTACATCCCTTAATTTATCACGCTCTTGCCCAGTGTGCTGTTGCTTGAACTTGGTTGTACTCTCATCAGCTTTTGGTCGATGGAGTTCTAAAATTGTTCAATGATTGATCAACCCATGTCTTGGGATCAGGCCTTACTGAGGAAATTCAGCAGTACAGGTCACTTCCGTCTCTTAAATCAAGTCCGCAGCGAGCTCAAAAGTCAGCCATTAAATCGTGATGCGCAAACCAGAAAGCTCACGCTTCAGGCCAGGCCTCATCATGGCCAATCCGTACGACAACAGCGGAGGCCCAATCCAGTTCCAGATGATCAACCGATCTTGACGCTTGAAGAAACAACAAAAGACAACCCCACTTCATTCAGAGACAGGCTCAATGCTATTGAAATGAGATGATTTAGTCGTATTGAAACGATTAAATAACTTCAAAAAAGTGGCTCGGGGGAGACTTGAACTCCCGACCTTGGGGTTATGAATCCCACGCTCTAACCAGCTGAGCTACCGAGCCATAACCTCAACATTTTAGACGATCGTCTGAACGTCTTAGGCCCGACGGCGTGCTGGAAGCTTTGCCATTGGATCTAAAGCTGAACCACCACGTTGGCGAATTTCAAAATGCAGATGAGGACCTGTGCTTCTTCCAGTACTTCCCATCAGTGAAATTTTCACTCCTTGGGGAATGATCTGACCTTTGCGAACGAGAAGGCGGCTGTTATGGGCATAACGCGTGGATGATCCGTCGGAGTGAGCCAATTCCACTAGGTAGCCGTATCCGCTACTCCATCCAGAAAATTTCACAATGCCATCTCTGGCAGCAACGATTGGGGTTCCCACGTTGTTTGCAATGTCGATTCCCTTGTGCATACGGCCCCACCGCCATCCAAAGCCAGAGGTGAATACCCCTTTTGTAGGCCACATGAAAGTTTGATTGCCTACTCCGTCATCTTCCATCCCTGGCAATGCGGGCAGAGCTGGGAAGCTGGCTCCACCAGAAACTGTTGGTCGAATTGCTAGCAGAGCTCGCGGAGAAGCCTTGGCAACACGCACTTCACTACCAATGGCCAATCGGGCAAGGTCAAGTCCTGGGTTCAGTGAGCGCAATTCACTCAAGCTGACGCCTTGATCACGAGAAAACGTTGATAAGGATTCGTTCGCTTTGATCCGCACAACGGCTTGCGGAGCGGGAGGTGATTGAAGCGGAGCTTTTCGCAGAATCTCCGATCCGTCGAGGCGACTTGCGTTGACGAGGATTTCTTCTGCGTCGGCGGGCAAAACGATCCAAGCCCCAGCTTGGATCGTCTCAAACGATGACTGGTCGTTAAGAGCAGTTAAATCGGAGGGAGATAGGCCTAAATCTGCAGCTATACCTTTAAGAGTGCTTCTCGTCGAGACCTTCACCCAAATTCTGCTTTGAGGTGCTGGTGCCGATGCAAGCAGCAAAGGAGCCTGCAAATGGCCTGCATCCGCAAACCCTGGATGCTGAGACAAAACAGATAAAGACGTTCCTGATGCGATTGCCGTAACGAGAACGAGAAGGGGCTTCATCTGATTCAGCGATTGGTAACGCTCCTGGAGAAGCCGCCACAGCTCAGGAACGGGCTGAAAGTAGCGGTTGTAGGAGATTGGCGCAAGGGCTGAAGTGTCAGCTTGGCGATTACCACAACTGAAGTTGTGTGCCGGCTTGGTGGCTGACGATGGCGCAAGCCACAGAAAGATTGAGACTTCTCACTCCCCCCTGGCCATCAGATCCAGCACTGCAGGGCATCGCAATGGTTGTGATTTGAGAGCAGCGGCTGCGTGTTGCTTCGGATAGGCCGGTGTCTTCACGACCGAACAACAACACATCTCCCCGTTGGAACTGCATGTCTTGAAGGAGTACTCCTCCACGCCGGCTACAACCAATCACCCTTGAGGGTTGCGCAAGCGATTTAAAAAACGCGTCGACGCTTTTATGGATGGTGAGGTCTACGTGGGGCCAATAATCAAGGCCAGCCCTTTTTAAGTAACGATCTTCGAGACTGAAGCCAAGTGGCTCAATTAAATCCAGAGGTAAACCAAAAGCTGCACAAGTACGCGCAATATTCCCTGTATTGGGAGGAATTCTTGGTTCAAACAGTGCCACCCTCAACGGTTTTTGAGTCAAGGATGGCTCATCTGATGATGGATTTGCTGATGGATGATTGATTATTATTTTGTTCACGGGACGAGAATTCCTAATTGAGAGAGATTGACTGCTCTTCCCTGGATCACCAGCCAGCTATCGGCTGCGTGTTGTTCTAAGCGTTGGGCAAGCCAGCCTTGGCGGTCCCTAAACAATCCGCCAATCTTTGTGGCGGGGACGACTCCCCAACCTGTTTCTTCAACCACAATCACAGTGGGGCGTATTCGAGTTAGAAGACTGTGAATCAGTTCGTTGACCTTTTGTTCCCACTGAAGATCATTGCAATCGAGATGGACTGCCGTAAAACCTCCGAGTGCATCGATCAGCAGGGGTTGGCTGGCTTCTTCCTCTCGAATGCATTCGGCAAGCTTTGATCCCGGTTCCCGTAGCTGCCAATGAGAGGGGCGTCGTTCTCGATGCAGTCGAATCCGCTCATCCCAGCTTGGATCATTTAAGCGATGTGTTGAGGTCGCTAAATAAGTCACTGTGTCTTGGGAACTCAGCAAATGTTCTGCCCAACGGCTTTTCCCCCCTCTGCTTGGTCCGCTCACAAGGATGAGTCCGTTGGGCACGACCGGGCTCTGTTGGTTTGGGCTAGCCAAAGCTTTATCCGCCTCCGTTCATGCCTCGCAATGTGGCGACAGAAGATGGACTGACACGGTTGAGATAGCGGAAGATCCAATATTTGAAAATTGTCGCCAAAATCACTGGAAATGTAGCGATGAAGAGAAGGATAAAGTTTTCACGTGCTGGAAATCCAAAATGATTGGCAATTCCATCAAGAAGCACAGTCCAACCTTCCGGACTATGAAATCCAACAAAGATGTCGGTGAAGAGAATAATCGCAAAGGCTTTAGCTGAATCACTTAATCCATAAACTGCCTCGTCAAAAAATCCTCGAAGAACTCTGAGCTCTTCACGACTAAACAAGCAGACCACAACAAATGCCAGCGTGGCTGAAATATCCGCTAAAACATTTTTTACAGCATGCGTACTTTCCGCATCAGCCTCTTCTTTGAGCTCAGCAGCTTTTTTGCCCAGTTGCTGTTGCAGTTCTTCTTGGCTTGGAATTGAGTCCCCGCGAAGAAGAGCATCAAATTCAATTTCTGCTTTATAAACTCTCAACTTTTCTACAGCCTGCTCTTCGAGTTGTGGTTTTGGATAACTCAGAAAGGGCAAATCTGGAGCAAAGCGGTCTACAGCAGGACTAATGATGTAAGTGCGGCTTACTTGTTGGACTAACAAAGGAACAAGAATTAGCAGCAATAGAACTTTCAACGAGATCAGGGTTGAATCCCTGCGTCTGCGAAAGCCTGCGACTAATGTCGCTTCTCCAGCTGGATTCAGCTGTCGACGGACCTTGTCAAAGACCCCAAGCAAGGATCGCGGCAGCGGATCTGGATCGCGAGTCATGGTCGGAGCAGCCGAGGTCCGTTTAGGGCTGTACCGATTCACGACACTTTCGATGAGCTGAAGTTGACGCAGTTCCTGAGGATCCAGCTGAGCGCGCTGGTATTCCAGTTGATCCAGCGCCGAACGGCAAACATTGATGGCAACGCGAAACTTGCGCAGAACCGTTGCTTGGACCGATTTCGGAACAGAGAGCTCTAGTTCGGGCCGGATGGGTCGGTCGCCGTAATACTCCAGCTCCAAGCTCTGGATGAGTAAGGCCGCCTCGTAGCCCCGATCGAGATCGGAGTTGACATCAAGGGCGTTGGCCTTTCCAAAGGCTCCGATCCAATTGCGAAATGCCATAGCGGATTAGCGGGAGAAAACCCACCAGGTGGCCATCGGAACAATGGTTCCGACGACCAGAAGCACAATCACCCAGGTGAAGGCGTTGCTCTCTCGCGTTTCCTCAACCGTGGGAACGTTTGTGGGAAGTGTGGTGCGTTCAATTTCGATTGGTGGGCCAGGATCTGCGCCCCCATCGAGAACCACAGCAATGCGTTCAATTCCATCCATCGAGGCCTTACGGAAACGCTCTCCATCTCGCATCGGCTGACTCATCGTGGTCCGAGCGGTACTACGGAGCAACTCTTCTGGTAATTGATCGCTCAGCTCAGCTGAGACAACAACTGCGGCTTGTTTGTTCTGAGTTTCTTCAAGGAAAAGAATTAGAGGACGCTCGCTTCTGTTCTCATTGTTTGACCAGCGTTCCACCAACTCCTCTCCAAATCCTGTGAGACTCAGCCCGTAATCCATTTTCCTCAGGGTGATTACCCTGGCATCCACCTTGGAAGACTGCAGTTGATTCAACCGAGTTTCGATTTCATTCTTTCCAGCCCGACTCAGTACATCAGCAGAATCAAGAACTGCTTCATCGGGGGGCTGAGCAGGCAGGTCTTGGGGAGATAAGGCAAAACCTGCTGGCACGGCCAAAAAGAAACAAAGACTTGCGGCGATGAGCAGCTGAAGAGACTTGAAGAGGCTTGGCATCATGAGGCGTTCGATAGGTGGAGTCTGCCGTCAGCTGGCAAGGCTGTCGTAATTCAAGGCCATGATCGCGTCCATCACGGCTTGAGCTTTGCCTTGAGGTAGGTCAACACTGTGGGCAAGCTCGTTAAGGAAGGCCTGTTCCCCTGTGGTCACGGTTCTATCAGCGTGAACTAGCTGAACAGCCACAGCGAGAGCCGTTTCCTTTTGGGACTCTTTGAGTTGAGGAAGAGCATCTTTGATCAATTGACTTGATCCATGCTCGCGAAGGCGTTTAAGCAGATCGTCAAACAACATTGCCATCTCACTCTCACTTCGATCCTTGTAGGGAGTTCGATATTCCAGTTGACGTCTCAAAGCATGCGCTTCATCCTTGCCCAATACGCCATCGCAAGCCACTGTGGCCAGCGCGATTGCGGCAAAGGCTTCGGATTCAGTCATCAGCATTGGATGGTTCCTTCTATTTCAGCAAGAGTGCATCGATCTGACCGCTCATGAGTAGCAAAATATGTTGAGATCCGCCCAATGGTGCTTGATCGCAGGTGTTCTCGTTTTGGGGCTTTCGATCCTCAACGCCAGCACCGCTGAAACCATCACTCCAAGTCTGGAGCGAGCTGATGTTCTTGCCGGGATGGCTGGCGTTGGCTTGATGCTTGTTTCCATCCTCTGGACTCGGGCCTCCCCACGCAGTCCGGAAGCGGTTGAACTGGAGGGTGAACAGGGTTTTGTGCTCTCTTCAGATTTGTCCGATGCTGTACGGGCTGAAATGGCGTGGGGCAGCCACCAATTTCTGACTGCGACCTCTGCAGCCACGATTCTTGTTTTTTGGAAGGGCTCGGTCCTGCTTCGTCGTGGTCTCTTGGGTACTGGTGATTTTGAACCTGGCCAGATTTGTCGACGATCGCTGCAAAAGCAAGAACTTGTTTCCCTTGTGAAAACAGCCCTTTATCCGGGCAAAGCTGAGTTTGATCCCGTTTTGCCTGGCTTGCCTTCCGTCATGGTGCAACCCCTTGGAGAAAGTGGGTGGGTTGTGATTGGTGGCTGGTCGGAACGATGTTTCAGTCGATCTGATGAACGGTGGCTGTCGGGTTGGGCTGAACGCCTTAAAACGACATTGAGTGCTGGAGAATTAGAAGAAAAAACTTTGTGATAGCAGTCAATCTTGGATGTCTATATTCACAGTTGCAGCAACGAGACGTGACAACGAATGTGATAACTATTTTGCTGCCATCGAAGGCTTAAACAGTGGCCTGACCTCCTGAGTTTCTAATGAGCGTTAAAGCTGATGACTTCGTGATCGTCCAGGGAACACAGCAGGTTTCACAGGCGTTCGACGAAAGCTGTTAGCCGGGGCAGGTTGTTTTCTATGAAGGAGAGCGCATTAACTCTTAAAGCTTTGATAATCATTAGTTCTTCTATTCGTAGGCGACTTACTATAATATTAGATGTGATTTCAGGATATTATGTTTTCTTTGGCTCAAACTCGAAGCCAAGGATATAGGGCAGGAGAAGTACCCTTTGATGACTATGAATGGGACGATCGGCTATTTGGGAAGGTTGGGATCAAGAGGGTGGAAACAAAGAGGTTCATTCGATTCGAACATCTCAAGGTTAAACAGAAAGAAAATGGATATTGGTATTCAAGAATGTCATATTGGTTTATCAGGTTTCCATGCTGTAAAAATGACAAGCAAATACTCATTGCTAATATTGTTGTTCTGATTATCACGCTTCAGGTTGTAGGCAGGATATTTAACAGCCTGGTGAGTTCTTTCTTTTAAGTGCAGGGTGAACACGATGTTTCAGGAATCAAGCACGACGGGACGGTATGCAAGCAAGCATTTTGCGAATCAATCTCTCGGCGTAGAAATATTTGTATGTTGTGCTGGCCGTCATCTGTCGTTTTCGCGACAACAGAGACTAAATCCCATCCTTCTGCTCCCTTTGCATTTAGAAAATCCTGAGGTTCGGGGCAACTCTGCAAGTCATCAAAAGAAGGTTATTGCCCTTGTAATGGGCTAATCCATTCACTATTAGCAAAAGCAACTTTTCCCTGCTGATCGGACGCAACTATGTACTCATTAGTCATTGCATGACGAGTGCGTGCAGGTCTAATGCAATCAATCAATGTATTTAGCAATAAGTTCTTTATTGGATAATGGCCGACTCGTTTGTTAGCGCTATTTGCCTACAAGTATGGCAGAATTTTTCTCATTAAAATGAAACTGGAGCTTTAGAACGCTGGGAATCTTGACCGTTTTTCTCCTCCTCAATCGTGACCTGAGAACGGACCTTTTTGCCTGGTGCTGAGAATGTCAGTGCCCCCTTCTCTCCCACGGAGCCGCTCAGCGTTTGTGCTTCGGTGATTTGATTATTGCTTTCACGTTCCAAGCGAACACCACCTGTTGCCAACACGTCGTCAGTCTTCCAATTCCAGCGGCATTGACCAGCTTCCAATCGTTCTCCTGGTTGTTGGATTCGACAGCCTTCGGGGATCACCACAGAGGATTGATCAAGTTCAGCGCGAAAACTTTCGCCATTGATTTGGGTTTGATTGATCAATCCCTCAAACGGGGCGTTGCTGCTCAGGGTTTGTTTGCGGAAATTCCAGCTGGTGTCTTTAGCGCGTAACAGTCCTTTGTTTTTAGGCATGATCACTATCACAGGCGCTTTCACCGTGATGACGCCTTTCTGGGTATTGCCTTTTAATTCTCGACCCTCGAGCTGCTCTAAAACAACGCCCTCTTGATCACGGCGTTGCCCTAGAACGGGCCCATCCGCTTTGAGAGCGCCGTCGTTCAGGTTCCAAAATGCCTTCTCTGTGCGAACAGCAGTATCTGGTTTGACAGTGAGCGCGAGCTCGTCCTGCCAGCGATCGAGTTGAACAGGACCGCTGAGGGTGAGATCGTTTGTATCTTGCTGAAGGGTGGCAAGAGTTGCGGTGATTCTGGATCGATCGTCAAACGCTCTTGGTTGTTCTTCCATCACAAGGCGCGAAAGTTGAGGCTGCCAGCGCAATCTTTCGCCTTTAATTAATATCTTTTGCCCATTAACTTGCTGAAGTTGAACATTGCCTTCAAGTATTATTTGATCACCATCGTTAATGACTACTGCGAAATCAGCTCTTATTTTAAAAGATGGTGCGTTCTTGTTGTAGAGAACTCCAACCGGTTGCTTTGCCCTCACTAATCTTCGAGAGAGTTCATAGCGAGCTTCAGGGCTCGAAAGCTTCCAATCAATATCTCCATTTGATTTTTTTTGTTCAAGCGCCAACTTGCGAAACACAAAGGGCACTGGTCCAACAGTTTCTGAGCGATTGCCCGTAGATGAAGAGCATCCCAATATGAGGACACTGAGAATTACTGGAGTCATCCAGGATGAACTTTTCAGCAAGCTGCTGGATTTGAATTGCTGAGCGAAAGTCACAGTGCTTCTTCAAGTTCTAGTCGTTGCATCACTGGCTGAGGCTGAGGTAGGGGATGGCCAGATTCGAGACGACCCCATACCAGCTGTTCGGTCCAATTAGATGCTGCTGAAGGTTGGTTGAGTTGGGACAAAATCCTTTCGCTTAAATCGGGGACGAGGGGCTGTAGAAGCCATCCCACAAGTCGAGCGCTTTCTAGAACTCCGTATAAATCGACTGCGACTTGATCGTCTTGTCCACCCTTCTTCATTTTGCTCCAAGGCGCTTGGTCATTGAGGTAACCGTTCGCTTGAATGGCAAGCTGAAGAATGGCCTCAGCTGCTTTCTGAAAGGCCATAGAGGGCATGGACTCGCGGACAGTTGCGATGGCTGTTTCGGCTACTTGGCGTAACGCATGGTCATCGCTGTCTTTGGACTCAACGATGGGTGTGGACTCGTTGAACCATTTGCGAGACATCGAAGAGGTTCGATTTAGTAAATTGCCGATGGTGTTGGCGAGGTCATTGTTGACGAGATCAACAAAACGCTGTTGTTGGAAATCACCATCATCTCCAAATTGAATATCGCGCAAGAGATACCAGCGCACGGCATCGGTGCCGCAACGATCCAAAAGCACGTCTGGATCAAGAACATTGCCAATCGACTTGCCCATTTTTTGCCCCTCTCTGGTGAGAAAGCCATGTCCGAATACTTTTTTGGGTAGAGGTAAACCTGCTGACATCAACATTGCTGGCCAATACACAGCATGGAAACGCAGGATGTCTTTGCCAATCACATGTTGATCTGCAGGCCAGCCAACAGCGTTTAGGCGTTCAAGGTCAATACTCCCACCGTCATCTAATAGAGCTGTGAGGTAGCCAAGTAAGGCATCAAACCAAACATAAAAGGTGTGGCCTTGATGTCCTGGTACAGGTAATCCCCAGTCCACATTGACCCTTGAAATCGAAAAGTCGCGCAATCCTCCCGCTACAAAATTCTGAATTTCTTTGCGCCGACTTGCTGGTGCAATGAAATCAGACTGGTTGAGAAGAGCTTCAATTTTGTCCTGGAAGTGCGATAAACAAAAGAACAGGTTCTCCTCATCTCTCCATTCCAATGGTTTCTGGTGGATGGAACAGGTTGGGTTGATTGCTTCGGCAGGATCATCCTTGAACTCCTCGCATCCGACGCAATACCACCCGGTTTGCCGTCCACTGCGGATATCGCCTGCCTCTTCACAGCGTTTGAAAAACTGTTGAACCAGTGGCAAATGGCGAGGTGACGTGGTTCGAACAAATCGATCGTTGCTGATGTCCCATTCGTTCCAGGCTTTTTTGTAGCTGGCTGTGACCCGGTTGCAGTGGTCAATTGGGCTAATGCTTTGTTCAGCGGCTGTGCGTTGGATTTTTTGACCGTGTTCATCTACACCAGTCACGAACACCACTTCATGGCCTTCCAGTCTCTGAAAACGAGCCAGTGCATCACACGCAACAGTGGTGTAAGTGCTTCCTAAATGTGGTTTGTCGTTGACGTAGTAAAGAGGGGTTGTAAGGGTATAAATCATGGTCGTCTCGGGGTGATCCCCTTTCGGCCTTGGATCCTAACGACCCCCCTTCGCTCCGACATGCCGATTCTCAACGTTGCGTTCGAAGCTGAGGCCAGGTCCACTTGGCTGGCAGCGTTGCATCAGCTGGCCCTTGTTGATGGAGACTTCGATCCTGAGGAACAGCGGCAGCTGGCTGAGCAACTCAATGACGACTGTCCTCTCCAAGACTTTGATTGGAAGCATTGGCGAGCTCCTGATCTTGATGAGATCAGCCGTCTGTTCTCCTCGGACCCCAATAGTGGGGAGCAATTTCTGAGGTCAGCTGTTGTGGTTGCTCTGGCTGATGGGCATCTCAGTCAATCCGAACTTGACTTACTTCAAAACTGGGCGGAAGCACTTGGCCTTAAAAGTGAATTGATCAGCAGCTTGGTTCCCTGCTCCACTCGGGTGACTCAACCTTGGAAACCATTAGATCCCCTGAAGCATTGGCTCGATGGATTTGATCCCGGTGACGAGAGGATTGCCTCCTTCATCGTTCACTTGATTCCTGCTCAGTGTCCGTTTGAGCGCGACATCATTTTGTTTGGTCGCAAGCTGGTCCACATTCCACCGATGTGCAAGATCAACCCCTTGTACGAGCAGCTTGTGGCGCTGCGCTTTCGTTGCCTTGGCCATCTTGCAGTGGATGAGCAACTACGGATCAGTTGTCGTGATTCGGCTCAGGTATGACCAAACAAACTTGCCAAATCCCAGTGTTGGTTTGGGGTGGTGGCACCGGAGGCGTTGCCGCTGCACTCCAGGCTGCTCGGTCTGGAGCCACCACGCTTCTGCTGACGCCTGGTCCCTGGCTCGGGGGAATGGTCAGCACGGCTGGAGTGTGTTGTCCTGATGGCAATGAACTCGCCCCATGGCAGACCGGTTTATGGGGAGCCTTTCTTAGGGCTTTGTATCAAGCCGAGCCTGAAGGCCTCGATCAGAACTGGGTGAGTTGTTTTGGCTACCGGCCAACGACAGCTGAGGGAATTCTTCAAAACTGGGTGCGGGCACTCCCAAATCTCCAATGGTGGTCGGACTGTCAGGTGCTGCAAGTGGAACGTTCTGGATCGTCCGTTCAAGCAGTGCTGATTCAACGGTCCGATGGTGTCCATCGCATTGCCTGTGATGTGGTGATTGATGGCAGTGATCGCGGAGATTTACTGCCCTTGGTTGAGACACCCTTTCGGCTTGGCTGGGAGGCTCAGGAGCTGTGGGGGGAGCCGAGCGCTCCAAGTGCTCAGCGACTTAAGAGTGAAGGGTTTTTTCGCGAGCAGCCCGTGCAGTCCCCCACTTGGGTGGTGATGGGTCAGCTGCAGAGCAATCGACCTTCTGCTGATCCTGATTCAGGTTTTGACCAAAACGGCACACCGTTGTTGTTGTCAAAGCCATTTGAACAGGCCTGTGCAGCCTTTGGATTAGAGCGCACGATCAACTACGGACGCTTGCCGGGGGGGTTGGTGATGCTGAATTGGCCTCTACATGGCAACGACTGGCACCGAGGCCTGGAACGAGCCTTCAATGCAGATCCGAAGGCTGAGCAGGAATTGATGGTTGAGATGCAAGCTCATAGCCAGTTTTTTGCAGAAGAGCTTCAGCGCTGTAGTGCCGGTTGGTTAGATCGCGGAGATGCCTTTCCAAAGGGAGCTGGAAGCCCAGAGCCCTCTTTGGCGGGGATGCCCTACTGGCGGGAGGGTCGCCGGATGATCGGTGTCCAGACGGTGATTGAACAGCAACTCCTGCCTCAGAGGACTGGTCAATCCATCGCTGCGCTTCCTTTCAATGAAGCCGGTGAGCTGGAATCGATTGCTGTTGGTAACTATGCCAACGACCATCACTATCCAGGACCTGATTGGCCCTTAGCTCCAAAAAGCTGTCGATGGGGTGGCCGTTGGTCAGGGACCCCTTTCTGCATCCCCTATCAAGCGCTTGTGAGTGCTGACTTGGACAATCTGCTGGCCGCTGACAAGTGTTTCAGCACCAGCCATATGGCCAATGGGGCCACAAGGCTCCAACCACTGATTTTCAATGTGGGACAGGCTGCTGGAGCAGCGGCTGCCCTGTCGATTCGGCTCCGACGTCCGCCTGCAACGCTGCCGGTTCGGCTTCTTCAAGACCTGTTAATCGAGGAGCCCACGGCTCCTTCCGGAATCGTTCCGCTTTGGGATACTCCTTGGCATCATCCCCATTGGCATCAAAGACAGCGCGCTTGTCTTGACAACCCTGAGCTACTGGATGCGAATGGTTGTTGGGGTGGTTCAGTTGAACAGGTTTCGATGCAGCCTCCTCCCCAGCCTCAACAGGACGTTTGGTCAGGAACATTGTTTCCTGATCACAACGGTGGATACGAACTTGAACTGGTGAGTGGCCGCCGTTGGCCCTTAATCACCTTGGAACCCGAACTGAGCAGTTGGCTGGCGGATCAGGAACGCCCTACAACGGTTGAATTACTTGCCGTTGCTAATCCTTGGGGACCCTGGCTACGGGGCATCAGCTTGCATGGCTCCAGCAAAATTTAGTGAGCTGAGGCCGTCAGTCTGAGTTGATCACGCACCGAGTCCACATGCTGCACGTTGACGAGCATGCCCTCTCCTGGTTCCGAATCTCTTGGGCATTCAGCTGCCACATCCATGGCTAGCTCGTCAATTCGCACCAGTCCCAGCTGATCCTGAGGTCGCAACCAGCGCAAAAACTGAGCAGCCCACTGCTCCTTGTGATGCTGTTCAAACCAAACCTGCTGCCAGTGCCGTTGGTCCTCCCTGGAAATACCAATACCTTCACGCACTGCTGCATCGAAATCACTGATCAGGGTTTGAAGGGCATCGCGATCCAGCGGTTGTTCCCCAGAGAGTTGGGCTTGCAGTTGCCGCTGTACAACGAGATCGCCGTAGCGACGAATGGGAGATGTGGCTTGGGCATAGGAGGCGAGTCCCAAGCTGAAGTGGGCGGAAGGTTGCGTTCCCATCAGTCCGCGACTGAGACAGCGCTTGATGGCTGCGAATCGAACGGCCCCATCTGGTAGGGCCTCCAATTCGGAGCTTGAGGGGAGGTCAGCGGGAAGCTGGCTGCGGAACGGCAAGGCCAAGTGATGCACTTCCGCAAAACGAGCCACCACCGCACCAGCCAAGATCATCGCTTCGGCGACCATTTGTCTTGAGCGACCAGGTTCACTCACCTCCAGAGACGGTTGACCATCTCGACAGCGAATCCGACCTTCTGGCAGATCCATAAGTAGGGCTCCTTTGCGGACTCGGCAGCTGCGCCTTCGGCTAAGGAGTGCATCCAATTCCGCTAAGTCGGTGTCTTCTGGGGGCGCCAATTCGATCAACTCGTCGGCATCGTCGTAGCTGAGTCGATAGGTGGGTTGGACCCAGCTGCGTTGGATTCCGTGATCTCCGAGCTCACCGTCGCTGGTGAGCTCGGCCCAAATACTCCAGGCAGCCGTTCGCATCCGTGCTCGCAAACTGAAAGGCCCGGTGGATAGGCATTCTGGAAACATCGGCAGATTGCCTTTCGCCAAATAAAGGCTGCTACCGCGACGCCTGGCTTCGATGTCGAGGGCTGAGTCCGTCTCGATCAGTCGCCCGGGGTCCGCAATATGAATCCACAGTCTTTGACTGCCATCGTCGCGACGTTCGAGCCCGATGCCGTCGTCAATATCGCGGGTGTCTTCATCGTCGATCGTGACGCAGCGTTGATGGCAAAGGTCGATGCGCTCGGAGTCACCTGGGCATTCGCTGGCGTTGAGCGCCACCAAGCGTTCAGCCTCCTCGAGCAAAGCCGGGCTAAATCCTGATGACCAGGTTGTGCCGGCCATCGATGCCAGTTGATGAGGGTCCCAAAGGCCGAGATCCACTAAGAGAAGTCGAAGGTCGGCCTTGTCTTGATCGAGACGTAGACCTACCAGGCTCTGCTGAACGGCTCGGTCAAGTTGTGCGAATTCGATCGAACCTGAAACCAAGTCCTTGAGCTGCTCGAGCCTGTCGCACAGGGATTGGGGGAGACTTTCCAGGTCCACCTGTTGTCTGGCGCCCAACAGCTGTTTCCAGCGTTGTTCCTTTTTCTGTTCAAGAGCTTTGAGCCGATGCTGTCGGCGCAGGGGCTTTAGTTCTGCCGCCGAGCGCGCCTTGATTTGATCCTGCTTGTAACGGAACCAAAGTTGAGGGCCCATCAAGACCAGCCAACAGAGCGCTAATTGGCTTGGACTGGTTCCTCCGCAGACCAGATCACTAAAAAAGTCGATCTCAACGGTCTCGTCTGACTCCAATAGCAAGAGCCATGCTGAGCCCCAGCTGCGACGGTCAAGACCAGCTGGGTTGAGTTCTTCGGCTTTCAGATTCCAAGGAGAAGCCCCCAGCCCATCTGGAGGCTCGGCTCCGGAAGGTAGGGGGCAAATTAAATCAAGTTGTCTTTGAGGTAAAACAACTGACTTGCGATCGAACCCGAGTTTCAAGCGCGCTTTGCTGCCTTGAAGAGATTCGACAACAGCCAGTTGATTCCCTTTCGACTCCTGGACGCCGACAAGATCTCCTGGTTGGAGAGAGGACGTAGCCAGTGGATCAGCCTTCAGGATTGACGAAGGGCAGCAATGCAACGATGCGTGCACGCTTCACCGCATTCGTCAGGTCGCGCTGCTGCCTGGCAGTCAGCCCGGTGAGACGACGAGGAAGAATCTTTCCTCGCTCGGTGATGAATTTCTTCAGTAGATCCACATCTTTGTAATCAATGGGATCTCCAGGTTTGATGGGAGAAAGACGCTTCTTGAAGAAGGAACTAGACATAACTCAGGAAAGCTGTTGAACGAAGAACACCTGCAAAATCACTTGATTTCCTTGTGGAGAGTCATTTTGTTGAGCTGGGGACAGAATTTCATGATCTCCAGCCGCTCAGTGGTGTTCCGTCGGTTCTTCTCCGTCGTGTACCTGGACACGCCGGGAGAACGCTTTTCAGAGGCGGAGGCGGACCGGCATTCAGTGCACTCGAGAGTGATCACGATCCGGACGCCCTTGTTTTTAGCCATAAAGGACGTTGCGCCGCAGAAGCGAAGCGTAGTAACAAACAACGACTTTACATCTTCAACTGACACCACTCAAATTTTTGACGATTCACGCTGTTTTGACGTTTCCATCCCGTTTTGACGTCTCCACGGTGCTTCGTAAGATTCCTATCCGATTGAATCGTTGAAGTGCGGGTCTCCCTTTCCTGGTTGCAGGATCTCGTCCAGGTCAATGAAGCCGCTGATCAACTAGGCGAACGCCTGTCCATGGCTGGATTTGAGGTGGAGGAGATCGACGATCTGAGTCGATTAGCTCAAGGTGTTGTTGTGGGCCATGTTCTGGAACGCGACAAACATCCCAACGCCGACAAACTCAGTGTCTGTGTTGTGGACATTGGGGCGGAAGAGACGGTTCAGATCGTTTGTGGAGCCAGCAATGTGAAGGCAGGAATTCATGTTCCAGTCGCCACTATTGGAGCTGTTCTTCCTGCGGTCAATCTCACGATTAAAGCTGGTGAGCTGCGGGGAGTAGCGAGTCAGGGAATGATTTGTTCGCTCGCCGAGTTAGGTCAAGCCACGGATGTTGACGGCATTGCCGTGTTGGACGATCTGCTGGACACACTTCCTGCACCGGGTACGGCAGTGGCGTCGTGCCTCGGTTTGGATGACACCGTTTTGGACTTAGCGATCACAGCGAATCGGCCTGATGGTCTGTCGATGACAGGAATTGCAAGGGAAGTGGCGGCATTAACAGGGGCACCACTGCAGTTGCCTCAGCCGGTCGCTCCACAGTCGATCACTGAGTTGAACCCTGCAGATGAACACGCTGTCGCCATGAAGGAGGGAGGCGTCTACGCCTTAACCGAGGTAAGAGGTCTCGATGGTGGGCAAAATGCTCCTTCCTGGGTCCAACAGAGACTTCTCAGGGCCGGTGTGAAACCCATTAACGCGATTGTCGACATCACCAATTTGGTGATGTTGGAACAAGGTCAACCCCTTCACGCTTTCGACCTTGATGCCTTGGAACGACTATGTGGCAGCGGGCTGAAGCCTTCTGATTTTGGTCTTAGGCAAGGTCGGGACAAGGAACCCTTCACGGGTTTAGACGGCCGCACCATCGAACTTGATGAGCGTGTTCAGGTGGTGATATGTCGCGATCGACCGGTTGCGATTGCTGGAGTGATTGGCAGTGCTGAGAGTGGAGTCACGGCCACGACTCGCAACATTTGGCTGGAATCAGCCCTGTTTACTCCTGCCTCGATCCGTAGCAGCAGTCGTGCTACAGGACTGCGCACGGACGCCAGTTCTCGTTACGAGAAGGGTTTACCGCGCCAGATCACTTTGCCTGCAGCGGGTCGAGCGCTTGAACTGATGGAACAACTCCTAGGAGGAGTGGCAGGTCTCAGTTGGCAGTGCTGTGCCGATGAAGGCCCAGAACCTGTGGTGACGTTGCGTCGTCACGCTCTTCATCAACTTCTTGGTCCTTTGGCTTCGGAAGGGCAAGAAGGAATCGATGTAAGTGATCAACAGGTGGAAGAGTGTCTGTCAGTACTCGGCTGTCAGCTCCACTCCATTGAGGCGGGCTGGACGGTGGTGGTGCCCCCTTCCCGACGGATGGATCTTCTTCGTGAGGTGGATCTGATCGAAGAGGTGGCGCGTCTCGTGGGATTCGACCGTTTTGGTGCTCACTTGCCTGATCCCCTGGCACCTGGTGGTCTTACGGATCTGCAGCAGGCGGAGCGTCGCTTGCGTCGGCGCTTGTGTAGTGCCGGCTTGCAAGAGATCACCTGCCTATCTCTGACGGGTGAAAGCGCCGATGATCCCAATCGGATTCCCATCAGTAATCCCCTTTTGGCTGAGACCAGCCATCTCAGAACCGCGCTTTGGCAGGAGCATCTCCAGATCTGTCAACGCAACCTGCAGGCCTCCCAGCCCGGTTGTTGGGTGTTTGAAATTGGCCATGTGTTTCATCCACAGGATCGAGAGATTGTGCAGACAGCCCGTCTTGGTGGGGTGATTTGTGGGGAGCGACGTCTTTCACGCTGGGCCACCAGCGGCAAGACACGCGTCCCCGATTACTTCATGGCGCGGGGAGCACTGGCCACTGTTTTGAATTCCCTGGGCCTTGAAACCCAGGATCGCCCCCTTTCTGACGACTCGCGTCTTCACCCAGGGCGGGCTGCAGCGCTGGTGGTGGAAGGCCGAACCTTGGGTTGCTTTGGTCAGCTTCATCCTTTGTTGTGCGCTCAGTATGAGCTGCCCGACGCGACCTATCTGTTTGATTTGGATCTTCACAGGCTTCTCGAAGCGGTGACACGCCGCAATCGTTGGGTGCCTTCTTTTAAGGCGTTCTCAACGCTCCCGGCGATGGAAAGGGATCTCGCGATGCTTGTGCCAAAGACACTGCCAGCTGCAGACTTGATGCAAGCCATTCGTAAAGCTGGGAAGCCGCTTCTCGAAAGTGTTGAGTTGATCGATCGGTTTGAAGGAGGTCAACTTCCTGATGATCAATGCAGTCAAGCCTTCCGGCTTCGCTATCGCGGTAAAGACAGCACGCTCACGGATGAGCAACTTCAGCCTGTCCAGGACAAGGTTCGACAGGCCTTGGTCAAACAATTCAAGGTTGAGCTGCGCAGTTGATCCGCTTCATCAGGACTAGGCATTCCAGATGGGTTGTTTGCGGAAAAAAGTCCACGGGTTGAATACGATCAATGGCATAGGGACCGTCTTCTGCCACCAATTGCTTGAGGTCCCTAGCCAAGGTTGCTGAGTCACAACTCAAGTAGGCCAGGCTCTTGGGTGGGCACTTGAGAATCGCATCGAGTACCTCTGGAGCCAATCCTTTTCGAGGTGGGTCTACGACAAGAGCATCATGATTTGGAAGGTAATCGGCCAGGAGCATGGCCACATCACCAGCTTCAAAGCGGGCATCTGTGATTCCATTCAGGGCCGCATTGTGTCGAGCCTGTTGCACAGAGGCGGAATTGATCTCAAGACCAACCACTCCAATGCCTGCTGCAGCGATCGGCAAGCTGATGGTTCCGATGCCGCAATAGGCATCGATTAAGCGTTGGCAGTCCCCACGTTGAAGAAGCCAATCTCGCAACACAATCACGATCTGCTCGGCACGCTCCGTGTTGATTTGGAAAAAGGTCGTGGTTCCAAGCTGGAGTTGAAGATCGCAGAACCGTTCTCTGATGCAATCTCGACCCGCGAGGGTGTGGGTGATCGCACCGAGCACGGTGTTACTACGGCGCGGTTGCAGGTTCAAGGTCACACCGGCTACCGCAGGCCAACGGCTCATCCACTCCAAGGCCAGGTCTTTCGCACCGTTGAGTTCAGTGGTGGCACTGACCAAGGTGATTAGCAGCTCCCCTGTTCCCACTCCCACTCGCAAGCCAAGGTGACGAAGCCCAGGTTTGCCATGCAGGTCTGCATCAGCTGGCCAATCGCTGTCTTCTAGGTCTTGTTTCAGGGGTTTGATGAGTGCATCAATGCGTGGGTCTAAGACAGGACAACGATTGAGGTTCACGATGCGATGGCTGCCGCGTCGGTAGTACCCCAAACGCAGCTGGTCCTCTTGCCGAAGTAGGGGAATGAGGGCTCGATTGCGGTAGCCCAAGTCTCCAAAATCATTCGTGATTGGGGCAGGCGATTCAAGATCGATTCCCCCGATTCGTTTCAGGGTCTGTTCAAGACGGGTGCGTTTCCATTCCGCCTGAACGCTTTCCTCGAGGTGTTGTAGTGAACAGCCTCCACAGTCTTTGGCAAGGATGCACGGCGGTTTTCTTGCGCCCGATGCTGCTACGAGTGTTTTGAGATGGCGCGCAAACCATTGCGACTTCTTCCGTTGCAGCAATTGCACCTGGGCCTCCTCACCTGGAAGCAACTGGGGAACAATCACCACCCAGCCCTGCCAGCGAGCCAGTCCGAGGCCTTGGTGATTGAGATCGGTTCCCAGAACGGTAATGATTTGACCAGCTACTGGTAGGTCGCTCAAGGACTGGGCCATTGCAAAGGCGTAACACCAATCGCTGCAACTGCATGCGAAGCGATCGATAGCTCTAGACTCATTCAAGCTTGCCAGCTGACATGAGCGTTGTTCGGGATCTGATTCTCAAAGCAGATGACGATCTGCGTTACCCCAGCAGCGGTGAACTCCGATCAATGGTTGATTTTCTCAGCCAAGGTTCGATTCGTTTATCTGTTGTTCGAAGTCTCACTGAGAACGAGAAAAAAATCGTCGATGAATCAGCGAAACAGCTGTTCACTCGCAAACCTGAATACGTTGCTCCTGGAGGCAATGCCTTCGGTCAAAAGCAACGCGCCCAGTGTCTACGCGATTACAGCTGGTACCTGCGGCTTGTGACTTACGGAGTCCTTGCGGGCAGCACGGAGCTCATTCAACAGATTGGCCTTGTCGGTGCCCGTGAGATGTATAACAGCCTCGGAGTGCCGATGCCTGGCATGGTGGAAGCCATGCGCTGCATGAGAGAGGCTTCCCTGACACTGCTTTCGGAAGACCAGCAAGCACTCGCAGCTCCCTATTTCGATTACCTCATTCAAGGAATGCAGACTTCGACATAAACGGCTTAGTTTTCTCCTTAGCCGCCTGAAAGGGCGGTTTTTTTATGCCAGCACCATTGAGACATGGCTTCACTCGTCTCAAATAAGACACTTCATGGGTCTCGAGAGACATCTCAGTTGAGACTCGTGAGATGCGGTTAAGCGCGTCATTGAGTCACGACGCTATGGAGTGGCTGAATCGTGCAGGGTCGCGTGAGCGAAGCGCAGGGGGGGTTGAGTCAAGGCAAGCAACACTTGGCTGAAAGAGCTCAAAAGCTTGGTCTCTTTGGTCTTGCATGAGACTCGCAATGGGTCTCGTAATAAGACTCTTTTGGGATAAGTGCGTCTCTCTGCTTGGTGCTTGCGGGTCCACTCCAGTGCTTGAGTTCTAAAAATGGTGAGCGGGTCAAAGAGCTCTCTAGGCCTGATTAGCCCCCGCAGCGTTCTTGCGTCACTGTGTCTACAGCAGGTACGCAAGCTTGAGGAGTGTTGCAATTGCTTGGGTCTGCGTTGGCCAGGATTGGTTTGGACATTCAATCGTCAGGCTTGGACAGCTCACAGGCGGTCGTGTGTTGCTGATTGCAGTGCAATGAGACTTTCTCATTAGATGATCTATTGGTTTTTATTGGCTTAGACAACAGGAGAATATGTAGGTCTCTGCATTTAAAACAATGGAAAAGCAAGGTTATAACAACAAATCAATCATCAGTCTCGCTTGGGACTGTTAGTGAGACTTGTTTTGAGGCTCGATTGAGATGTGGTGGTCTAGATAGTCTTGATCGTGTCTCGGCATGGGTCCTGAATTGGTTCTTAGCTAAGACGACTGAGACTCTTTGTCGCGATAAAGCTCCCGCAGCATCTGATAGGCCTCGTTGAGTCTTCTCATGCCGTCAGTAGAGCCACCTGCATCTGGATGGGCTTCGATTGCTTTTTTCTTGTAAGCGTCTCGGATAGAACGCAGGGTGAGTGACGCACCTGCCTGTGTGGGCAGATCTAACAAACGAAGCGCACCATGCAAGGTCATGGTGGATTCCAAGGTTTCAAAGGAAGTCACACGCCTGCTCCGTTTAAAGCGGTTCACAAAGCGACGAATCAAGGTCGGAATGCGATCCTCCACGCTGCCTGCGGCAAAGGGATCTTCAAGAACAGCGGCAGCCACGATGACATGTTCAAATTTTGGAGACTGCACAGCCCAATCAGCGCAGACATCCTGCATGGATTGATTGACCTGGCTCCATGTGAAGGTGCGCCCTTCGCTTCCATCCAATTGGGGCCAAATATCTCGGGCCATCCAGAGCATCACTGCCTCAAGAACCGTTGCTCCTGGCATTGATCCATAGAGATTGGTCCAATGATCGATGGCTTTAGCGCAGCAAGCGGTTAGGTGATCAAAACTCACCACTGGTACGAACGGACTGTCACGCCGTTCCTCGGGCACTTGAGGCTGTTGGAGGCTGGTGCGGATGGCTTGTGTACGGCTGCGAACAAATCCCGGGAGGTCAATGCCTCGACTTTTCGTGTTGCTTTCTCTCGACTGACTGGTCTCAGGGGTGAGTAGTGAAGCTGTGTCCTCTTCCTTAGGGTCTTGACTTCGGCGCACTAAAACGATGGCCCGGTCTTCGTCGTAAGACGGTTTCGTGGGTTGCTGGTCTGATGTGGATCGAATGTCAGCAGTTGAGGTTGCAACTGAAAGGACCACTCCCTTCTCAATGGTTCCGTTCTCGAGTAGATCATCGACACCAGTCTCGAGATCTGTCTCATCAGTCCAGATTTCTTCCAGCAATCGCGTTAAGCAATCGCCTCTTGATCTGATGCACCACTCTTTCTTCAGCTCGTCGAGGCGTTCAACGAGATGATCAGGAAGCTCAAGTGTGATCCGACGCCCCATTCAGTCTGCCGCGATAATCCGAATAAATGAAATGCGCGAAACCTATCGACCTTGCAGTCGACGCAACCAATCCTGTTGTGCCTTGATGGCATCGCGATAGCGTTGCTCCAACGAGTCATTCACGCGCTGGGGCATGATCATCGCTGACGGCAACTGATTGGCACCACCTGATGGTGTTGCAAGAGTTGGAGGCGCAATCCTTGGGGCTGGTTTGGGATAGGAACGAGGTGTGGCTTGAGGTCGGGGTGATTGAAGAATGGGCTTTGGCTTGTTCTCGTTGGTCTGAACTGGTTTCGGCTTTGCATTGATCGCCGGTGGTGGGGTTGGAGGAACAACATTGCGTTTTTTAGCCGCTGCCTCAGCTTTTCTTGCCGCTTCCAGCATCTCTTCACGTCGGCGAAGCATGGCGAGCTGGGTTACTGGAACCACGCTTAAGAGATGACCGGGCGTGGCATCCGCTGGATATACAACGCTCACCGTGACCGGATTGACAGCATTTGCTTGGGCGATGATTTGGCCGAGGGGCAGGCTCTGGCCTGATTTCATCCCAACATGAATTTCTCGATAGCCTTCGGAACTTTTAATTCCGATTGATCCTCGAAATGCCGTAAAAGGTTTTCGACCGGATGCAACTGGATGGCTTAAAACCAATTCGTGAGCACCAACTCCAGAGAGATTCATCTCAACATCAAATCGCACGCCATAGGTGCCGACATTATTGAGTGCAGAATCAATCATTCGTGTTGACAATTGATTGACCTGTATATCTCTAGTCCCAAAATGATGCTTGCGAGTGCTTGTTAGCGGAATATGCAGAGCGCCCTGCGAAAGATCATGATTGATCGATGCCTTGTACTCATCGCCAAGGGCCACACCAGCAACTCGTGAAAAGACTTTCCCGGTTCGGATTTCATTTAGACGGTTTAAATAAATGCGCCCTGGGGCAAGTTTTTTGCTGTCAAGAACGGAGATGAGTTCTTGCTCTTGGTTGGTTTCTTCTGCTGCAATAACAGCAAGTTGAAAAGGGCCGTTACTGCTACCTCTAAGCAGTCCGTTCATAATCCCCCTGGCTGGAAGAACTGAACTCACAATGACTTTGCGACTTCGGGCTGGAATTGTTATTTCACGTGGGAGCTTGCGATCGAGCTCTCCTCGCAACATTTGTACAGCTGTGGCATCACCAGGACCTGTATTCCAAGGGCGGCGGCCAAGGGGCTTTACACCCATTAAGCGGTTGGATTGATAAGGAGCTTCAAAACTATTTTTAACAGAACCTCTTTTGAATTTAAGGGTAACGGGATTATTGCCTGGGTTAATTGCGATTGCGGCAACGGTTAATAATCCTCTTGCTCGTCGTCCCCCTAATTTGCTGCTGTCTTGCGGATAGTATTTGTGGTGCATATGCAAACCGAATTCGCCATTAAAAGTAAATTCGGCATTCTTTAATGGTTCGTTGTTTTCGGCGGCAATTGCTGATCCAGGCGCCGTGTTGACAAGGATTCCAGGTCCTTTGACGATTTCGGGTTGATTGGAATGCAGGACTGGGACGTTATTAAAGGTGCCATTGAGAGCACGAGCCCTTTGCCCAGCCATCAGTGGCACGTAGGCATGCGCAGGCTTAATGACAGCAAAATCGTGCGTCGCAATTGCGACACTGATTAGGACCAGTTTTGATAATCGGTGAGACACGCGAGACTGGTTTTTGAGAACTGCGGCCTGAGCTCTCCGCAAGTTCCAAACCTAATCGTCTGGTTCAGAAGCGCCAAGTGTGTGTTGGCAGTCCCGATTTCTGGAACAATTCGCCAGGATTATGGGAGAACCTGTGTTTAGCCATGCTGCCTCCCTTTTTCTGTCAGCCCTCTTGTGAGTCCAGTCACTGGCGCAGTCATCACCAGCAACGCAAGTTAGAGATGCTTCGTTTCTGGCGTGATGGCCTGGAGCGTCAACTAGCTGCTGTCACTGCAGCGATGTCCACACTTGAGGGTCAAATTGAGCGGGACCACAGCGACGCATCCTGATCGCCAAGTTTTGCTCGCAATTGGGCCAGGGCACGTTTCAGCCTCCGCTGCATAGTCATTGCGCTCACACCATGCTTTGCACCTGCCCCACGGAGGCTGGCACCTTCAAGCACCACCTCAATGAGCGCCTTTTTCTCTGCCGGTGCCAACCCCTTGATTGCTTTCCAGATTTGTTTGGCCCTTTCCTGTTTCAACAGCGGTTGCCATCCAAACTCATCTGCTGAAACCCTGTTTTCGTCTAAAGGCTCCCATGTCTGTCGGCGGCGGTAGACATGCACGTTCAGTTCCAGTTCAGCAGGCATCGCCTGTTTTCCTCGCTGTGCTGAAGAGTTGTTCCTAATCGTGTTCTGAGCTTGTTCTTGGAGACGTCGAGGGAGTCTGACGAGTCCCACACTGTCTCTGAGGTAATGAAGGATTGCCCCTCTGATATGCGGCCTTGCGTATACCTCAAATGGCTTGTCTTGGCCTTGTTCATAACCCTCCGCGGCACGTAGCAAACCAAGTCTGCCCACCTGTCTGAGGTCATCTCGATCGAGTCCCGATCGCTTGGCGTAATGGCCAGCGATGGGATCAACAAGTTTCAGGTGATGCTCGATGCGTTCATTTCTGACGGCGTGAGTTTTGTTCATGGTTGTTGTCGAAGGAAGGGGTCGGCAGCGGCCGGTTGTCCTTTCTCAGACAGACATCTAGAGGGATGACTCCACAACCGTGTTTCCACGGATTTCGAGAATCACTTCACGCAATAAAGCCTCGGGTCCGTTGGCCTTCAGCCAGTTCAGATCAGAGTTTGTTGTGGCCAAGAGATAACCAGCAAATCCAAGGGCATTGATGCTGAAACCTGCAGCACCCTCTTTCCTACGCCTCACCATCGCCATCCATTCCGGTGTCACTAACAAGTTGTGAAAAGATCTTGGACGCTGATCCTGTGAGGGATGACCAAGGCCCAGCTGTTCAGAAAGTGATAAGTAGCCTTTGTATAGGTCTTGTGCTTGTTCGTCGGGGTCTTTGCGGTGACTTAATCGCGAGATAACAGAACATCCATTCCATAAAGGATCGCTAGACGATGCGTTCGTTCCTTGTGATACCAATCGGTTTTGAAACCAGAGGTCTCTGGGACAACTTGTCTCGTCTTTGCTGCGCGGTAGGAGTTGAAGATGTCGGTGAGGCTGACTTGCTCCTGCAATTGGTCCGCTGTTGAAAAACCACAGCCCGGATGTGTCTTGGTCAATATGAACGAATGCTGTCCAGTCAGCCAAACGAAGCCAGCCCTCTTGTGCGGCCCATTCGTCAGTAATTAGCAGCATGTGTCCGCGTTGGACAGGGTATTTGTTCAGGATGACGGCATGGCCAGTATTCAGTCGTGCGACTTCTAGCTGTGCATCCCATGGTTGAAATGGATTCGGTTTAGGCCCCTCTCTTTTTAAATGTTTGGGAAGTCGACTTTCGAGTGTTCTTAATTCAAAAATATTTTCTGGGCTGCTAGAAATCCGTTCTAATGATGTGCTTAGGGGGACAAGTGCACCGGACTTTAATGCCCTCTCACTTTGCTCGAGAGCTCGAGTCCAGTAGGTCTCAGTTTTCATTTGTTTTGAGCCTCGCTAGGGATACACCCACGTAATAACGCCCGAGTATTTCATTGAATTTGTGCCCTTCCATCGCCAAATTCTGGGCTCCGTGCTGACTCATACTTGCTCCCAAGTGGCTGTGTGCTTCAGCAGCAATTTCACTGGTTGATGCATACAGTGATTCGACAAGTCCACCTTTAAAACTAAGCACTAGACCCTTGGTCGCTTTTGTGGCGGCGGCGGTTGGGCCGCTTTGACTGTTGAGGCCTCCATAGGCTTGCCAACGGGTTGTATCACCAAGATTGAAATCGGAATCGGCAGGGCGCACAAGATGCACCAAGGCATAGGAGCGTGCGGCTACAGCTTGTGCCTTTAACGCTTCAGGATTCCAATGACTCGGCATTTCCGCGCCAACAACAGAGGCAACGTATCGCTCCAGAGGCAGTTGGTTGATAGCAATCCAACCACGACCTCTATTTAGAAAATAAACCGTCTCTGGATAAGAGCGTTTATTAACAACTACGGCACCATCTTGGCCGGACTTACAGGTCACCAAATTTGAACGACGTTCAGAAAGTACCTTCTCAAGTGTTCTTTTTTGAACGATTTCACCATTGCTAAATCTACACTCCGCCTGCCCTGATAAGTCCACGGCACGGGGTGGCGATTGACTCAACAAAGCTACGCGCACAATCGGGTTGCCAGGAGCACCGATTGGTTTCGCATCAGGAGATGGATGTAACACCGATTTCGAGCGATCGGATGGGCTTTCAGAGGAATCAGTAGTCGAGTGATCAGTTTGCAGATCTGTTGCGGAGCTTTCCAGCAGAGTTTCAAGGGTGTGTTTTTGGCTTCGCTGGTGTTCAAGCCGCCCAATCGCTTGGACACTCCAGGCGATCACACCAATCAGTCCCGCGGTCGCGGTTAAACCCAGCAACAGTGGAGTGAGCTGTCTCACTGTCCCTCGGACAACGCTTTCGATCATGCCTGAAATCAACAGAGTTGCTTGGATCGGCCGCGCATTGATCGTTGGCCGTGGTGGTCTTGGTACGGCCCTTGCCGACGAACTGCAACGCCGTCAGCCGGCTTTGGACGTCATGCTCTGCGGTCGAACCTTGGGCTCAGCAGATGATTGGCTGGTGGACCTTGAGTCCTCCCAGAGCCTCGAGGCGTTGTCTCAGAGGCTCCTGGAGGATCCACAGCCCCTGCGTTTAGTCATCAACGCCACAGGGAGACTGCATGGAGGCTCCCTGTCCCCTGAGAAGCGCCTGCAGCAGGTTTGTACCGATCAATTGATGGAATCCTTTGCAATTAATGCTGCGGGGCCGCTGCTCCTGGCCAAAGCGATAGAGCCTGCTCTGAAGAGAGACCGTCATTTTCACTTTGCGAGTCTCAGTGCGCGCGTCGGAAGCATCGGCGATAACCGAAGTGGCGGCTGGTACGCCTATCGCGGTGCCAAAGCCGCCCAAAACATGTATTTGCGTTCATTGAGTGTGGAGTGGGCGCGGCGTTTTCCACTCGCCACAGTCACGATGCTGCATCCAGGAACCACGGATACAGCACTCTCGAAACCATTTCAAAACTTTGTTCCACCGGATCGTTTGTTCAGTCCTCAGAAAGCGGCTTCTTTCTTGCTGGATGTTTTGCTCGAGCAAACTGCAGAGCAAAGCGGCCGTTTTCTTGCTTGGGACGGTCAGGAGATTCCCTGGTGAGCATGGGTCTTGAGGATGTCTAAAGAGACCACCTCCAATGCTGTGTGTTCTGTTGCTTCGAGTCGTACCGGTGGAGCCATTCCGTCTTCGTAGGCCTGTTTCCAGCGTGGGGCACACACACACCAGTGATCGCCAGGTTTGAGACCAGGGAAGCCAAAGGCGGGCATGGGAGTGCTCAGGTCGTTCCCTTGGGCCTTGCTGTAATTCAGAAATCGTTCGGACATCACGCAGCAGACGCTGTGTTGTCCCACATCGCTGGGATCGGTGCGGCAATGTCCATCTCGAAACCAGCCTGTCATCGGCTCACAACTACAGCTTTCAAGCGCACCACCTAAAACATTCAGATGAACCTGCCCAACTGGCTTTTGCTCTTGTTGTTGTGACGGCATTTGCTTGCGTTTGCTGCCAGGAGTCTGCCGAACGACTGGCACATTCCGAGACGAGATGGTTGACGGAACACGGGGGTTAGGCGTTAAAGGTCGTTCAGTTATGCCTCCTCGATGGATTGGGAGTTCACTGAAGACGCGGCGTTCATCGCCCTCTGCGATGCGTTCCGCGAAAGTGGCGAGTCATCGGCTATTGAGTTCCTCGCCAATGGCGAGGGAGCCTTCCACTTTCAGGATCTTGCGCAGAACGCTGCGGGAGAAGGATTTGATTTGAGCGAGTCCAGTGCGCTGGATGATTTTCAGCAGGAAGTCATCGACACGATGGAAAAGCTCCGCCAGGAGTGATCCTGCAGAGCTCACTCTGAATGGGCGTTCAGCTGAAGTAAAAGCTGATTTCTTTGTCCTTCAGTCCTTCCCAGCCAGCCTCGACTAAGCGGGCGTTTAGGACGTCTTTGTTGAAATGTTTGGCACCTGTGCGCACGATGCGGTTCCTCATCGATTTCCGCACCCCACTGCGCTTTCGTTGTGCCTCTTTGTCCATCACCTCGCGATAAAGAGTGAGCATCGCTTCTGGAAGAGGGCTTCCATCGATGTCCAATCCAGCCTTAATCGCATTGTCGATGGCGTCTGGGCCGCTGAAGTCCATGGGAGCTAGTGCTGTGCCTCAGAAGTCTGAGGCACACCATTGCCGCATGATTTTTAGGCGCTGAAATAGCGGGCGTTGCTATGCAGCGCAACGAGGGCCGTTGTGCTCTGTTCAGGATGCAGTTGGTCGCTCTCGTCCATGGTCAGGCCAATACGGTCGGCCTGAAGCCATTCCAGCTGTTGGCGCGAATCCGCCACGTTGGGACAAGCTGGATAGCCAAAGGAGTACCGGCTTCCTCTGTAGCGCTGGGCAAGGATGTTTTTGAGAGGCATCCCCGTGGGATCTGCGAAGCCGCATTCGCGGCGAATGCGTGCATGGGTCCACTCCGCAAGCGCCTCTGCCATCTGAACGGCTAATCCGTGGAAGAACAGATAGTCGCTGTAGGCATCTTTGCGAAACAGCTCCTGGCTGAATCGACTGGCTTCTTCGCCCATGGTGACCGCTTGCATCGGCAGTACATCGCAGGGTTGACCCTCTTTGAGGTCACGGAAGAAATCAGCGATGCAGTAACGATTGCCACTGCGTTGACGGGGGACGTCAAACCGTCCCAGCTCTGCACCACCCTCCGGGTTGAAAACCACCACTGCGTTGCCGTCACGGCCGCTGGGGAAATATCCATAGGCCACAGCTGGATGCAGTAGTTGCTCGTCCTTGGCCCGCGCCAACCATTTTTGAAGGATTGGTTCAGCCTTGTCCGAGAGATCTTGTTCGTACTCTTCACGGCTTTGGTTTTTGGCTTTTCGCATCTGCCACTGACCAGCGAACAGTGCCTGTCGGTCGAGGAACCCAATCACCTCGTCGAGGGGAATCTGCTCTTCTCCCTGCAGAACCGATGCGCCAAGGAACGGTGTTTTGACGGCCTGCTCTTCAGGAACCGCTTCTGACCGCTCGAAGCTGACCGGAAGCTTGAGCTCAGGGGTTTCAGCTGGCTTAGACGAGCTCTCAGGCGATTCATCACCCGTATCGGTGGGTTCCCCATCGCCGCCTATGGAGAGGCCATCAGGGGTACCATCAAGAAAGCCAGCGCGATCATCCCAGCGATCCTTGGACTTTGCTGCCACGAGGGCATCCATGAAACGCAGATCTGTAAAAGCATCTTTGCCATAAATCACTTTTCCTTCATACACATCGTTGCAGTCCTTATTTACAAACCTGGGTGTAAGAGCTGCTCCTCCTAAAACGACCGGTACGTTGATACCTGCTTCGTTAAAAGATTGCAAATTATTTTTCATAAATGCTGTTGATTTAACTAGTAATCCGCTCATGGCAATGCAATCTGCTTGATGTTCTTCTTGAGCGGTAATGATTGCACTGACATCTTGTTTGATGCCTAGATTGATTACCTCGTACCCGTTATTGGTCAAGATAATATCGACTAGATTTTTGCCGATGTCGTGCACATCACCTTTAACTGTTGCGATTAAGAACTTTGCCTTCGCAGATCGCTCGCCCTCTTCTTTCTCCATAAATGGTTCAAGAAATGCCACTGCTGATTTCATCGTTTCGGCAGATTGAAGGACAAAGGGAAGTTGCATTTGCCCGGAGCCAAACAGTTCTCCAACAACTTTCATTCCGTCAAGCAAATATGTATTAACGATTTCTAAGGGTGGATAATTATTTAAACCCTCTTTGAGGGCGTCTTCCAGTCCAATACGCTCACCATCAATGATGTGTTGTTTGAGCCTTTCTTCAACGGGTAAATCGCTCAAGGATGGTCCCGATTCACGCGCCGCTTTTGCGCTTACACCCTCGAATAACGATGTTAAAACTGTGAGTGGGTCGTAGGTGCAAACATCTCCTTCAAATCCCCGGCGATCATTGATTAAGTCGCGACAAACTTTCTGATGCTCTTCGCTGATTTTGATTAGAGGGAGAATTTTGGCCGGTGAAACAATGGCTGCATCCATTCCAGCTTCACAGCAATCATGCAGAAAAACTGAATTCAGAGTGATTCTGGCAGCAGGGGATAATCCAAAGCTCACATTAGAGACGCCAAGAACAACGTGAACCTGGGGCAGATCCTCGCGAATCCTGCGAATAGCCTCAATGGTTTCAGCTCCGTTGCGTCGATCTTCTTCAATGCCTGTGGAGATTGGCAGCGCGAGCGCGTCGTAAAAAATCTCGCGCGCTGGAATTCCATATTCCACCGCATCTCGATAGGCCCTTTTTGCAATCGCAACTTTTTGGTCTGCAGTCCTGGCCATACCATCTTCGTCGATAGTGCCAATCACCACCCCGGCGCCATAACGTTTGGCAATTTCTAAAACTTTGAAAAAGCGTTCATCCCCATCTTCATAGTTGGTTGAATTAAGGATGCATTTGCCACCGGCCACCTTGAGGCCCGCTTCCATTTTCTGCCACTCAGTGGAGTCGAGCATCAACGGCAAGTTCACATTGGTGACCACTCGATTAACGAGCTCCCGCATATCTTTTTCGCCATCACGGCCGACATAGTCGACATTCACATCCAAGATGTGCGCATTTTCTTTGACCTGCCCTCTGGCAACGGCAACGAGCCCGTCCCAGTCTTCTTCATTCAACAGTTCACGCACTTTTTTTGATCCACTGGCATTCAGGCGTTCACCAATGATTAAGAACGAATTGTCTTGTAAGTAGGGTGTCGCACCATAAATTGAAGATGCAGCAGCTTCATAACTAAGAGCTTTTCTCTCATGGTGATGAGAACGCACTTTTCTGGGTGCGGCACTCAGCTCTGAGGAAATTTCAGAGAGTGCTGCGATATGGGCAGGTGTGGTTCCGCAACAGCCACCGATCACCTGAACGCCAAGATCTTCAACGAAATGCATGAGTTGCATCTTCAGCTCCACCGGCGTCAGTCGGTAATGCGCCACCCCTCCAACATTTTCTGGTAGGCCTGCATTGGGGATGCAGCTCACCACAAATGGAGCATGCTCCGTTAGGTAGCGCATGTGCTCTTTCATTTGTTCAGGACCTGTTGCGCAGTTCAGGCCGAGAACATCAATCGGGAACGGTTCAAGAATGGCAACAACCGCTGCGATGTCGGAACCCACCAGCATCGTTCCTGTGGTTTCCATCGTGACGGACACCATTAAGGGACGACGTTCACCGCTGGTTTCAAAGGCTTGCTCAATTCCTTGAAGTGCCGCCTTGATCTGTAGAACGTCCTGACAGGTTTCAATAATGAGAAGGTCCACATCCCCGGCAATCAGTCCTTCTGCTTGCTCCTGATAGGAATCACGCAGCAAATCAAAACTGATGTGTCCGAGCGTGGGTAATTTGGTAGTGGGACCCATCGACCCAGCCACGAATCGTGGTTTTTCCTCGGTGCTGTATTCCATCGCTACTTCTTTCGCTAGCTCAGCAGCACGCTTGTTGAGCTCGAACGTTTTGTCTTCTAGGCCGTATTCAGCCAAGACCACAGAGGCTGCGCCAAAGGTGTCGGTTTCAATGACATCACAACCGGCGTCAAGAAATTGCCGATGCACGCCTTGAACGGCATCAGGTCGAGTCACCACCAGGTTTTCGTTGCATCCCTCGAGCGCTTCTCCGCCGAAATCATCGGCGGAAAGATCCATTTGCTGTAGGGAGGTTCCAGTTGCTCCGTCAAAAACCAAGACGGGTCTTGAAGGATCATGCAGACGTTTCAAAAAACGCGATGCCACGAGGGTGGGTGTCTCTGTGACGGCCTGCATTACTCAATCGCTTCTCTAGAGCCATTCTATGAAGTGCTCTAGATCTAAAGGCCGATACTTAGGCTTCGAGCTCGATTCTGGTGACCCAGTGGCTGAACTCGGGATCTCTGCCTTCCGTAATCGACACCAGTCGCTGTCTTAAGGCATCCATGACCGGTCGTTTGGTGGGTAAAACCGTCGACTCGAGTTGACGAATGGGCGTGATTTTTGCTGCCGTTCCCGTGAGGAACACTTCATCCGCGATACACAGCTCGGTTTTGTCAACAGGGCGCTCGATCACCTGCAACCCCATGTGCTTCGCTAGCTCCATCACGCTCGAGCGGGTGATTCCTTCAAGAATGTCCTGGTCAACGCCAGGGGTGATCAGGACGCCATCGCGAACCAAAAATAAGTTCATCCCACTGGCTTCGCTGACTTTTCCCCGCGTGTTCATGAGCAGGGCCTCGTCGAATCCGCTAGTGACGGCCTCTGTTTTTGCAAGTGAGCTTGTGATGTAGGCACCACTGATCTTTCCGCGCAGGGGAAGTGAGCGATCTTCCTGACGGGTCCAACTACTGATTCGACAACTCACGCCATCGGGGGAGAGATAATCGCCGAGCTCTAATCCGTAAATCAGAAAATCTGTCTCGATGTTGTGCAGACGTGGTGCGATGCCTAAATCACTGGTGTAGACAAACGGCCTCAGGTAGATGGGCGTCGTGGGCTTGTTGGCCCTCAGCACAGCAATAAGAGCCTCCATCACTGTTTCTTCAGTGAGATCAGCGAGCAACAACTTGGCGCTCTGTGAGAGGCGCCGGGCATGGCGGTCCGGTCGAAACAAGAGCATGCCGCCAGGTTTCTCCGGATCCGGAATTGCGCGCATCCCACCGAAAGCACCGGTGCCGTAATGAAGGGCATGCGTCGCGATCGACACTTTGGCTTGGTCAAACGGGATGCAGCGGCCTTCAAACCAGGCATAGGGAAGGAACTGATGCATCGCTCATTGATCGATGATCAAATTTTCTCACTCGCCTTGCTCGGATGGTGCGATGTGATCAGACCAGAATGGAGACATGCATCGACTGAGCAGTCTTCCTGGCGCCGAAAGCAACGAGGTTTTCACCGTTGTGGAGCAACCGCCTGCCCCTGTCCTTTTTCTGACGAGCGCTGCGACCGACATCACGACGCTCTCAGCCTGCCTTCAGCAGCCAGATCTCAGGAACTGGAAAGAGCAACTACGCGCTTTGCCACTCGATTGTTTACGACACCCAGCTCAAATTGATCACTATCTGGCCACCACGGGGAGCACGGCCCGGGTTCTTGTTGTGCGCCTGTTGGGTGGTCGAGGCCACTGGAGTTATGGGCTTGAACAGTGCCGGCGTTGGCAGTTGTCTGCCCCACATCGCACCTTGCTTGTCCTGGCGGGGACCGCTGATCAAAACGACGAACTCCATCCAATTGGATCGGTGTCTTCCTCGTTGTCGCACCAGTTAGCTCTGTTGTTACGCGAAGGCGGGATGCCCAACATGACCAAGGTTTTGAAGGCGATTCATCCCTTCATTTCCAATGCCAACCCACTTGAAAACCTTAAGGATTCCATCGATCTTCAGCCGGAACGGATGGCGGATCCTGCTCCATTTGATTGGCGTGATGAGCCAGGTGCCAGGGTCGGTGTTTTGTTGTATCGGGCCCATGCAAGGGCCGCCGATACGGACTGGTGTCATCAACTTTTAACGGCGTTGAGAAGCCGTGGATTAGCTCCCCGTGCCCTCTGGGTGAGCAGCTTGAGAGATCGCGTGGTTCAAGAGGGGGTGCAACGCGCATTTCAAGCGCAAGATGTTCAGCTGGTGATCAGCACAACGGCTTTTGCATCGGTGCAGTTTCAAGAGGCGGGGCTAGGCAATCCGCTTTGGGATGGTTTGGATGTACCGGTGTTGCAGCTGCTGTCTTCGGGACGTTCGAAGCAAGCCTGGGAGGCAACTTCCCAGGGGCTCGATCCCATCGATCTCTCACTCCAAGTGGTGCTGCCTGAGTTGGATGGACGCATCACCACGAGAATCGGTGCTTTTCGTGAAGTCCTGGATGCGCAATCCAGTTTGTCGACGGCTGTTAAGGGCTTTGTTCCCGATCCTTCTGGGCTGAATTGGCTGGCAGACCATGCCCGTTGTTGGGTGGATCTTCGTCAAACGGACCCAGCAGACAAGCGTGTGGCACTGGTGCTGGCGAACTACCCCGTTCGCAATGGACGTTTGGCCAATGGGGTTGGTCTGGACACACCTGCCAGCACCTTGAATCTTTTGAATTGGCTGGCTGAAGCCGGCGTAGCGCTGGGTCGCGAATCACGGCCCGACGACTCTCAGGTGCTGATGGCCCAACTGTTGTCTGGACGTAGCAACGATCCGGAGAGTTTTCACCTGCAGCCCCTGGCCTATCTGCCCCTCAGCACTTATTTGCAATGGTGGCGACAACTTACGCCGGAAGCGCGCTCCTTGATTGAGCGCCGTTGGGGTTCACCGGAACAGGCCGTTGATCTTGAGGAGAAGGGGTTTGCAGTGCATGGACTTCTCTTTGGTCATGTGGCTGTGTTGATTCAACCCAGCCGTGGCTATGACCCCGACCAGATCAGTGATCTTCATTCTCCTGATCTCCCTCCCCCGCACCGTTATTTGGCCCAATATCTCTGGCTTCAGGAGGTGCATGGCACCCAGCTGATGGTTCATGTGGGGAAACATGGCAGTGCTGAATGGCTACCAGGCAAGTCGGTTGGACTGAGTGACGCCTGTGGGCCAGCACTGGCCCTTGCCCCAATTCCGCATGTGTATCCGTTCATCGTCAATGATCCGGGGGAGGGATCCCAAGCGAAGCGTCGTGGTCATGCCGTGATCATCGATCACCTCACACCACCCTTAGGCCGAGCTGGGCTGCACGGATCGTTGTTGTCCTTAGAGGCTCTGCTGGATGAATACGTTGAGGCTCGTCAGGTTGCTGCCGAACGCTGCGATGTGCTCGAGCAGCAAATTAAGCAGCTGCTTCAGCGTCTTGATTGGCCCTCCTTCCCCAGTTCATCCAACGATCAAGCCAGGACTGCTGAACAGGACAACGACTCTTGGGCTCGCTGTCTTGATCAAGTTGAAACCTATCTCTGCGAGTTAAAGGAGGCTCAAATCAGAACAGGCCTGCATCGTTTCGGCAGCCAGCCTGAACCCTCGATTCAAAGAGAACTCCTGCTTGCGATTGCGCGATCGCCGTCCGGTGGATGCCAAGGAATCACCCAGGCGATGGCTAAGGCTGTTGGCTTGGAATGCGACCCCTGGTCGGATGAAGACGGTGCGCGCTTGAGCGATCAGGACTGCAAGACCCTCGAGCAGTTGGGATGCGAGCAGCCAAGACGTGTCTCGGCTGCTGCGGGTTGGCTTGATGATCAAGCGTTGCGCTTGCTGGAGCAGATCACAGATGAGCCCAGTGAACCTCTATGTCCATCGTTGCAGCAGTGGTTTGAAGACAGCGAGGAGCCGGCTCTGCTGCGCTTGCGCGACGAGCTTCTACCGCGATTAGTGGCCTGTGCTTCGAGTGAAAAAAAGGCTTTCCTTGCTGCTTTGTCTGGCCGACGGATCGCGAGTGGCCCCTCCGGTGCCCCGACGCGAGGACGTCCAGATGTGTTGCCTACGGGCCGAAATTTCTATTCCGTTGACTTGCGTGGTCTTCCAACCGAAGCCGCCTGGGATTTAGGCCGGCGTAGCGCTGAGCAATTGTTGGATCTTTACCGACTAGAGGAAGGAGAAAATCTCAGGCATCTTGCGCTGTCGGTGTGGGGAACAGCCACGATGCGCAATGGCGGAGAAGACATTGCGCAGATGTTGGCTTTGCTGGGCGTTCGTCCTGTCTGGGATGGACCAACACGGCGCATGGTGGATCTTGAAGTCATTCCTTTGAGTCTGCTGGCTCGACCCCGGGTGGATGTCACCTTGCGGATGTCAGGTCTGTTTCGCGATGCCTTCCCTCAACTTGTGGGCTGGGTGAATCGTGCGGTGCAACTCGTTTCAACACTCGATGAAGCAGATGCTGAGAATCCACTTGCTGCAATCACCCGTCAGGAAGGCGCTCAAGCGAGGATTTTTGGTTCAGCACCGGGTGCCTATGGCGCTGGATTGCAGGCTTTGATCGATTCGGGGCAATGGGATAGTCAGGACGAACTTGGCGAGGCATTTTTGGCCTGGAGTTCTTGGAGTTACGACGGGGAGGTTCAAGCTCATTCCAATCGCGAAGGGTTGGAAGCTGCTCTTCGTCAGGTTCAGGTTGTCCTCCATAACCAGGACAACAGGGAACACGATTTACTCGATTCTGATGACTATTACCAGTTTCACGGGGGGATGACTGCTGCGGTGCGCCGCTCGGGTGGAACCTCAGTGCAGCCTTGGTTTGCTGACCACTCTCGACAAGCAAGGCTTCGCATTCATTCGCTGAGCCGTGAAATCGACAAGGTGGTGAGAAGCCGCTTGTTGAACCCTCGCTGGATTGAGGGAATGCAACAGCACGGCTACAAGGGAGCATTCGAAATGGGTGCCAGTCTTGATTATCTGTTTGCCTATGACGCTTCAACCGGAGTGGTGCCGGATTGGTGCTACGGCGCCATCTGTGATCAGTGGCTGCTTGAAAAGGGCACACAGGACTTTTTAAGCCGATCCAATCCCTGGGTTCTCAGAGATATGGCTGAACGACTGATGGAAGCCGCGAACCGTGGGCTGTGGTCCCAACCTTCCCCCAACCAGCTTGAGCAGATCAGGGGGTTGGTTCTTCAGGCCGAAGAGGCTGTCGAAAATGGGGGTCTTAGTTGTTGAGGTCGCGAACCATGTCCTTGAACGGATCAATCGATCCTGGTTTTGTGGACGGAGTCCGTGTAGGCATCTGTGGGGCAGGCTGCATTGATGGTGGTTCTGACTTCAATTCTTCCTTGCGACCTACAGGTGATGCGTTAGCAGACATTGGCGTATTGACACCAGCCGTGCGCAACGCATTGCCCTTGAGTTTTTGATCTAGCTCTTCTTTTGTCATCACCTCGGCAAAGGTCTTTTTCACCGGGGTAGGAACACCACTGGAAAAAACGGAGGGGATGGAAGGTTCTTCGTTGGGCTTTTCATCGCCCAACCCTTTGGAACGGGTTCCAACCATGACGTCCATCGCGTCAACCTTGGTCACCAATTCCTTATTACCTGGGTTGTCTGCGGATCCTGGGAAGGTGCGGCGGATGGTTTTGGCCTCCCGCATGTAATCCACATTTCCGTAGGAGGAGGAAGCGTCAGAGTCGAGGAAAAAGGCCTCTGCTTTCTCTTTGACACGATCCTTGGGAAGACCCTGTTGACCGTCGTTCTTGGAGCCTGATTTCAGAAGCCGATCGAAAAGACCCATTAGAACTATCTAAATCGATACGTGAATTTAGCGGCCTTTTAGGTCGACTCCGTGGGTATCGGTGCCGCAAGTACGCAAAAGGCCAAGGTTTTTTAACTGTTTGTCGATCGAATCGCAGATCAATGGCGTGGGTGCCCAGCGTTGTTGCATGTCGTAGTCGTACCAAGCCTCACCACCATCAAAACCCAGCTCCGCAGCTGCATCAATTAAGACTGAGAACCCCAGCCTGTAGCGACCTGGATGGGCCAGGATTGCAAGGCCTCCGGCGAGGTGAATGGCTTTGCAAACTTCACCAGCCCTGAGAGGGGCTCCTACCGCAGCATCGCCGCTGGAATAGGGCAACAGGGCGGGATCCCCGGGTCTAAAACCCAGAGCCAAGACGTGGACCAAACAACCACGCAGGATGCAACTGATTTCCATCCCACTCCAAAGCATTGGAGTGGATTCGCCCCGATCTCGGGCGCGATCAAGCCAATCGACCATCGGAACGTAGGCAGCGATCGAATGGTGATCGGTCACTGCAATGTGACTCAGCTTCCTAGCCGTGGCCTGTTCAATGAGAGCAACTGGCTCCAGACTTCCGTCGCTGCAAACGGTGTGGCAGTGAAAATTCAATAAGCCTGGACAACTGTCTGGACCAATGGAGTTCAAGACAGCCCGGAGTGGGTGCTGGTCATGCGTCACCGCCTGACTCCTGCGCAAGGGCTGCTTCACGTAGACGACGCCAGCGGGCATAGAACTGGATTGTTCCTGCCATGAAGATCACAAGCCCGACCGTTAACCAGGTTGCAGCTCCTGTGGGGAACTGGGTCTTGAACACCACCAGCATCACCACGAGAACGAGCAACAGGGTCGGCAGTTCGTTGAGAGCGCGGAGTTGACGTCCACTCCACTGGCACACCCCTGCCTGCAGTTGGCCCATCAATCGATAGCAGAACAGGTGATAGGCCACTAACAAGCCCACAAATCCGAGCTTTGCGTGCATCCAGCCTTGGTGTAGCCACGATGGCTGCGTGATCAACAACCCCGCAGCCATCGTCACGGTGAGGATCAGACCAGGTGTGGTGATGATGTTGGCGAGTCGCCGTTCCATAACGGCGTACTGGGCTTTGAAGGCTTCACGGACCGGAGACTCCTCCTCCTCTGCTTCAACGTGATAGATGAACAGCCTGACGAGATAAAACAATCCGGCAAACCAGACCACCACTCCAACGATGTGAAGGGTCTTGAACCACAGGTAAGCCTCAGGAGGAAGCGTCAGTGTCATGACCCAATTCATCGCAACTCAACAATAGAAAGCCGCTAGCTGAGCGAGTCAAGAAACTGTTGCGCCTTGGAGTAATGCGTATCCATGACCTCGGGCGCCATGCGATCAAGATTTCGTGTCATCATCGCCAGCCTTGGTTGAGACCGAAAAAAGTCACCATGACGGTGAATAAAACTCCAGAACAATCCATCCCATATTCCACACCACTCTCCTGGTTTGTAGTCAGACATTTTGCGTACGTAATTAGAACCTGATAAATAAGGCTTACTTGTAAAAATTCCACCGTCAGCGAACTGACTCATTCCATAAACGTTAGGGACCATGACCCAATCGTAGGCATCTACGAAAAGTTCCATAAACCAGGTGTAGATGCGGGTTGGATGGAACCCACAAAGAAGCATCATGTTTCCGAGTAGCATCAAGCGCTCAATATGATGACAATATCCGGTATTTATGGCGCGTTTGATTGCATCATCAATAGGTGGAATTCCGGTTGCTCCCTCGTAAAAAGCACTGGGAATGGGGCGATCTTTAAAATCCCAAAAATTGCTATTGCGCATGGTTACTCCGTGGCGCTTGTACATGGCTGCCATGAATTCTCGCCAACCAATAATTTGTCTCAAAAAACCTTCTAAAGAATTGATGGGGATCTCACTTGAATCTGCTGCTTCGAGCGTTCGGTTTAGAACCTGCTGAGGAGTGAGAAGTCCGAGATTAAGCATCGGCGTCAAAACGCTATGCCACATCACTCTGTGCTGAGAGCTAATCGCATCCTCGTAGGTGCCAAAACCAGCCAGTCTTTGTTCAAGAAAGGTGTCTAACCATTGTTGTGCTGATAAGTGATCAAGGGGCAAATCAATGGATGGTGCTTCAGGAACAGTGATTCCCTTGGGAAGTTTTTTACGGTTATCGGCGTCAAAACTCCAACGCCCACCCACGGGACCTCCCTGATCGTCGATTAAAACTCCTAAGCGTTTGCGCTGCATTTGATAGAAATTGCCCATCATTGGCTTGCGTCGGCCATTGAAATAGTCATCCATCACTTCAGTTGGTGTAAGCAACATCGGAGTGGGCAGAATCTTTAGGGCGCAGCTTCGCTGTTGCAGGGTCTTTCTGACTCTCTTGGTCAAAAGATCGTCGACTGGATCAGCGAGATAAAAGGTTTGATAGCCAGATCCGATCAGTTGGTTCAGTAAATCTGAGGTTTGTTGCTGTTTGTTTGGTGTCAGCGTGAGAACGTTGTGGCCTTTGGATTCAAGTTGCTTCTTATAGGCAAGCATCGATTGTTGATGCAATTGGAGCTTGCGTGGATGGATGGTGAGTGGCCACTCAGGATCACCTCCAAGGATTAAACCGTCAGCAATCAAGGCAACGCTTCTGTCGGCCTGAATACCGGGATGGTGTTCAAACAGCTGATGGGGAAAAACAAGGGTAATTTCCATAACGCTTTATCCGGCTTCTCCCGCGAGTCGGCAGGCCCGCCGTCCAAGAGCTGTAGCTGGAATGCGGTCCACAAGTCCTGCCCGTGGACTGAGCTGCTGGTTGCGGCAGTCCATCACCACCCGTTCTCGATGCCCTTGCTGATCTTCCAGGCGCATGCGCAGTTGCCAGTGATTTTTGGCGCTGCGGGTGATCTCATCGGCGCACACCACACCTGTGCAAAGGCCAGGTGCAGCGAAGGCCCGATCAGGACTGATCAAAGTAATAGCGAACCCAATCAACACTGTGAGAATCAGGATCTTGGCTTGAAAGCACCGTTTCATGCCGTGTCCTCGCCTGCCATCACCACGTTGTCCTCATCCTCTTCCTGAGGATGAAAATAGGCGCGGATCTGTTTCGCCAGCGAGAGTCCTACCCCTGGTGCTTGATGGAGCTGTTCCACGCTGGCGAGCTGAATGGCATCGATGGATTGAAAATGGGCCAAAAGATCTCGTACCCGTTTTGGGCCCAGTCCAGGGATGTCAGAGAGTCGTGAGCGTTTCATCCGCTGGCCCCTTTGCTGTCGGTGGAAGGTCACCGCAAAGCGATGCGCCTCGTCGCGCAAACGCCGCAATAAGGACACTCCGAGTTGATCGGGTTCGCTTTCGAGAGGCTGCTTGGCTTCCGGAAGAAAAATTTCTTCGCGTTGTTTGGCCAACGAACACACGACGAGATCCTCGTGAAGATCTAACTCGCGCAGGGCTTCCATCACCGCTGACAGTTGGCCTTTGCCCCCGTCAATCATCACGACATCAGGCCAATCATGAAGCCCGTCCATGTTCAAGCTGCTGCTGGATTGACGTCTGATTTGCACAAGGTCAGCACCCTCGGCTTTGACGCGGGCCCATTTTCGAAAGCGCCTGCGCATGATTTCTGCCATAGCCATGAAGTCATCGCTGTGACCGGCCTGGATGCTGCTGCTTTGGATTTTGTAGCGGCGGTAATGCTGCTTGGCAGGAAGTCCGTCAATAAAGACAACCTGTGAGGCAACAGCATCACTTCCTTGAATATGACTGATGTCGTAGCCCTCAATTCGTCTTGGAGGTGTGGCCAATTCAAGTAGTTGAGCAAGATCTTCATTTGCCAAGGCTTGTTGTTCTTGGCTTTGCCGAGCCCTGCCCAGCTCGAATTCAGCGTTACGCATCACTAAATCAATTAGATCTGCTTTTTGTCGCCTTTGTGGATGCAACACCTGAACTTTGCGCTCTCTTTGTTCGCTGAGCCATTCAGCAATCAAGGTTTGTTGAGGAAGTTGATGCTGCACTAAAATTTCTGGAGGAATCTCAACAGCATCAACCTGGCTGTAGTGCTCTTCGATAACCCGCTGAAGGATTAATCCTGCCTGAAGATCTGTTGCGTCTGCTGCAAAGCCAAGTCTCCCAACGAGTTTTCCAGCACGCATTTGGAATAGCTGAATAGCTGCAAAATGCTCATCTTGGGCAACAGCAAGTACATCTCTACTCACAGATGCATCGGGCAAACTCATTTTTTGATCGGCCGTTAATTGGTCGATACCTTGAAGCTGATCTCGAATTCGAGCTGCAGATTCAAAATCAAGTCTCTCGGCGTAGCGCTCCATCTGCTGGTTCAAGAGTTGCCTAAGTTCATCGCTGCGCCCCTGAAACACCATCGCTACTTTGCGTAATATTTGGTGATAATCCTCAGAGCTCACCTTCTCCTGACAAACTCCTGGACATCGGCCAATTGAATAATTAAGACAGGTGCGGTCTGGATAAAGTGGTCGTGGTCGTTGGCGGAGTGGAAATACTCTTTTTACAAGAAATAGGGTTCTTCTGAGTAAGCCTACATCCACATAAGGCCCATAAAAACGATCAAGAGGGCTACGAAATCTACGACGCCTAGTAATAAAAATTCGAGGGTAAGTTTCGCTCCATGTAATGCAGAGATAGGGATATTTTTTGTCGTCTTTCAGCAGCACATTGAAGTGTGGCTGTTGGTTTTTGATGAGATTCGATTCCAGAGCGAGGGCTTCAGCCTCGCTATCCGTCACGATGAATTCGATTTCGCAGATTTGCCGCACCATCAAGCGGATGCGTGGGCTCAGGTCATGGCTGCTGCGAAAGTAACTTCGCACCCTGCTGCGCAAGGTTTTTGATTTTCCGACGTACAGCAATCGATCGTCGGCATCGCGCATGAGATAGCAGCCGGGCTCAGGCGGGATCTCTTTCAGGCGCTGTTCCAAGCGCTCCGGTTGCTCTAGCAAAGGACGCTGCATTCTTTGAATCTAGAGACCCTGCGCTGCATAGGATCCCATCAGTCCTTCATGGCTGATGCGCGCTCTCTATCCGGGCAGTTTTGATCCTCTCACCCTTGGACATCTCGATTTAATCGAGCGTGGTTGCTCTCTCTTCGGAGAGGTGGTTGTTGCCGTTCTTCAGAACCCAGGTAAATCCCCTGCTTTCAGCTTGGATCAACGACTGGAGCAAATCACTCAGGCCACCTCCCATCTGCATGGGGTCACGGTGACCAACTTCAACGGCCTTACCGTGAACTGCGCTCGTGAACATGATGCCCAGTTGATCCTGCGGGGATTAAGAGCGATGAGTGATTTTGAATACGAACTCCAGATCGCCCATACCAATCGATCTTTGGATGCAGAATTTGAGACGATTTTTCTCAGCACTGCAGCCCACTACAGCTTTTTGAGCAGTTCAGTTGTGAAAGAAGTGGCTCGATTTGGTGGACGTGTTGAACATATGGTTCCGGCGGTGGTGGCGGAGGACCTCAAGAGGTTCTTTAATTCGGCTTTATAAGCCAGTTGCGATGAGCGAGATCCAGTTCTCCGTGCTCGACCAGCTCGATCAGCTCGAGGAAATTGTTCTCGAAGGTAGTCGCATTCCTTTTAGTGGTGGAAGGCTGGTCAACGAGCAGGATGCCGTTGAGATCATGGATGGCGTAAGAGCGTCACTCCCTGGGCAGGTTGCGCAAGCGGATCAGTTGCTGCAAAAGAAGGACGAATTCATTTCTTCGGCGCGTAGTCAGGCCGACGAAATTGTTCAAAAAGCCCAGCTTCAGCGCGAGCAGCTTGTCAGTGCTGCTGCGGTTCGACAGGAAGCTGAGCGTCAGGTCAATGAGATGAGAGATCAAGTTCGCCAGCAGTGCGAACAGCTTCTCCAGAGCTCCCGACAGCAGGCCGCTCAGATGGAGCATGAAATGCAGTCCAAGCAGGTACAGCTTGAACAGCAATTTGCCACGCGTCGGCAACAGCTTGAGCAAGAAGCCTTGCAACGCCGCCAGCAACTTGATCAAGAAGCGCTCGAACTCAAGCGTCAATTGGCTGAGCATCATGAGCGAAGTCGACAGCAGTCAGCTCAAGAGCTAGAGCAAATCCGCAGTGAAGGGGTCAAACTTCAGAAAGAAGCTCAAGCGGAAGCTGAGCGCATTCATCACGATGCGCTTCAGTTTCGTCAACAGACCCAACAACAGTGCGAAACCTTGATTCAGCGCACCCGTCACGACGCTGCTTCTGTTCAGGATGGTGCCAACCGCTATGCCGAGCAAACACTTGGAGAACTGGAGCAACGACTCAAAGAGATGGCCCAGGTGGTGTTGGCTGGTCGTCAGGAACTCGTCAAAATTCAAATGATTCGTCCCGACTCAGCGCCTGAGACAGAGAGCTCTGAACCGAAAAATCGTCAGGGAAAAGCTATGTCGATGAACAAAGCTCGTCGTGCAGCTTCCCGGCTTAGATCGATGAAGGGCACGGGCTGAGGTTATAAACCGCTCTCAGGATCTGGCCGATCGTTGCGTTCGGTCGGCTGGCGCCATTTGAAATCATGCTCACGTAGCGCGGACCGTCCTTGGTTTGGAGAATTCCAGAAATTGATCGCACACCGCTGATCGTTCCTGTTTTCCCCCAAAACTTGCCTTGGATTGGGGAACCAATGAAGTAATTCCGTAGCGTTCCTCTCTGTCCAGCAATCGCCATCGATGCTTGGTAGTAAGAGGCGTAAGGATGTTGATCCATATGCATCAACAACGCTGCGATGGTCTGACTTGACACACGATTGTTACGAGATAAACCGCTCCCGTCTGCAACTCTGAGCCCCTTCAGGGGGATCCCTTGTTGTTGCATCCAACGGTGTGCGGCGGCCGATGCAGCTCGTACATCCCATTGGTCAGCAGCTTGTCTCAGCAACACTTCTGCCGTGAAGTTATGACTTTCAGTGTTGGCAAGGCTCAGCAAGGCATGCATCGGAGCAGAGGTCTCCTCATGCAGCAGGATTTGCTCGTCGCTTTGTTGTAACTGTTGGCTATTGCTGTTCGGTCGGACTTGTTGGACCTGGATGGATCCGCCGCGACGCTTTACCTCTTTTTTGAACAACGTCTCTAACCTCCTGTAGGGATCGCTAACAGCACCACCCAGCGCATTACTGGTTAAGGCCAGGCGAGTGATCGGCGCTCCATAGGCATAGGCACGATCCGCGGGGTGCCAATCGTTTGGCCACCAGTTTTGACGAGGTTCTTCCTGCACCATCAAGTTCACGGACCCAGCTGAAGCACCCCGTGCTCCTCCCTGACCCAAAGCGGCCATCGCAAAACGTTGTAAACCAGCGATTCCAAGATCAGGATCCCCTTGACCCTTGAGCTCAAGGGTTCCATCAGCCCGTTGGACTAACTGAGTACGCAAGCGGAAATCTGGGCCTAATCGGTCGAGGGCGAAGGCCGTACTGATCAGTTTTTGGTTGGAGGCTGGAATGCGTGATGTGGCGCCATTCACGTCACCCAGCAAATCTCCATTGCTATTGACCACAGAAACGCTCCAAGACCTGGCAACGGGAGCAAGCAAGCGATTCAGAGCTTGCTGCAGAGGTGCACAGGAGCGTCCTCGTTGTTGGAGATCGGGGAGAGGCTGTGCGGAGGGCGGTGGTGGAAGGGTTAGCAACGGAGGCTCGGCCTTCCCTGGCATCGCCGCTGTAGAAGTTGCCGCCAGCGTTAAGACAAGGAGAGCTGCTTTCATTGCACCTTCACACCACTAACCGTTCCATTCAGGCGGTAAAGAGCACCTTCAAGTTCTACGGGTGTGCCGACTTTTAGCTTGGTACCGGCGAGAACCACGCCAGATTTTGACACCGTTGCATCACCTTCGAGCACAAAGCGAGCATTCAACGTGCCCACAGTCGCCCGATTGGGATCCTCTGCCGTCACGACGGATCCATCGGGTTGAACTTGTACCAGCACTCGGTTGATGTCGTCCACACGAATCAACTTGACGCTTCCAGCTGGCTGATTGCGAATAATGATGCTCGTCCGCCCGGCGGCAAGTGCGTCCTGGACCAAGGCTTCAGGGTCTTCGGCACTCACACGCCGGACGTCGACCATGACCTGGACAGATTTCACCGACCCATTTGCCTTTGCAAACGTATTGGTGAGCTTTGGACTCCAAAGCACCCCACCAATGGCCATAAGTGCAATAAGGCCTGCAGTGGTATCTAAAACTGACAACCCCCGTAATCGGTCTCTTAAAGCCATACCCATTCCGATCACCTGGCCACAGTAAAAGCCATATTCCGGAACATCAACTGCCTAGATCCTTGATGAAGCGGTCCACGGCCCCTAATTGGCGTCCAAGACTGTCACTTTCGCCATTGAGTGCCATTTCAATGGCCTCAGCGTCTGGTTTTGAGGGCATCGTTCCCAAAAACCGATAGCCATCTGGATCCGCTTTAAACAGATGCCACATCTCCTGTTCGGTTTGCAGGAGTGCCCCTTCAGCTAGGGGTTCTATGTGGAAGGCAGAGCGCCAGATCGAGAGAAAGCCTTTGCGTCTCCCCCTGGCGACACTGCCAATTCCCACGCCAGCGTCCTCAAGCTTTCCATTGAGAAGAACCACCGTTCCCTGCCAGCTGTTGCAGATCTGTTCGACCATCTCGTAATCACTTGGCTGCGGTCCAATGGCCAACAGCAAGCGACCTTTGATTTCGGGATCGTCGGAAAGCACTAGATCTTTGAGGGCTAGGCAATGCGTCGCGAGTTCAGGGCTTTCTCGTTGTGCCAAGGCCGCTGAGCCTGCATCAGGCCAGCCCAACAACACCTCATGACCTGAAGCTTCCAAAGCCTTGGCTAGGCGTAAAGCCGGTTGTAAAAGCCTGAGCCCTTCAAAGCGCCAGGTCACGGTCCAGCGCCGTTGCTGACGATCGCTCAGCGCTTGTTCAACAGAAACGAGGGTCATCGCCTCGGCCTGGTAAAGATCGGCAGGAAGGGTGACGGACAAGCTCAACTCGATGGTGAGGGATGCGCGGAGAGTACCTAGATGTCAGGCGAGATTGTGGTTCATTCGATCTAGTTCATACGATCGATGGCGTTTTGAATTCGATTGCTGATTTCAGTCACTGTTGCCGGGTCAATCCAGTAGCCCAGGCTCAGCCGAAGCCCCGATCGTCGCCATAAGGGATCGACACCCATCGCTTCAAGGATGGGGCTATCACTATCCCGGCCAGAGGAACAGGCACTACCACTACTTGCTGCGATTCCCTCGCAGTCCAGGGCTCTCACCAAAGCACGACCCGACATGGGCTGACCGTGGCGATCGGAAACCAGCACTGAGAGATGGTGTGGAAGCCGTTCCGTGGGATGTCCACTGAGACGGATCGAATTGTTTTGGCACAGCCGGGCCAGCAAGGCATCGCGCAACGGAGCGATCCCGGACCCTGAGGTTTCAACATGATTGTCCTGGCAAGGTCCGATGTCACGGAATGCTGCTGCCATGCCTTGAGCCAAGACCGGGCATTCGGTACCAGCACGGAGTCCATTCTCCTGTTGGCCTCCGGTTAATAAGGGCTGAATCCGTTCAAGGATGTCTTGTCTTACAAGCAGCAAACCAATTCCCCTTGGACCACCGCATTTGTGTGCTGAGGCCGTTAGTAGATCAACTGGAAGCTCACTCCAGTTGGGGCACCCTTGGCTCAAGACTTGGGTGGCATCGGTGTGGAATGGAATTCGTCTTGAACGACAGGCTTTGCCGACAGCCTCAATCGGTTGAAGCGTCCCCACTTCACTCTGACCCCAGATGATCGAGACGATCTTGGTTGGAGGTTCGAGCAATCGATCCAGATGTTGCATTTGGACCTGTCCGTGGATATCGACTGGCCATCGTTCAACCGTCCATCCGTAGGCGAGCAATTGCTCAGCCGCAGCGGTAACTGCAGGGTGCTCCACAGCAGAAATCACCAATCGTCCTGGTGATTCGGTTTTGGCGAGTCCCAGCAGGGCAAGGTGCGCTGATTCGGTGGCACCGGAGTTGAACAGGATCTCCGATCGGTCAGCTTCCAGGCTGTTGGCGATGGAGAGGCGCGCACGCTCCAGAGACTCAGCTGCATCACAGCCGATGCGATGGAGGCTTGAGGGATTGCCCCAACCGCGCTTTTGCGCCTTGACCATGCAAGTGATCACGCTCTCTCTCAAGGGAGCTGTTGCACACCCATCGAGATAAAAGTAGGAGTCTTCAGGGCCTGTCATCGCGATTGAAGCGGGACAGGGTTCGTTCCTCGAGTGAGTCGCCAGCGAGATTGATCATGGCGTCGAGAGATGTGGAAGACAGAAATTCTTGGACGCGAGCTTGGGCTTCATCCCGTAAGCAGTGGTCCTGTTGTTGGCAGGTGTCTTTGCAGTCATTCGCGCAGTCCAAGCTGTTGTTGTCAGGCACCGCTGCTGCGCCTGAGGTGGGCTGTTCTTTTGGTTGTGGCGTTTGTGATTGAAGTTCCTGCCTGGACTCTGGAAGTAATTCAGGATTCAGAACGCCGTCAAACACTGATACGGCAGGGCCAGTCATAAACACAGAGCCCTCTGGATCAGGCCAGCTGATCTCGAGTGGCCCCCCTGGAAGTTTCACAGTGGCTTCTGACTCCGATAAGCCGAGAAGGGTTGCGGCAACAAGCGTGGCGCAGGCTCCAGTACCGCAGGCGAGAGTTGGACCTGCACCGCGCTCCCACACTCGGATCTCAAGGGTGCGCTGATCAATCACTTCTAAGAAGTGAACATTGGTTTTGGCTGGAAATAAGGGATCGATCTCCAGCGCCGATCCCCATGCGTCAAAGGGAATGGCCTTGAGGTCTTGCACAGGCACAACCACATGAGGATTTCCCATTCCCACAGCCGCGAGCTGAAGGGTGCTGCCCTGGAGATCGATTTCTCCTTGTGGAAGTCCAGACCGTCCTTTTGCGAGTGTTGTTGGAACCTGATCGGGTTCAAGAAAGGGCTGCCCCATATCAACCCGTATCTGTCCGTCCTCACAAAGTTCGGGGACGATGACGCCCGCCATGGTTTCGGTTCTCCAGGTCCGTCCTGGCTGATCTCCATCGCTATCGGCAAGAAAACGGGCTAAGCAGCGAATGCCATTGCCACACATTTCAGCTTCGCTTCCATCCGCATTAAAAATGCGCATCCTCAGTTCTTCGCCATGCTGTGGGGGCAGGGCCAAAATCAAGCCATCGCCTCCGATCCCAAAGCGTCGATCACAGATCTGTCGCACCCAATTGGGATCCGGTTCCGTGATGTGGGGAGGAAGTTGCCCAGCACGGCCTTCCAACAGCACGAAGTCATTGCCTAAACCCTGGTACTTGCTGAATTGCAGCATGAAATGTCCGATCCCTCTCTGATCCTATGGAGCCAAGTTCCTTTGATCCGAGCTTGCCCAGCATTCGTTTGCTGCAGACATGGATTCGTGAACGGAAAATTCTCAGCCTTGAATTAACCGATGGACGTCGGTTGATTGGGGTTCTGATCTGGCAAGACCAACATTGTTTGGCACTGCACCCCACGGACTCTGATGACCCGGTTTTGATCAGTCGGGCCGCCATGCTGCTGGTCCGGCCTTTGCCCCGAGGCCTTTGAAAAACAGCATTTGTGTCACGATCTGTCCAAATGATCCCTTGCCGTGACGGCTTCCTCGTCTTCATCCGCCAACGCAGCCTCTGAGGCCACTGATCGGTATCAACCCCTTGCGCTCGAAGAGCGATGGCAAGCGCTTTGGAAGGATCAGCGTCTCTATGAAACGCAGGACCCGAAGCCAGGCCAGCGAGCCTTTTATGCGTTGTCGATGTTTCCGTACCCCTCGGGAACGCTTCATATGGGCCATGTCCGTAATTACGTGATTACGGATGTGATTGCTCGGGTGCAACGCATGCGGGGTGATGCAGTGCTTCACCCCATGGGGTGGGATGCCTTTGGCTTACCAGCTGAAAATGCCGCGATCGAACGCAAAATCGAACCCGGTGTTTGGACAGATCGCAATATTGCTCAGATGCGAGGCCAGTTGGGCCGCCTTGGTTTATCGATCGATTGGGATCGTGAGCTGGCAACGTGTCACAGCGATTACTACCGCTGGACGCAATGGCTGTTTTTAGAACTGCATGCCGGCGGTCTTGCTTATCAAAAGGATGCCACTGTCAATTGGGATCCCGTCGATCAAACGGTGCTCGCGAATGAGCAAGTGGATGCGGATGGTCGCTCTTGGCGTTCTGGCGCGTTGGTGGAAAAACGGGACTTGCGCCAGTGGTTTTTACGCATCACTGATTACGCCGATGCCCTGCTTGATGATCTCGATCAACTAGAGGGTTGGCCTGAACGAGTTCGCACCATGCAAGCCAATTGGATTGGCCGTTCCATTGGTGCTGAGATCGATTTCAAAGTGGAAGCCCATCCAGGTACTTCCATCACCGTTTTCACAACGCGACCAGACACATTGTTTGGAGTGAGCTATCTGGTTTTAGCTCCTGATCATGCTCTCGTTGATCAGCTCACGACAAGCGAAGAACGCATTTCGGTGACTGCATTCAGAGATCTCATGGCTGAACTAAGTCAAGATGAGCGCACGTCTGATGATCAACCAAAACGCGGAGTTCCTACTGGTGCTTTCGCTATCAATCCGGCCAATGGTGAATCGATTCCCATCTGGATTGCTGATTATGTGCTTGCGGATTACGGAACGGGCGCTGTGATGGGTGTTCCGGCTCATGACGTTCGAGATTTCGCATTCGCTCGACAACATGAATTGCCTGTTCAAAGGGTGATTGAAGTGCCAGGCACCGATGAACATGTCAATGACGGTGAAGCCTGGACAGGACCAGGCAGCTTGATCCATAGCGCTGGGTTTAGTGGATTAAGCAATGATGAGGCTAAAACTGCGATTACCAATTATGGGGCCGAAAATGGTTGGGCTCGGGCTAAACGTCAATACAGACTTCGCGATTGGTTGATCTCAAGACAAAGATATTGGGGGTGTCCAATACCAATTATTCATTGTGATGATTGTGGTGCTGTTCCGGTTCCACGCAATCAGCTTCCTGTGGAATTGCCAACGGGCATTGATTTGAATGGTGCTGGAGGATCACCTTTGGCCCGTGCGGTGGATTGGGTCAGCACAACCTGTCCTAAATGTGGAAAACCGGCTCGCCGTGAGACTGACACAATGGACACTTTTATGTGTTCATCTTGGTATTACCTCCGATTTTCTGATCCTCATAATCGAGACCTTCCGTTTGATGCAACCTCCGTTAATCGCTGGTTGCCGGTTAAGCAGTATGTAGGGGGAATTGAGCATGCAATTCTTCATTTACTGTATGCACGCTTTTTTACTAAGGCATTAAAAGATCGTGATTTACTCGAAACGAAGGAACCTTTTGAGCGCTTGCTAACGCAAGGCATGGTTCAGGGCACGACCTACCGAAATCCAAGAACCGGACGATATGTCGCACCGGCCTCGGTCAAGGACGCATCCAATCCCCTCGACCCTGATGACGGCGGCCCGTTGGAGGTCTTGTTCGAAAAAATGTCCAAGTCGAAGCACAACGGTGTGGATCCAGCCGCTGTGATCGATCGTTATGGCGCCGATACCGCTCGAATGTTCATTCTTTTCAAAGCTCCTCCGGAAAAGGATTTGGAATGGGATGACGCTGATGTGGAGGGCCAATTCCGTTTCTTGCAGCGTCTTTGGCGTTTGGTGGATTCGGAGGTCAATCACGACGAAGCCTCCCCTGCAACGGGCGAATCAGACCCTGACATTCGGCGGGCTGTGCACCAGGCCATCAAGGCTGTTAGTGAGGATCTCAGTGATGACTTTCAGTTCAACACAGCGATTTCGGAGCTCATGAAGCTCAGTAATTCACTTTCGTCTGGCTTGGCGCAAGCCTCCCCTGCAGTACGAGAAGAAGCGATGTCAGCTCTTGTGCGCTTACTGGCGCCATTTGCACCGCATCTGGCCGAGGAGTTTTGGCAACGACTCGGCGGTGAAGCGAGTATTCACTGTCAACCATGGCCTGACCATGATCCCGAGGCCCTGGTGCTGGAATCGATTGAAGTGGTGATTCAAGTCAAAGGAAAAGTACGGGGGTCGATGTCCGTAGCCGTTGACTGCAGCAAGGAGGAACTAGAGCGGTTGGCTCTTGCCAGCGATGTGGCCCAACGCTGGCTGGAAGGCAAGCCACCTAGGCGTGTGATTGTGGTTCCGGGAAAGCTCGTCAACCTGGTGCCGAGCTCCTAACGAATCAGCCTTTGCTGAAGCGCAGTGAGGCTGGACTATCCCAGCTTCCCTGGGCCACGTATCCACGATCGTTACCCGTGAGATGACGCAGGATCCAGAAAATGGCTTCATCGGTACCTGATCCAATGGCTTTTTGGATTTCCACGGCAGACCTGGACACTCCGTCGGACAGGACCTCTTCCACTTGCTTCTGCAAATTGAGAATGGCAGCAGCGGCTTTTTTGCCAGCTTCGACTCCTGGCTGGTGATAGGCATTCACATTCACCAATTCTCCGTATAAGCCAACGGCCCGCTCAAACAAGGCGATCAACGCTCCTAGTCGGCGTGCATCAAAGCGACGCATGCTGATGCTTAAGCTTTGACGCCCTCCTTCCGTGAGCGCTGAGCGCGTTCCTTGCAGGAACCCATCAAGAAAGTCGCCAGGGCGTTCCCCTTCGATCGAAGGGATGTCATCCACATCACGCAAGACTTCAATGAAGGTCACGAAGAAATTATCGATGCCGTCACGCAGTTGCTGTACGTAGGCGTGTTGATCGGTTGATCCCTTATTTCCATAGACGGCAATGCCCTGATGCACTTCCTTGCCATCACGATCAAGGTGTTTGCCGAGGGATTCCATCACCAGCTGTTGGAGATAGCGACTGAAAACTTCAAGACGATCTCGGTAAGGGAGCACGACCATGTCGCGTTTGCCTTTGCCTTCCCCAGCGGCATACCAGGCGGCTGCCATCAAGGCTGAGGGATTGCGGCGCACATCTGGACAGCGAGTGGCTTCGTCCATTTGGGCGGCTCCCGCCAAGAAACCACGGATATCACAACCGATTAATGCGCCAGGTAGTAAACCAACAGCACTCGTGATGCTGGTGCGACCACCAATCCAGTCGAACATGTCGAAACGCTGGAGCCAGTTCTCTTTTTCAGCTTGTTGATCGAGCTTGCTTCCCGCCATGGTGACTACGACCGCCTGCCCGGGCCAACTGCCTCCGGAAGCTTCAAGACGATGTCTTGCTTGTTCCATGCCGAGGTGGGGCTCTGGTGTCCCCCCCGACTTACTGACGGTGATCACCAAAGTTGTACAGAGACGTTCACCCAGCCCTGCCAGAACCCGGCTCATGCCATTGGGATCCACGTTGTCAAAAAAGTGGAACGGCAGGCCTGCTTGATGGTCCTGAAGAGCGCGAACCATCAGTAGTGGGCCGAGGGCACTGCCTCCAATCCCAATCCAGAGGACATCCGTAAACGGCTTTCCGTTGGGAGCCTGAATGGAACCAGAAAGAATCGACTTACCAAATTGATCGATGGCGTCGATTTCAGCGGAAATACTTGCCCCAACTTGTGGATCCGGTGCTAATTGCGGCTGACGTAACCAATAGTGGCCGACTTGACGTTGCTCGTCGGCGTTGGCGATCGCACCTCCCTCCAAGTTCTCCATCGCCTTGAAAGCATCTTCCAAGCGAGGAGTGAGCGTCTCGAGATCAGCACTGTTGAGATGCATCCGACTGACATCGAGCCAGAGGCCGAGATCGTCGTGATACCAAAGCAAATCGCAAAAGCGTTGCCACTGGGTCTGGCTATCGATGGCGCTGAAATCCGGGAAGCTCATCTCTTGCGGAGAACCTTCATCCCCGAACCTATCCGTGATTGTCCGAGATGCCCACGAATTGGAATATCGCGGTTATTCTCTCGGCGGAAACGTGAACTGTGTTTTGTGAGTCTTTTTGGACGCCAGGTTGTTGCCGCAGCGGGAGTTCTGGGCTTCATCTGTTTGTCCGTTGCTCACCTACGCAGCACCGCGCAACTGCCATTGGTCGATGCTGAGATCCAGACGCAGCTCATCCAAGAAGATCCGAGTGTCTTCAGCCCAGAAGAGCTTGTTCTGCTGCAGCGTCGTTTTGGTGTGCATGGGCCACAGACGAGACTCGCCCAGTTGTTCACCCGGGGCATGGACCAATTCCAGCCTCTGCGAACTCAAACGGTCAATCGACTCCAAGCACTCAAACCAGTGATTAAGAGGGAGTCGCGACGCTATCGGGTGAACCCGATGCTTGTGACTGCGATCTTGTTTGATGAAATCCAGCATTCCAAGCCTGGAGAAGATCTTCCGTTTGTTGTGCATTCAGGGTTTGTGTCAACGCACGGGCCTGCTCAGCTTGGAATTAGTGAATTAATTCATCAAGGTCGTCTGCCGTTGCATCCATCCAAAACTGAAATCGTAGAAGCCAGAAATCTTTTAATGAATTCTGAAGCCAATGTTGAGTTGCTTGCTGCAAAATTAGCTCGGTTAAAAAAGGAACTTGGTCTCTCTCCTGATCAAGTCTTAATTGCAAGTCGTTCTTATGTTGATGCCAAAGCTATTGCGACGTTGGCGTATCTTCATAACGGAAAACTTGATTATCCCAGGCGCGTGTTGCGATACATGCAAGATACTGAGTTGCATGGTTTGATCTTTTCAGAGCGTCGACCTACGACTCAACCGTTGGTTTAGGACTTGACTCTTTGAGTCAACAGGATCTTGTTAATCGATAAATTATGTCTAGGTCCTCAGGGACATAGAACTTTTAAAGCGGCTAAACGCGTTTGAAGTTCATCCCAGTCAAAGCTTCTAGGATCGCCACGCTCTCCTCCAAGATCAACATGGCGATGGGTCGTAATCGCCGCTGGAGTAAATCCAAAACGATCGATCCAGTTCTTTAGAACAAGCGCTAATGAATCATATTGTGCAGTTGAGTATCCGCTATGGGTCGATCTGCTATTGCCGCCATCTGGAGGTGTTTCCAGGCTTAAGTGAAGTGCAAAATTGTTAACTGAACCTCTTATCTTTGCATTCGTAACGGCCCACTCACCAAGAAAAGCCGAATATCCTGCTCCATAGGCGCGGTTGAGTGGATCGACAAGATCAACGATTTTCCCATCGAGACCAATTAGGGTGTGATAACTGACTTGGTCTGCATCTCTGGGATGGGGAGTCATAAAAGTATTGACTGCTGATTGAAGCGAGTAGACCGTTTCATGAAGTACAACGACACGTGGATCAGGATTGAGGGTTGCTCCCCAGGGATTAATCCGGAAGCGTTTTCCAAAATTTGAAGGATCTGTCGCTACGGACACTCTCCGTTGCTTGAGTGTGCTTTGTTTTGCGTCCAACCTGTCTTTAACCTTCACGTCAAATCCTGAACATTGTTTGGCTAAGGGTGATGACCAGGAGATTGCTCTTGGGGGTTTGGGTTGTTTGGTTGGTTCAACTTTTTGACGTTCTCGCTTCGCCTCGCTGCCTACTTCATCAAGAAGATCAAGGAGAGACGGACTGCTCGCTTTAAGCGCACCACTTTGGTCATTGCTCAACCAGGCCACAGCACCCATGCCGAGAACCAGAGTGCCACTACAAAGAATCAGAGTCGCACCACGATGGGATAGGTGAGACTCCACTCGCTTCCAGATTTCAGTCAGACGATTGAAAACCATCGATCACGTAATTCTTTTTGTGATGACGATGCACCAGGGTCCCAGGTGATCTTCCAGTGATCCACAATTGGATCCCTTTTCTTCAGGATTGTGGAGCTGAGCCGACCGCGACGTGCATAAAAAACTGGAATCTGTTCGGGGCCTTGAAGGAGTGCTTGCCAATGCTCAAGACCCCTGAGACGCCAATCATGAGCTCCGACCACCTCATCACCTGGTACGAGACCTGCTTGTTCGGCAGGACCGTCAGGGCTCACTTTGTTGATCACCAAACGATCTTTTTTCTGAGCAAGTTGCATGCCAACGTCTGCATGCTGCGAGTGAACCGGAACGGCCATCAAGCCCAGGGCATTCAGGTTGTCATGAATGGGCGCTGCCATCGTTGTTTCAAGCCAGGTTGGTAAAACCTCGCCTAGGCCCTTGTTGTGGATAGATACGGCCTGAATGAGGTCTTTGGGTTCATACCCCTTTCCATGTCGTCCTAAGCGACTCCACAGATCTCGAACGACAAGGGAGAGTGATGAGCCTGCTTGCCTTAGTTGTACATCAAGGCAAAATGAAATAATTGTCCCGAGTCGGTAATAACTGATCTGGGAGATGGAATTGGCAGGAGTTTGCTTGTAGAGCCTCAGCCAAGCTTCTCTTGAGCTGTCAGCTAAGGATTGAATCTTGCATCCAGGATTAAGGAGTACATGAGAGATGTCTTTCCCTAAATCGTCAAGCAAGGTTTGTCGATCAGACTTTGATGCCAAAAGAGTGAGGGTAAGATCAAAATAGCTTGTAATTCCTTCTGCAAACCAAAGGCCATCGCTGATTTGAGCCTTGTCGTATCGATAGGGTACGTAGGCGCCAGGACGAAGTCTTCGTACATTCCATTGGTGAAAGTATTCATGGCCAATCAACTGTAAAAGTTGTCGATAACCATCTTTTTTCGTTAACGCCTCCCAAGAAAATTGAAGCACTGACGCATGATCATGCTCAAGACCTCCATATCCTTGATCGAGAAGCTGAATCACTAATTGATAACAATCTGCCGCCGGTGGTGGAGTTCCCATCAATGTGCAAGCGGCTTCACACACGGCCTCTATATCAGCTTGAAATGTTGGAGGCCAACCCATTGGTGGTTCGCCAATCGTCAGCAATTCGTGGTGATGCCCACGCACTGTGAAAGGGCGTGAATGAAAGGGACCGGCGTGGACGGGTGCATCGACGAGATGGTCAAAGTCTTTTGCCTCATAGCCATCGTCAACACGTGGCAGAGGTAAGTGTCCTAACCATCCGGTTGGCAAAGACAGCTGGAGGTGATGGCGATTCCAGCGTTCTCCATCAATCAGCATGACCACTGCCGGAAGGCATAGGGATGCGAAATCAGGATCCAAATGATTGGTGCGCACCGTGAGTTGGCGCGCTTCCAGCGTGTAGGTCAAACAAACCGGATCAAGGTTCACCAGCTCGGCTTCCCAGCACGATGGTGCAACTCGTTGGACGTTGATGTCCTGACCTGATTGCTGTAAGCGAAGGCTATGGAGATGCTGTGCATGGTCACGCACGGTGTAGGACCCAGGGGTCCATACGGGCATCAACCAGGATTGATGTAGGACACGAGGTGTCCACTCGAGTTTCACTTTGAGTTGCTGACGTGCAGGCTCACAGAGATCAATCGAAATCCTGACGCGATCCATCAGCAAATGGCTCGCTCAGCTCCCTGATGGTCTGTCGTTGAGACGGAGGGACCAAAGGTGACTCCATCTTTGGAGCGGAGGGCTGACCTCAGGGCATAGCCCCGCAAAATCGTTTTGAGACGGGTTTGATGTCCCGCGGCATCTTTGGTTTGACCAAGATCCAGCATCAACGCCAAAGAACCATCGGCATCCCATCTCCAGCCCATTTGAAGCCCGCTGCGATCAGTAGCGACTAATTCAGCTGCATAAATATCCTGGCCAAACGCTTTGATCAGACCTGGACGCTGTACGAGATAGTGCTCCGCTAACAGAGTTTCCTCAAGAAGCTCGAGGTCTCTAATGACGGTTGGCAGGATGGTCAGATGGGACATGAGCACATGATGCCCGCGCATTCGAACCTTAGCCACTGTGGTGATGATTCACTTGATTCAGATTTCGAGCTGATCTCCCCTTCTATTGGGCAGTGGCCTCACTTTGAACCAGCTCTGCGACTCGGTGTGATGGCCTCTGGCAATGGAAGCAATTTCGAGGGGATTCAAAAGTCGATCTCCTCCAATGCTTTGGATGCCGATATTCAACTCCTAGTGGTCAACAATCAAGGCTGTGGCGCTGAACAGAGAGCGCACCGTCTCAACATTCCTTGTCAGGTCTTGGATCATCGTCAGTTTGAGACGAGAGAAGGGCTTGACCATGCCCTCGTCAAAGCGTTTCTTGAGGCAGATGTGGAATTAATCGTGATGGCTGGATGGATGAGGATTGTCACTCCAGTCCTGATTGAAGCCTTCCCAAACAGATTGTTGAATATCCACCCGTCCCTTTTGCCCAGCTTTAAGGGTCTCGATGCTGTTGGGCAAGCTCTGCAAGCGTCGGTGCGGATCAGTGGTTGCACTGCCCATTTGGTTCAGGCTGATGTAGATACCGGACCGGTGATTGCCCAGGCGGCTGTACCAGTCCTTCAGGACGACAGTCGAGCCTCCTTGGCTGCACGCATTCAATCCCAGGAACATCGCATTTTGCCGTGGGCTATCGCGATAGCAGGATTGAATTGGCGGCAGACCATTTGAGCGCAACTGGCAAAAGTCAGGGATAGAAAGGAGCCAGCGGTAAGCCTGTTTCGCCTGGCAAGCCAGCCATCAAGTTGAGACATTGAATGGCCTGTGCGGCTTGTCCTTTCATCAAGTTGTCAACGGCGCTCATCAGCACGAGGCGTCCGGTTCGGTTGTCAACTTGAACCGATAAAAAGGCGCGGTTGGTGTGTTTGGCCCATTTGGTTGCTGGGTACGTGCCCACTGGCAACACCGTGACACAGCTGTGATGGCGATAAAAACTTTCGAGAACGGTGGTGCAGTCTTCCGCTGTTAGTCCAGGGTCGCGCAACCTGGCGTATACCGTTGAGAGAAGCCCACGCACCATCGGCACGAGATGGGGGGTGAACTGCAGTTGGATGCCACATCCGGCCACCTCACTGGCCATCTGCTCAATTTCTGACGTGTGGCGATGGCCGACAACGCCATAAGGACTAATTGATTCAGAGGCTTCTGCGAGCAGAAGATGTTCCTTCGCAGCTCGTCCGCCTCCCGATGTGCCTGTCTTCGCATCGATAATCACGCCGTCCTGCTCGATCAAACCTTGCTTCAGGAAGGGCAACAACGGGAGCAAGCTCGCGGTGGGAAAACAGCCAGGGGCAGCCACCAATCGTGCCGTTGCAATCGCTGAGGCATTCCACTCAGGCAATCCATAAACCGCCTCAGAACAGAGTTCGGCATCTGTGCGCTTGCAATTGAGAGCCTCCTGGGCATAAACGGTCGACCACTGATCGAGCGAGCGATAGCGATAATCGGCGGACAGATCAACGACCCGAACGCCACGTTCCAGAAGCCCAGGCACCAGTCCACTCGCCAGTCCATTGGGAAGGCTGAGCAAAGCAACATCAGACTTTTCGGCAATTCTTGCCGGGTCAGGACTCTCTACTAAGGGGTCGTCAGGTATAGGCAAAAACGGGCAGAGCTCGCTCCAGCGTTTGCCAGCACTGCGTTCTCCGCCAAGCAGGCCGATCTCAAAATTGGGATGGGACTGCAACAGCCTCAGGCTTTGCAAGCCCCCATAACCGGATGCTCCGATGACCGCAACTCGTTTGATCGCCATGCACTGAGCAGAATGATCGGCTGATCGTACTGGCGTCGATCATGATGAGAGCTTGTTGGATACCTAGAACGCTGAGCTATTCAGCCGTAGCTGCCGAGGGTATGGATCCGATCTTTGACTCCATCCCTGATGCCCTAAACGCCATTCGTAATGGCGAGTGCGTTGTCGTCGTCGATGACGAACGCCGTGAAAACGAAGGAGATTTGATTTGTGCTTCGCAGTTTGCGACGCCAGAGCAGATCAATTTCATGGCCAAAGAGGCTCGAGGATTGATCTGTCTTGCCATCGAGGGAGATCGTCTCGATGCCCTCGATCTTCCTTTGATGGTCGATCGCAACACCGATGAAAATCAAACGGCTTTCACGGTGAGTATTGATGCAGGTCCAGAGCATGGTGTCTCAACTGGCATTTCAGCGGAGGACCGGTCTCGAACGATTCAGGTTGTGCTTCGGGCTGATGCCAAGCCATCCGACTTAAGGCGTCCAGGACACGTATTTCCGCTAAGAGCTCGGTCTGGAGGAGTGCTCAAACGTGCTGGACATACCGAAGCTGCTGTTGATCTCGCCCAGCTCGCAGGACTCATTCCATCGGGGGTGATTTGTGAAATTCAGAACTCCGATGGGTCTATGGCTCGTCTGCCAGAACTTCAGGATTATGCGAAGCAATTTGGCTTGCGTCTGATCAGCATTGCCGATCTCATTAGTTACAGGCTTCAGAACGAACGCTTTGTCCGTCGTCATGCCCAGGCTGTCATGCCCAGTCAGTTCGGACAATTTCAGGCGATTGGATTTCGCAATGAACTGGATAACAGTGAGCATGTTGCTTTGGTGAAAGGCGTCCCCGGGAAACTGCAAGAACCTGTGTTGGTTCGCATGCACTCAGAGTGTCTTACGGGTGATGCATTTGGTTCTCTCCGTTGTGATTGCAGGCCACAACTTGAGGCTGCTTTGTCACAAATTGAAGAGGAAGGTGAAGGTGTTGTTGTTTACTTACGCCAAGAGGGGCGTGGCATTGGCCTGATTAATAAATTGAAGGCTTATAGCCTCCAAGATGGCGGCCTTGACACCGTTGAAGCGAACGAGAAGCTCGGATTTGGAGCAGATTTACGAAATTACGGTGTGGGAGCGCAGATCCTTGGTGATCTTGGCATCCATCGCCTAAGGCTCCTTACCAACAACCCACGCAAAATTGCAGGACTCGGGGGTTACGGCCTGGAGGTTGTAAATCGAGTACCTCTTATCATTAATCCAGGTGACTATAATGCGAATTATTTGGCAACTAAGAGAGATAAGCTAGGGCATTTATTCAATGAGAATAGTGCTGCTGAAGTAGTAACTCTAGCCTGGGACTGTGGTGAGGATTTAAGTGCCAAACTGCCAGATCTTCTGAATAGGGCTGAGACCTTATCTTCGAAATTAAGTCTTGCCCTCCAACCAGAACAGACACCAAGGCTTCTCGCGCTTTGGGAACGTCCTCAATTCGTATGGACCGTTTCTGGTAACGCCTCAGCGACTGAGCTGTTTCTCAAAACGTTGGCGTCTTGGCCAGAAACCAAAAGGCTTGGCTTATTGAAAACAGAGAAAGCTGAACAGCGCCTCCATCCTTCCTTGCAACTCAATCGCGAAGAAAGGGATCTGGCTTCTCTCTTAAACAACAAAAAAAATGACTGGTCAGAGACTTCTGGCCAGCCAATTTTGATTCACTGGTCCTGACGGATCAGTCGGTCACCGTCACGCTTTCAATGCGACTGCCGTTTTTCAAGGCAAGAACAACATCCATGTCGCCGGTTTGACCAAACACGGTGTGCACACCATCGAGGTGTGGTTGAGCCTCATGGACGATGAAAAACTGGCTTCCGCCCGTGTTTTTACCGGCATGCGCCATCGAAAGGATGCCAGGGGCATGCTTTTTACTGTTGATCTCACAATTGATGGAGTAGCCAGGACCGCCTGTTCCAGGCATCCCTTTTGCGCCCTCACGGCTGTTAGGGCATCCACCCTGAGCCATGAAGCCATCAATGACGCGATGGAAGGCAAGGCCGTCGTAGAAGCCTTCGCGCGCGAGCTTCACGAAATTAGCGACGGTGTTCGGCGCATCTTGATCGAACATTTCCAGCTTGATCTGGCCGGCATCCGTTTTCATCAGGACTGTCGTCAAGGCACCAAAGGCAAAAAACGATCTTAGGCAAGCGAGCAAGATGAGTGTCAATGTGCATCGTTTAAAGCCATGACCACCCTCGATTCCTCGCTTCAAGACGCTCGCGTTGGTGTGATCGGTGGTAGTGGTTTGTACGCGATCGATGGACTCGAATCGGTTGAAGAGGTCACGTTGGATACGCCATTCGGCGTCCCATCTGATTGTTTGCGAGTTGGCCAACTGAATGGTGTTGAGGTGGTGTTTCTCGCTCGCCATGGCCGTTCACATCACCTGCTTCCAAGCGAAGTTCCTTATCGGGCCAATATCTGGGCCATGCGGTCTCTAGGGGTGCGTTGGTTGATTTCAGTATCTGCAGTGGGATCGCTTCAAGAACATCTGCGACCTCGCGACATGGTTGTTCCCAATCAGTTCATTGACAGGACAACGCAGAGGCCTCAATCGTTCTTTGGCGAAGGCTGCGTTGCCCACGTCAGCCTTGCAGATCCGTTTTGTGAGCGATTGAGTGAACTGCTTGCAGCAGCAGCAACGGGAGAGATGCCATCGGGACATCAGCTGCATCGCGGTGGCACTTATCTCTGCATGGAAGGTCCGGCATTCTCGACACGAGCTGAAAGCGAGCTCTATCGCAACTGGGGTTGCGATGTGATCGGCATGACCAATCACACAGAAGCCCGCCTAGCTAGAGAAGCTGAAATTGCCTATGCCTCCCTGAGCATGGTGACCGATTTCGATTGTTGGCATACCGATCACGACGCTGTGACCGTTGAAATGATTATTGGCAACCTCAAAGCCAATGCCACTGCAACAGGGCCGATTCTTTTCGCTCTGATGGAGAAATTAGGGCGTGAACGTCCTTCCTCTCCTGCCCATCACGCCCTCAAAGATGCCTTGATGACCCCTCCTGAAGCGGTTCCGGTGGAGACCAGGCAACGGCTTGATTTATTCACAAGTGCCTATTGGGGGCCTGTCAGCACGCAAGCTCAATGAGCTGTTGAATTCAGTGTGATTCCAATGGAACCAAGGGCTATACGCAGGTTTCCGTTGTGATTGGCGAGCAGGGTTTGAGCATCTTCAAGACCCATGGACCCAGCCGCCATTACGAGAGCTCGCTTGACCGATCCATTGGCTTCCTTAAGCAGCGGAAGCCCTTGCTCGCGCGACAGGCCTACGAGATCGGTCAAAATTCTCAGAGAGCGGTCTACAAGCTTGCTGTTGCTCGCGGCAACATCAACCATCCGGTTGCCGTAAACCTTTCCCAACTTCACCATCACTCCGGTGGACAGAATGTTGAGGGCCATTTTTGTGGCGGTTCCTGCCTTCAAACGTGTTGAGCCAGTCAACAGTTCTGGGCCGGTAATCAAGCGGATATCCAGGTGGCAAGGCATGGGTGCTTGATCTGCGGGAACGCAGGCCATTGCGATAGCCAAGGCCCCTAATTCCATGGCGTATTGGAGTGCACCGCGTACGTAGGGCGTGGTGCCACCAGCTGCAATGCCCACTAAGCAGTCATCTGCACTGAATTGATGACCTTTGAGGTCGTCGACTCCTGCTGTCTCAAGATCTTCCAGTCCCTCTGAACTGCGAAGGAGTGCCGGAGCCCCTCCAGCCAGCACACCTTGCACTAACTCTGGTGGGCTACAAAACGTTGGGGGGCATTCGGCTGCATCCAAAACACCAAGCCGACCCGATGTTCCTGCACCGATGTAAAACAGTCGCCCGCCTTTGCTTAAACGTATCGCAACAGCCTCGACTGCCGCGCTGAGTTCTTTTGAAGCACCTTCAAGCGCTAACTGAGGTTTGCGATCTTCATCAATGAACAGCTTCACCAGATCGTCTGTGGACAACACGTCCAAATCAACGCTGCGTGGGTTGGACTGTTCTGTTGTGAGGTAGCCCCGATTTTCAGACGGATTCACAGCAACCCCTCCAGGCGACGGCGGACATCATCCAGACCATCACTTGGCGTTGATGGCTGAACGCCATCAACCGATTGATCCTCATTTTGCCAATTGCTGACGTCTCGATTGGAACTGGGAGGAGCCAGCATCAGGCGCTCATCGTCTGTTTTGGGGACAAAACCCGTTTCGACAAGTCGTGCTTCATAGCCGGCTTCCGCGCAGAAGAGCTCCACCTCATGTTGATCGAGAGCTTCCACAGTCGGTGTTGGGAAATCCTGGGCCTCCAATAGACCTGCATACCGTTCGGCGTCGTCGCAGTTTTCAAACATCAAAACCACGGTTTGACCAGACAACTCAAGGGAATGGATGCCCTCACTGTCCTGACCGGCGTCGTAGAGAAGGACGTGAACGAGCATGGGCTGTTTGAGGTCGCTTTCAGTCTCTCATCGAAAGTCCTGGATTAGATCCGCCCTTGGTCCAAGCTCAGTTCCTGAAGCCTTTGGTAGAGCGCTTGTTCGTCATCATTCAATTGGGCAGGAATCACGATGACCACTTCCACTAGTTGATCTCCTTGTCGGTCATTCCAGACCAGGCCGCGTTCTCGTAACCGCAGCAGACGACCACTCGATGAACCTGGAGGCACTTGAAGAGTGACGGATCCAGATAGCGTTGGAACATCTACCGCGCATCCAAGGGCTGCATCCGGAGGAAACAGTTCCAAGCGGTAAAGCACGCGCAATCCATCGATGCGGAGGCCCTCAGCGGTGACCACCTGCAGCTGCAAAAAATGATCACGGCCACCGGGTGCCACTCCTTCCAAACGGAGACGCCACCCATCCCCTGCAAAGGGAGGCGTATCCACCTCGATCACAGTGCCATCAGAGAGCTCTAGGTTCACAGCAGTGCCGTGAAGGGCTTGGTCAGGGGTTAAGACAACGGTTGTTTCGAGATTGTCTTGCGAGCGGACGGGCGGAGGTGGTTGGGGAGATGGGGTTGGTCTGTGATCCGATGGGATTGGATCCTCATGGCGCGCGGCTTCTGGGCGATCAGGTTCTGGAGGATCACCAATGCCTAGAACAACGGCTAGATACTCCTCGAAATCAGGGAACCCTGCAGCAAAGGGGTCTTGGCTTCGACTGTGACCCGTGCGACGACGCTCCCAGGCGACACGCTTGTCGTGATCACTGAGGACTGCATAGGCCTCGTTGACGAGCTTGAAGCGCTCCTCCGCTTGGCGATCGTTCCCATTGAGATCAGGGTGCCAACGCCTTGCTTCGCGCCTGAAGGCACTTTTCAGCGAGTCAGCATCACTGCCTGGATCGAGACCAAGGAGGGCCCAGTAATCGGGCTCAGCGATAGAAGTCATCATCCCAGGGGTCAAGTCCGCGACGTCCACTTCTCATTCGATCGTCGAAACGACTACTACCCGTGGACCAAGGGTCATCATCCCAATCATCGTCTGCAAACAGTTCGTCTTTGAGCGTTCCAAGCGTGCTGCGTATGCCCTGCAATGGACCGGCATCGCTGCTTCGTTCTGCAGATAGGCGTCGATTTAAACCGAAGAGAGCTTCTTGCAGGCCACTCACGCCCATCTCTAATTGCTGCGGATCATCCTGCTCAAGCAGATCTTGGACATCTCGCATGGCCATCTCAACGGCCCTCTGCTGTCGTTCAGCACCGTATGGACCGAGCTCAAGAGCGGCATCACGAAGACGTCGCTCCGCCTGCGCCACCAAAGTCAGGGCCGAATTGCGTCGCTCAATCGCAGCACGACGGCGACGGTCTTCATCTGAACGAGCTTCCGCTTCTGCTAACAGTGCTTGTAGTTCATCTTCGTTGAGATTTGAGCCCCCCTGGATCGTGACGGATTGCTTGCGACCCGTAGTGCGATCGGTCGCACTGACTTGAAGAATTCCGTTGGCATCAATGTCAAAAGCGACCTGAATTTGCGGGACACCGCGGGGTGCTGGAGGAATACCTGATAAGCGGAAACGGCCTAAGGACTTGTTGTCTTGTGCCATTTGGCGCTCGCCCTGCCAAACATGAATTTCTACAGATGATTGATTGGCACCAGAGGTGCTGAAGACGTCGGATTGACGCACTGGAATGGGTGTATTCCGTGGAATCAAGACCTTCATCAGACCGCCCACAGTTTCCAAACCAAGCGACAGAGGCGTGACGTCATTGAGCAGAAGGTCTCTGAGCTCACCGGTAATGATCCCCGCCTGAACGGCTGCACCTACAGCCACGACCTCATCCGGATTGACAGATTGACAGGGGTCATGGGGAATCAACGTCCTTACGAGCTGCATCACCATGGGCATCCGCGTGCTGCCACCCACAAGCACAACATCGTCAATATCTTCTGCAAGCCAGCCTGAGTCGCGTAGGGCAGCTTGAACAGGCGTTAGCAGTCGATCCAACAGATCAGGACAAAGGCCTTCAAACGTTTTGCGGTCGAGGGTGGTCTCGATGTGAAGGGGGCCCTCCTGACCGGTTGCGATAAAGGGAAGGGAAATGGGTGTGGTGGAGACGCCTGAAAGTTCTTGTTTAGCTTTTTCAGCCGCTTCAGTGAGACGTTGAAGCGCTTGACGATCCCTGCGCAGATCAATTTGGTGTTGCTGAAGAAAGGTTTCAGCAAGCCAATCAACGATCAATTGATCAAAGTCGTTGCCGCCCAGTTGGGTATCACCGTTTGTGGCCTTGACATCGAAAACGCCATTGGCGATCCGCAGCAACGAAACATCAAAGGTGCCTCCTCCTAAATCAAAGACAAGAACGCGACGAACAGCACTTCGATCGAAGCCATAGGCCAGGGCTGCTGCTGTGGGTTCATTGAGAATTCGCTCAATCGACAGTCCAGCGAGACGTCCCGCGTCTCGAGTGGCCTGGCGTTGGGCATCATTGAAATAGGCAGGAACGGTGAGAACGGCTGCGTCAACTGTTTCGCCTAGGTAGGTGCTGGCGTCATCAACAAGCTTTCGCAAAATGCTTGAAACAAGCTCTTCGGGGGCATATTCACGTTCTGTCTGAGGACAGGCCACACGAACGTTGCCCTGGTTGTTGGCACTCACGGTGTAAGGAACAGTGAGCGTGTTGTCATCTAGCTCATCCCAAGCGCGTCCCACAAACCGCTTGAGGTTTGAAAAAGTATTGCGAGGGTTGAGGACCAGCTGTCGTCTAGCAGGCTGCCCCACCAACAGCTCATCCTCTTTGGTGTAGCCAACAACTGACGGAGTGGTTCTTGTCCCTTCCGCGTTGGCAATCACCACCGGTCGCCCCGCCTCCAGCACGGCGACGACGGAATTCGTGGTTCCCAGGTCGATTCCGACGATCCGGCCCATAACCGCGCATGTGGTGTTCCCAAGTTAACGGGCGAAACTCCAATCACCAACCAACCCCTAGCGGGATTTCCGCCCATCTCCTCTTGGTTTTACGAAAACGAGCAGGTGTACGGGTACGGTTTCGCTATCTGTCGGCCAGCAGAGTGACAAAAATCAAGGCTCGCTACCTGCTTCGAAGCAGACCACCCTCCGAAAAGCTGGTGGATGGCAGTTTCAAGAATCTGGTCGTGGTCATGGCCTCCATGGTTGCGTTGGTCCTGATCTCCATCCTTGTCGTGGTGTTTTGGGGATCCTTGGAGTCGATGGGTCGCTATGGATTGGAATTCTTAGTCACGTCGAACTGGAATCCTGTTGATGATGAATATGGTGCTTTTACAGCGATTTACGGGACGCTCGTTACCTCTCTGCTGGCGTTAGTCATCGCTGTTCCTTTAGGTGTTGGCACTGCCATATTCATTACGGAAAATATTATTCCGAAAAAAATTAGAGATGTTATTGGGTTGATGGTGGAATTGCTCGCTGCCATTCCATCCGTGGTGTTGGGCTTATGGGCCATATTTATTTTAGAACCTTTTATTCGACCATTTTTGATGTTTCTATATGATGACTTTGGCTGGATTCCCTTCTTCAGTACTGAACCCTTGGGACCAGGAATAGCACCTGCTATTTTAATCTTGGTAGTAATGATTTTGCCAATTATAACTGCAATTTCTCGTGATTCGTTAAATCAAGTGCCGATGAAGCTTCGCCAAGCAGCTTACGGTGTTGGAACGACACGATGGGGAGCAATTTTGAATGTCATTCTTCCTGCTGCGATATCAGGAATTGTGGGTGGAGTGATGCTTGCTCTTGGACGGGCAATGGGTGAAACGATGGCAGTGACGATGATTATTGGAAATTCCAATGTTTTTAGCTGGTCTTTACTTGCCCCAGGAAACACAATCTCAGCCATGCTTGCGAATCAATTTGGAGAGGCGGATGTGGGGCAGTTATCCTCACTTATGTATGCAGCATTTGTGTTAATGGTATTGACTTTGTTGGTCAATATTTTTGCACAGTGGCTTGTGAAGCGGCTGAGTCTTAAGTATTAATCCATGAATAATTCCTCAACCACGCAATCTGCAGTACAGATTCCAGATCTTGGCTATAAACCTTGGTGTGTAAGGAATCTTAGGAGTCGATTTTTATCGGTGTTGGCTGGACTTTTTGCATTCCTTTCCGTCTTGCCCCTAATAGCTGTTCTTGTTCATATATTAATTAAGGGATTCTCAAGCATAAATGTAGAGCTTTTTACGCAACTACCACCTCCTCCAGGTGGAGTAGGTGGAGGCATCGGTAATGCAATTCTTGGAAGTTTCATTGTTACAGTAATTGCAGCATTGATTGCAATTCCTATCGGTGTTGGTGGTGGAATTTACTTAGCAGAATATTCAACAGGCCGTGGTTTTTCTCAATTTATTCGTTTTGGAACCAATGTTCTTGCTGGTGTGCCATCAATCATTGCTGGTGTTTTTGTTTATGGAACAATTGTTTCGACTCGTATTTTGTTTGGCCATACCTTTAGTGCTATTGCAGGGGGTACAGCTCTGTCTGTTTTGATGCTTCCTACGGTGGTCAAGACAACTGATGAAGGCTTGAAACTCGTTTCTAATGACCTCAGGCGCGCTGCCTTGGGAGTGGGTGCATCTCGTTTCGTTACGGTAAGTCAAATCACACTCCCAAAAGCCTTCACTCCCATTGCAACTGGGGTGGTGTTGTCGATTGCTAGGGCAGCAGGTGAAACGGCTCCTTTGATTTTTACAGCCCTTTTCTCTCCGTTCTGGCCAAATGGGATCTTTGATCCAATTGCAACATTATCTGTCTTAATTTATAACTTTTCCACTCAGCCTTATGATGTTCAAAATCAACTCGCCTGGGCAGCCTCCTTTATTCTTGTTGTTTTCATATTGATGCTCAATTTGCTTGCTCGATGGTTAGGGAGGATTGCTAGCAAGTGATACCCACCATCAACGGCGTTGAGCGATCGACGAATTGCCACTAAAAATTTTCCCCCTTATGACATCGACATCATCCTCTGAAGTGCCAGACCCTAATTTAGATACTTGTATATCTATTCAAAATACAACAATCAGCTATGGCGATTTTGAAGCTGTAAAGAATGTATTTTGTGATATTCCAAGAGGACAAGTCACCGCCTTTATTGGTCCATCTGGTTGTGGTAAGTCAACAATATTGCGTGCTCTCAATCGGATGAATGATTTAATTGAGGGCTGTTCTCTCAAGGGAAGGATTCTTTTTGATGGTGCTGATTTATATGCTCCTGAAGTCGACCCTGTGGAAGTGCGTCGTCGTATAGGAATGGTTTTTCAGCAACCGAATCCATTTCCAAAAAGTATCTATGAAAATATTGCCTTTGGTGCACGTATTAATGGCTATAACGGTGATATGGATGAATTAGTTGAACGATCACTGCGACAAGCAGCTGTTTGGGATGAATGCAAGGATAAACTCAAAGAAAGTGGAAATTCACTTTCTGGTGGTCAACAGCAGCGTCTTTGTATTGCTCGCACGATTGCAATTCAGCCAGAGGTGATTTTGATGGATGAGCCCTGTTCTGCACTTGATCCAATCTCCACTTTGAAGATTGAGGAAACGATGCATGAGCTCAAAAAAAGTTTTACAATCGTAATCGTGACCCACAATATGCAGCAAGCCGTACGTGTAAGTGATATGACAGCGTTCTTTAATGCAGAGGCTGTAGAGGGCGGATCAGGAAAAGTGGGATATCTCGTTGAATTCAATAATACAGATAATATTTTTAATGCACCCTCGCAACAGGCTACTCAGGATTATGTTTCTGGTCGCTTCGGATGAATAATTTGGTTGGACTGACTTTAGAAAAAATATTTTTTCGAATTCTTTAGCTGTTTCTATATAATATTTATTTTGATTCAGCTTTTTTAGCCAATAGCATTGTTTGTACTAATGATTGGTTCACAATAAAAAACCCCTTGTTGCTCAAGGGGTTTAAGCGTTAGCTAACGGAGAGGGAGGGATTCGAACCCTCGATAGAGTTGCCCCTATACAGCATTTCCAGTGCTGCGCCTTCGACCACTCGGCCACCTCTCCAGTGGCTGAAGTGAGAATGTAGCAGGGCGTTTCCTGAGGGCTTGATATGAGACCAAATCACACGGTGACAATTCATTGGCCACAGGCAGGGCGGACGATCACCCATCAGGTTCCTGAGGGGGAATACATCCTCCAAAGCTTCGAGCAGCAGGGGGATCCGCTCCCCTTCTCATGCCGTAATGGTTGCTGCACGTCCTGCGCGGTCAAAGTTCAACAGGGAAGCCTGGATCAAGCTGAGGCCATGGGACTCTCAAAAGAGCTCAGGCAACAGGGATATGGATTGCTTTGTGTGGCGAGGGCGATCGGGCCTCTTGAAGCAGTCACACAGGACGAGGATGAGGTGTATGAGCTTCAATTCGGCCGTCATTTCGGTCAGGGTCGCATTCGTCCAGGAATTCCATTGGAGGAGGAGTGATGTCTACAGCGCTTGATTGCCGGCAAGTTGCTAGCGCTGCCCAACTTGACGATTCCAGCCAGAGACAGCTGGCTGAGGTTGCCCGTAGTGCTGCAAATCTTGGAGCGGATGTGCTGATGCAGCATTACGGCCGTCTCAGCAGCATTAAAAGCAAGGGCCGCGTTGGCGACTTAGTCACCAATGCCGATCTCGCTGCTGAGCAGGTGGTTCTCGATTATCTGAGAAAACACACTCCTTCGATTGCGATCCTCGCCGAAGAATCCGGGCCCAGTGGGCCCCCTGGTTCTCTGTGTTGGTGTATCGACCCTCTCGACGGCACCACGAATTTTGCCCACGGATATCCGTTTTTTGCGACCTCGGTGGGCTTGATCTGGAAGGGAAAACCACTATTGGGCTCAGTGGCCGTCCCGTTCCTGAACGAGACCTACTGGTGTTCCCCCCAACAAGGAAGCTTCGTAAACGACGAAGCCATCCAAGTGAGTGATTGCAGCACCTTGCAAGACAGCCTTCTTGTTACTGGATTCGCTTACGACAGGCATGAGCGGATCGACAACAATTACGCCGAGTTTTGTTGGTTAACCCACCGATGTCGTGGTGTTCGTCGTGGGGGAGCCGCCGCTGTTGATCTTGCTTTTGTCGCCACGGGTCGATTAGACGGCTATTGGGAGCGTGGTTTGGCGCCATGGGATCTCGCTGCAGGTGCCGCATTGGTGGCTTGTGCAGGAGGGACCGTTGCTGATTACCAAGACTCGCCATTTGATGTTGAGGACGGCCGGATTCTCGCGACTTCACCTGAGCTTCACCTACCGCTGAAACAAGAGTTGGCCAAGGTGACCGCGTTTGCCCCCAATCTCTACGGGGCTTGAGGTTCGGCAGTCATAGGATCGATGTTCGTGATTCATTGACTAGCTGGATGGCCCTGCAACCCGCCACGGGCGCTCGAGATCTGAATCCGAAGCAAGTCCAACAAAATCAGTACTTGAGGGAACAGCTGGCGACGGTCTATCGCCACTGGGGATACGACGAAGTGTCGCCACCACAAGTTGAACGGCTCGACACACTCATGGCAGGTGGTGCAATTGCAAGCCATGACGTGGTTCGACTTGTGGCTGATGACCCACTCGGTCTCAGGCCGGAGATGACAGCGTCGATTGCTAGAGCTGCCTGCACAAGACTGAAAGATCGACCGCGACCCCTTCGGCTCTGTGCCTGCGGAACCATTTTCGAAAGCCGTACGGCAGAAGAGGGTGGATTGTGTATTGAGGAGAAATTACACAGTGGTGTTGAGCTTTTCGGGGTGAAAGATCTGGCTGCAGAACTTGAACTCTTAACGCTGCTCGTAGAGGCTATGAATGCGCTCCCGTTGCTCGGAGAGCATCAGCCACAACTGCTGGTAGGTCACACCTCTTTGATGGAATTGGTGTTGGCCCCATTTGAGCAACCGATTCGGGAAGAGGTACGTAGCTGCTTAATTCAATATGACCGACTCGGGTTGGAAGCAATGGGTCTTGAAGCGTTAGATCTCCAACGGTTGGTGAATCTTCTGGACTGTCGTGGCACACCCGAGACAATCCTTGAACTGTTAAAAGAAAGCTTTGGCTCACAACAAGTTTTGAATGATCTGAAACGATTGTTTGTGCATCTCAGCCCACTTGCTGAACAACAATCACTTGCACTGCAATTGGATCCAACCTTTCACCCCCACCATCAGCTCTACGACGGTTTGGTGTTCCAGTTGGTATGTCAGGGGGTTTCAGCTCCAGTGGTGATTGCCCGTGGTGGCCGTTACGACGGTTTAGTAGAGCGATGTGGAGAAAGTGAAGTGAATGCTGGGGGTGTGGGATTGAGTTTCTGTCTTGATGATATTCGTGATCTTCCTGGCTCTAGTACTGATAATGCGAAAGCAGAAGCAAGTATTTTAATTTGTTGGAGTGATGATTTAAGCCTTGAAAAGGCTTTACTCAAACAGACGCGTTGGCATGCAGAAGGGAAAGTCGCTCAATGTGATCTGAAGCCTTGTCGCGATCGTCAAGAAGCTGAGAAGCGTCTCCAGCTATCGGGATGCAACACCATGGACTGGCTCTCTGATTAGATTGCCAAGATAGATACCAACGGTTATGGCACACACGATCGTCACTGACATCTGCGAAGGCGTTGCTGACTGTGTCGATGCTTGTCCAGTTGCCTGCATCAAGCCAGGAACTGGGAGCAACAAAAAGGGGACAGATTTTTATTGGATTGATTTTGATACCTGTATTGACTGCGGAATTTGTTTACAGGTTTGTCCTGTGGCTAACGCCATCATTCCTGAGGAACGAGGTGATTTACAAACGCCTGGCTGATATCGATCATTGGTAAAATGACTAAACCTCACATTTCACCTTGATCAGGCCGCAACTCCGAGGAGGTTCGGAGAACCCCCTCAAAAGGCTGTTGTCCCTCGATGGGGTCTATCCCTAGGGTTGAGTTTTGACGTTGGTGTCATGGCGGTGATGGACGAGCAGGGTCAAATTCAGATCCACACCGAGAATATTTTCCCAATCATTAAAAAGGCTGTCTACTCCGGCCATGAGGTGTTTCTAAGGGAGTTGGTCAGCAATGGTGTCGATGCCATCAGCAAGCGCAGAATGGCTGCTATGGCCGGCGACTGCAGCGAAGGAGACGATGGCACAATCAAAATTCATGTAGACCGCGAGGCCAAAACTCTCACCATTTCCGACAACGGAATTGGTATGACGGCAGATGAGGTTAAGCGCTATATCAATCAAGTTGCCTTTTCAAGCGCTGAAGATTTTCTTGAGAAATACAAGCAAGAAGACGATGCCATTATCGGTCACTTTGGCTTAGGTTTTTATTCGAGTTTCATGGTGGCGGAGCGCGTAGAGCTGCTCACCAAATCTGCCAAACCTGACCATGAAGCGGTGCGTTGGTCTTGCGATGGCTCACCTAATTTTAATCTGTCTGGTGCGGAACGAACTGATGCAGGCACCGACGTGATTCTTCACCTCATGGAGGAAGAATTAGAGTATATAGAGCCAGCAAGGATTAAGACTCTAATTAATACGTACTGCGATTTTATGTCAGTACCTGTGCAGCTTGAAGGTGAAACTGTCAATAAAATGGTGGCTCCATGGCGTAAAAATGCTAGGGAGTTGTCGGATCAAGATTATATTGATCTTTACAATTATCTTTATCCATTTCAAGGTGATCCATTGCTATGGGTCCATCTAAATACTGATTACCCTTACAATCTACAAGGCATTCTTTTCTTTCCTAAGCAAACCGGAAGAGCTGACTGGGAGAAAGGAGAGATTAAACTCTACTGCAACCAGGTATTCGTAAGTGATTCAATCAAGGAAGTTGTGCCCCGCTACCTTCTCCCATTAAGGGGCGTGATTGATTCTCCAGATATTCCTTTAAATGTAAGCAGAAGTGCACTACAAACTGATCGTCGCGTACGTTCCATAGGTAATTTTGTTGCCAAGAAAGTTTCTGATCGTCTTCGCAGTCTTAAAAAAGAGGATCCACGAGCCTATGCCGAGGCTTGGGAGTCTCTAGCGCCGTTTGTAAAAATCGGAGCCATGGAAGATGACAAATTTGCCGAACAAGTAGAAGAACTTGTGATGTTTGCCTCAAGCGCATCTCCTTCCACTGAAGATAATTCTGATCCAATTGAGGGCAATGAACGGAGTTACACCACCCTTGAAGGCTATAGGAGTCGTCTTACCGGAGATGAAAAAATAATTTTATATTGCACTGATGAAATTTCACAATCAGCAGCACTAAATTTATGGATATCACAGGAACGAGAGGTGTTATACGCCGATACAGTGATTGATAGTCAATTCATTCCATGGCTTGAATCTCGCCACGAAGAACTTAAATTTCAACGTGTTGACGCTGAATTGGATTCATCGCTGAAGGAAGAAACACCTGAGCTGAGTGATGGAGATGGAGAAACGAAAAGTGAAAGCTTGCGTAAATTGATCAAAGATGCACTCTCAAACGATAAAGTTACGGTTCAAGTTCAAGCTCTCAAATCTGGAGCAGAAGGACCCGCAGCTCTCATTTTGCTTCCAGAGCAAATGCGCCGGATGAACGACATCGGCGCACTTATGGATCAGCGACTTCCCGGTTTGCCTGATTATCACGTGTTGCTCGTGAATCAAAAGCACCCACTCGTAGAAGGTCTGCTCAAACTTCAGGCTGGTGGCGTCATCGTTGGAGATGCAGGACAATCACCGAGCGAAATGCTTGCCCGCGATTTAGCTCAACATGTGTACGAAACAGCAAAGCTCTCTGTAGGTGGACTGGATCCAAAAGAACTAGCCAATTTCCAATCCAATAATTTGCAGTTGATGTCCCGCTTGATGGAACGGGGAATCTAAGCAAGCACTTTGCTAATATTCCGTTTCGGCCATTGGCCATCGCTTTCTTAAGGACGCCGTTATGTCTCGGGTGTGTCAGCTCACAGGTACTCGCGCCAACAACGGCATGGCTGTGAGCCACTCGCATATACGCACTAAAAAGCTGCAGCAGGCCAACCTGCAGCAGCGTCGCTTGTGGTGGGCTGAAGGGAAGCGTTGGATCAATTTGCGCATCACGACGCGTGCTCTGAAGACCATCCAAAAGAAAGGTTTGGGTGCTTATGCACGCTCATTGGGAATCAACCTCGCAAAACTCTGAGTCTCTCTAGAATTTTGGAACTGACATCAGTTTCATGAACAGACGATCCCTACTCCAGACTGCAGTTCTGGGAGCAGGGATTTTTTTATTGGCTCCCACCCGTGTTCATGCTCTGGGCGGCAAGTCACCTGAGATTGGAATCAAGGCACCTGACTTTGATCTCCCAGGCTTTAGCAGTGTTAATCCAAGTCAAGAACACTGGAGTTTATCCGGTCTTCAAGGCCGTTGGTTAGTCGTATATTTTTATCCGAGGGATTTCACTTCTGGTTGCACGATTGAAGCCCACGGCTTTCAGGATGCATTGCCAGCCTTCCGAAAGAAAGGTGCAGAAGTTGTTGCCATTAGCGCAGACTCAGTCAGCGACCATGAATCGTTTTGCAGCTCTGAAGAGCTCAAGTTCCCTCTGCTTTCTGATTCCGATGGTGATGTGAGCAAGGCCTATGGTTCTTGGATGGCGCCTTACTCGATGAGGCATACGTTCCTCATCGATCCAGAGTCCGTTCTTCGGGCTGTTTGGACAGGGGTGCGTCCAGTTGGACATGCCAATGAGGTGTTAACGCGCCTCAACGAGTTGCAGGCCAGTTGAGTACGCAGCGCGTGTTAGAGATGGTGGGTTGACCTTGGCTCGATTGAGCCAGGAAAGAGAGGTGAAGCATGGCGGTCACAAAGGGACAAAGTCCTTTCATCCTTCTGTATCATCGGACGCCATTTGACGAAGGAAAAGATGAAAAAGGAAACAGAATTTGGTGCGATCAGAAAAGCCCAAATGGAATTATTCCTACCCTAAGGAATTTATTTCGAACGCGAGAAAATGGTACATGGATCGCATGGAGGAAAGTTGACAATGTTGAAGATGCCAATGATGAAAATATCCCGATGTCTGACCCTAAACCATTTACTTTATGCAGAATTCCATTAGAAGAAGATCAGATAGCAAGCTTTTATCATGTAACCTCTAAGGAATCATTTTGGCCAATCTTACATACTTTCCCTACCCATTTTAATGTCAATAATGCAGATTGGGGGATTTTTGAGGAAGTTAATCGTAGATTTGCCAAAGCTGCATGTCATCAGGCAGCTGAATCAGCCACCGTATGGGTTCATGACTACAACTTGTGGCTTGTTCCTGGCTATATCAGGGAATTACGGCCTGACTTAAAGATTGCATTTTTCCATCACACACCATTTCCTGGAAATGATGTATTTGCAATTTTGCCTTGGCGAGAACAGATTCTCAAAAGCCTTTTGTGTTGTGACGTTGTTGGATTTCATATTCCTCGTTATACAGAAAACTTTGCTCGTGCAGCCAACTGCCTATTAGGAGCAACAAAGGGATCCAAGCAACCTGTTAATTCTAGGTTTGTTTCGACTGGCTCAGCATTAACTGAACCTTCGGAAACCCCTTGCTTGCATTACAAGGGACGAAAAATTCAGTTGTTGTCGTCTCCAGTTGGAACATCGCCAGATGTGATCAAAGAACTAGCAGCACGAGCTGATGTTCAAGAGTTAGCCGATAAAATCGATGATGACACTAAGAAAGGTAGAAAGCTAATTCTTTCTGCTAGCCGTGTTGACTACACGAAGGGCAATGAAGAGCTTTTGCTTGCCTTCGAACGGTTACTGGAACGTCGACCAGACTGGCATGGAAAAGTGGTTCTCATGCTTGCATGCGTGGCAGCAGCAAGCGGCATGAAAATCTATGAAGACACTCAACGCACCATCGAGGAAACCGCTGGCCGTATCAATGGCCGATTTAGTTTGATTGATTGGGTTCCAATCCGTTTCTCAACACGACGCATTCCATACGAGGAGATGGTTGCATGGTTTACACGATCTGATATCTGTTGGATTACACCACTTCGAGATGGGTTGAATTTGGTTGCCAAAGAATATGCAGCTGCACGCAAGGATCGAGGTGGCGTTTTAGTGCTCTCAGAGTTCACGGGTGCCTCTGTTGTTCTTGATGGAGCAATTTTGACCAATCCCTATTCACATCGTCAGATGGATGAAGCAATTGAACGAGCACTAGAAATGCCCAAAGATGAGCAAATTAAACGGATGAGCAGAATGAGCAGTGCTGTTGAGAGTTTTACGGTGAGTGATTGGGTTAGTGAACAAATGGATGCACTTGAACATCAAGATAGTGACGCATGAGCACCAATATTTTCCTACGAAGATTCTTTGCCGGCATTTTTGCTGTCTTCATTTGTAGTGCATTATTTGGTCTCGCTCAGGCCAGAATAGTTGAATCAGTTTCAATTTTAATGGCAGCACCATTTGCTGACGCAACTCAGGATCTGGTAAATCAATTTAACAAAGAGTACCGTGGTAAAATTAACTTAAGAGTTATTAGGGGCCCATTAGAAACAGAAGCAATGTCTGATTTAGCGATCAGTAGCTTGCTCTTAGGTAAAGCCCCTTTTGATGTCTTACTAATGGATGTCACGTGGTTACCAAAGTATGCAGCAGCTGGTTGGATGGTACCCCTTGAGAACAATTTTAATACTCAGGATGTTGAATCCTTAGCGAAAGGTGCACGTGAAGGTAATTCATATAACGGTCATCTTTATCGTTGGCCACTGACGTCAGATATGGGGTTGCTTTACTACAGAACCGATTTGATGGATCGACCACCGGAAACACCAGAAGATTTAGTTTCAGTGAGTCAATCTTTGCAAAAGGATCAAAAAGTAGAATGGGGCTATGTCTGGCAAGGTCGTCAATATGAGGGTCTTAGTTGTGTCTATTTAGAAATGATCGACGGATTTGGAGGTGATTGGTTACAACCCAAAAGCAATCAAATTGGACTAAATTCAAAACCTGGTATTGAAGCAGCAGCTTGGCTACAGTCCCTCATCGATCAGGGTGTCAGTCCAAAGGCAGTGACTAATTATGCAGAACCTGAAGCTCTACAGAGTTTCAAGGTGGGTGATGCGGCCTTTATGCGGAATTGGCCCTACGCCTGGGCTGAACTTCAAAAAACAGATAGTGCTGTTAAAGGGAATGTGGGTATTACGACCATGGTGGCAAAGCCTGGATACTCTACCGCCACGCTTGGAAGCTGGGGGCTAACAGTTCTAAAAGGGTCTTCACATATTGATGCCTCAATTGAAGCAATCCGGTTTCTTACGTCAGAGTCATCACAAAAGCAGTTATTCCAAAAATATGGTTACACACCAACGATGCAAAATGTTTTTGACGATCCTCAGTTGCTGAAAGAATCTCCAATCCTTGCCGAATTTGGAAAAGCACAACAAGTTGTGAAACCAAGGCCAGAAACACCTTTATATGCTCAAATCAGTGATGTATTACAACGTCAACTCAGTGGTATTTTAACTAATGAGCAATCACCACAGCTAGGTATGAATGTGGCAGCCGTAAACACAGATCAAATCCTGATTTCAGCAGGTGATCGATCATGATTGCTTTACTCTTAGTCCCAGCATTACTGTTACTTGTCGTTGTTTTTGTTGGGCCTTTATTTCGTTATGCATGGCTTAGTTTTCATGCTGACTCCGTTATAACTGGATTAATTGCGATTTCAAATGGAGGCGCCAATTGGTTGAGACTTGTTCAAGATCAACGTTACTGGCAGGACTTGTTCCAAACGCTGCGTTTTGCTGGGGTCTCAGTTGGACTTGAACTGGTTTTAGCCCTGCTGATCGCACTCCTGCTGGACCAGCGGTGGCGGGGGAGAGATGTAGTGCGCACATTGGCACTTATTCCTTGGGCGTTACCAACAACAGTAATGGCACTTGGTTGGCGTTGGATTTTCAATACGCCTTATGGTCCTGTTGATCACTTAACCAAGATCATTGGACTTGGATCATTAAATATTCTTGGTGATCCAAGTCTCACCTGGATGGCAACTGTATGGGCCGACGTATGGAAGACAACGCCATTTGCAGCCTTAATCTTGTTGGCTGGCTTGCAGACAATTCCTGGGGATCTTTATGAAGCATTGCGCTTGGAAGGAGGTAATGCTCTCATTTGCTTGCGAAGGATCACGCTCCCATTGCTACGTCCGTATATTTTACTTGCTCTTCTTTTTAGACTTGCGCAAGCTTTTGGTGTTTTTGATTTAATACAGGTTTTAACTGGTGGAGGCCCAGCGAGTAGTACTGAAAGTATTGCTTTATATGCTTATTGGAATGCTCTTCGATTTTTAGACTTTGGTTATAGCGCAACGATTATAATGGCTAGTTTTATCCTCATCAGTTTAATTTGTGTAATCGCCTGGATTGCTTTGCAATTAATTATTCCTACCCATTCAAAATCCAGAGGGGCCGTTTCATCATGAATCGACGCTTTCTTATTGTGTTATTGCTCATTTGGTCATTAGGACCATTATTCTGGCAAGTTTATACCTCTTTATGTAGTGATCAAGCTCTGACTCAACCCTTTGCGTCGATTGATCATCGTTGGACTTTGGTTCATTATCGTAATGTATTAACTTCTAATCCTCCATTTTGGCGTTATCTTGTTAATAGCTTCATTGTTGGTGTATCGAGTACGTTCTTTTGCCTATTACTTGCTCTTCCAGCTGCCTATGCATTGAACCGAATTCCAAGAAAACTCTCAATCATTAGTCGCTTAGCACTTGTTGGTGCGGCTTTGTTTCCTTATGTTTTACTATTTTTGGGTTTGCTTGAGTTAGCACGGACATTCAATCTAGGTAATCAACTCTTGGCTTTAAGTCTTCCTTATGCCGCACTTTCGCAGCCTCTAGCCATTCTTCTTCTCAACAGTGCTTTTAATGATCTCCCCCCTGAGTTGGAAGATGCTGCAAAACTTGAAGGTCTCTCTCTCTTCCAACGCTTTCGTTGGATTCTGATACCGCTTATTTCTCCAGCTACCGCTAGTACTGCGATTCTAGTGTTTCTTTTTTCATGGAATGAGTATCCAATTGCCTTAACTTGGATTAGTGACTCAAACAAACTAACCTTGCCTGTTGCAATGGCAAGAATAGCCGGCTCATCAATTTATTCCGTTCCCTATGGTGCTTATGCTGCAGCAACTGTTCTTGGTTCTATACCATTAGTTCTACTTGTTTTGATCTTTCAAAAACCAATTGTCTCTGGACTCACTAGTGGGGCTGTAAAAGGATGACTCTACAAATTCAAAACTTAGGTCGTCGTGTTGGTCAACAATGGATTGTCCGTCAATTAAACCTCCAAGTTGATGATGGTGAATGTGTTGCCTTAGTTGGTCCATCCGGTTGTGGCAAGAGCAGTACTTTGAGACTGATTGCTGGTCTTGATGCTGTTTCCGAGGGAGAGATATTTTTTGATCAAACGAAAGTTACCCATGCCATGGCAGCACAAAGAGCTGTTGGAATGGTCTTTCAAAGTTATGCATTACTACCACACTTGAGTGTGACTGCAAACTTAGAACTTGGTCTCCGGGTCCGTGGAGTACGTCCATCCGATCGCCAACAAAGGATTCAGGCCATGCTCGATCTCGTTCAACTACAAGACCGTGCCGATGTGTTGCCGGCACAGTTGTCTGGAGGTCAACGACAGAGGGTGGCGCTGGCAAGAGCTTTGTTGCGTGATCCCGAGGTGTATTTGCTCGACGAGCCCATGAGCAACTTGGACGCTCAACTTCGTGAGGAGTTGCGGCCAGAGCTGCGTCGTCTTGTTCTAAACAGACAGAAGCCAGTGATTCATGTCACCCATGACCAGCATGAAGCGATGGCGATTGCTGATCGTATTGCAGTTTTGCATTCTGGTCGGATCCAACAAGTTGCTACTCCCGCTGAGCTCTATCATCACCCTGAAACTTTATTCATAGCCAAGTTTATTGGGAGGCCTCAAATTAATTGTCTCCGGCCTAGCAATGGTGTTGTCTGTGCTGTTCGGCCAGAGTCTCTCACTTTTGCCAGCGAGGGGATTCCTTGCAAACTAATATCACGTGAATGGCTTGGCAGTTCACAGCTTCTCTACCTTGATTCTCCTCAAGGTCCGTTGAGATTGTCCTGTTCAACGGCTGTGGATATTCCAGAGACTATTCATGTTTCTTGGAAAGCTTCTGATGAGCATCATTTTGACGCTGCAAGTGGAATCCGTCTTCCTTAATTTAATTTCTTGTGCGATTATTTTCTTGGCTTTATCTTGAGAATCTTGTTTCCTTTGTTTAGTCTTTTACTAAAGACTTATTGTTGCCTCCAATTTCGCTAAGCTTAATTTTAGAACCCTTTCGTGTTCATAGGATTTTTCGCGAATATTTTGAAGGTGTCTCTTTGATGGAGGATGTTTCATGCACTCACTCCAGCTTGTTAATACTACTTCTAAGCTAGGCAGTTGTTCTAGTCCAAAGCATGGCACATCTGCAGTTCTTGCTGCTGCCTCTACTTTTGGGTCATAGCTTAGTGCTGCAGATGGGCATTGACTAATGATCGCTAAAATTAAGGCGTGTAATCTCATTGCGATAACGAAGCTTGCTTCTTTAAAAATGGTTTGAGCATGTTCTATGTTTTCTGCGACTACAGTATTTGATTTCATGGCGAGAGTATGGGGTACCAATCCCTTCTCATTCAATGTTTCCAGTAAGTTTGCGTCCTGATTGGCATGAAATGCGAGCCAGGTCACTGATTTACCAGTTCTTTTACTGAGTTGATCGACACTTTGCAGCAACAGTGACCAACCGCTAGCTGTTAACAAGTTGGTTGGTCGCCAACACAGCACAATATTTCCGCCCCCTTGATGTTCACCCATCTGATGTGTCCAGACCGGATCTGGAGCCACAGACATCGATGTTTTTATCCCTATCTGCTTGGCAAGTTTCATCGATGCAGTATCTCTCCAGGTAATGGAGGTTGCACCATTTAGGACACGACCTACGAGATAGCGGCTCCACGCATGCCTCAGTGGTCCGAGACCCTGTCCCCACAACAACACCGGTCTACGCCTGACTTGCGCCACCACGATCAAGAGAATGTAATAAATAAGGCTCTGTACACTTGTGCTGTCTTGGAGCAAGCTTCCACCACCAAGGATCACCACCTGCACCTGTTTGATGCTGTTTAGGACGGCCTTTAACGACCTTCTGTTCACCACTGACCCCCTGGGAACAATGGTTTGAACAGCTCCCGGGTCGTGGGCCGTAATCAGAGGTTGCCATCCTTCAGGCAGCTGTTTGTTGAGCACCTCAAGAAGAGCATCATCTCCGAGGTTGTGTTCTCCGTAATAGCCACAGAGGAGAATGCGCCTCGGCGATGAAGACGAAGCCAGGCCAGACATTCAGAACACCAGTTGTTCGTTCATTATCCGCGCTTAGGGCGCGTACGTTGGTGAAACGCTCGCTTGTGACGCATGCATGCCCTTTCGCTTGGCACATGGTGGATTCATGTGGCGTCTGTCTTTGAGTGGTTATTGGCGATGGTGTTGATCGCTCAGCGCGGTTCACAGCGCTCACCAACAAGCATGATTTGGCTTTCTGCAGCCATGATTCCTGCCTTGATCAGTGCCATGGCTGCATGCACATGGCACCTCTACGACAATTCTGAGAGCCTTCGTTGGCTCGTGACTTTGCAGGCCAGTACCACCTTGCTTGGGAATATCACACTGGCGTTTGCCGCTTGGAATTTGCAACGTGACACAACGGTGAAAGGATGACTTCGAACTTCGACCCAGCTCCCCTCTTTGCGCTGTCGTTGCTCCCTTATTTGGTGTTTCTTTATTACCTAGGGCGGAGCCAGCAGCTTCCAAAATTAACCGTGATCGGTTTTCAACTCACCCTTTTGTTTGTTGCCGTCACCATCGCTGCTGCGGTGTTTGCTCTCGTTCGCTACGACTCCGAATTGGTGGCTGTGGATTGGCTCCATGGTGGTGCTGAAGCCTTTTTGACGCTGAGTAACGCCTGCATTGTTGCCGGGCTTCTCCGAAGCAAATCACAAGAGCCAGTGAATAACTCTTACGACGAGGAGATCTTGGGGCAGTAAAAACCGAAGATGAGGTGTCGCTTGTTGCGCTGCATGTTCACTCCTCTTCTGGCTATTGCTCCCGCCACTCTTTCCTGGTCACCCAAGGTTGCTCTTGTGATGGTGGTCTGCAATGTCATCGCCATCGGGATTGGCAAAGCCACGATTCAGCATCAAGACGTGGGTCTCAAATTGCCAGGTGCCTCTTTCTTTGGCGGAATGGGCCACGGCAGCATGCTGGCTTGCACCAGCCTGGGTCACATGATTGGAATTGGCGCCATTCAGGGCCTTGCAGCCCGAGGCGTTCTTTAGATCATTCTGGATGAATCAGGTTGGCTGATGCAGCACTGCTGCATCAGCCAACTCAAACTCAGCCAGCTGAAGAGACTTCAGCTGGTGATTTTTCTTCGAGTTTGAGAGCTCCTGTTGTCTGCAGCAGGAAGTGCTGCTTAATCCTCACTGCCATTTGATCGGGCGTTAATCCCAGGGCCTCAAAGCTTTGCTGAGGAGTTGCATGATCCACCAATTGATCGGGAATTCCTATCCGCAGCATGGGAATCGCTAACCCCTTCTCTTGGATTGATTCAAGAACAGCCGATCCAAAGCCACCTGGTAACGCACCCTCTTCCATCGTGACAATCTTGCCAATTCTCTCTGCCATGGGATGAATGAGAGCTTCATCCAACGGACGCAAATAACGGGCATTAATGACGGAAGCCTCAACGCCTACCGCCGACAAGCATTTTGCGGTGGCCACAGCCTTCGGCACCATGGCGCCATAGGCAACGATTAAGACGTCATTGCCTTCACGCACGACTTCACCACAGCCAATCGGTAGGGCTTCCCAGCCTTCTTCCATCAAAGGCACACCTTCGCCGGGCCCCCGGGGAATTCTCAGAGCAGTGGGCCCATCGTGCTGGAGACAGGTCACCATCATGCGCTGAAGCTCTGCTTCATCCTTGGGTGCCATCACTGTGAAATTTGGGATGGCACGCATGTAGCTGATGTCGTATTGCCCTTGATGGGTTGGACCATCGGCTCCCACAATTCCTGCCCTATCCAAAACAAAGGTCACAGGCAGTTTTTGAATTCCCACGTCGTGAATGAGCTGATCAAAGGCTCTTTGTAAGAAGGTGCTGTAAATCGCGACAACCGGCCTAAGTCCATCGCAGGCCATGCCTGCAGACAGGGTGACCGCATGTTGCTCAGCAATACCAACATCGATGTATTGATCAGGGAGCGCTTTTTGCAGGATGTCCAGGCCAGTACCAGTGGCCATGGCGGCCGTGATCCCAACAACTTTTGGGTTTTGTTCGCAGAGTTTGACAAGAGTTTGTCCAAATACCTTGCTGTAACTCGGAGGTTTGGGCGTTTTGCTTGGCCTTGCTTTTCCGGTACTGAGGTTGAAGGCTGATTGTGCGTGGTAACCGACCTGATCGGCTTCTGCATAGGGGTATCCTTTCCCCTTTTTTGTAACGACATGAACCATGACGGGACCGCCAACGCGATGTGCCGCCTGGAACGTTCGGGTCATTTCGGCAATGTCATGACCATCAATCGGACCCATGTAGGTGAATCCAAGTTCTTCAAAGACCGCACCAACTTTGGGCACAGCCAGACGGCGCATGCTTTCTTTAAGACGATTCAGCTCTGGCGGTATTTCACCTCCCATAAAGGGGAGATGACGCACGCTCTCTTCAACGCTCCCAGACAAAAATTGAAGGGGCGGACTTAACCGCATTCGGTTGAGGTACGTGGACAGGGCTCCTACGGGTGGAGAGATCGACATGTCGTTGTCGTTTAAGACAACGAGAAGTGGGGTGGATGGAAGATGACCGGCATGGTTAATGGCCTCTAAAGCCATGCCTCCGGTTAGGGCACCATCACCAATAACGGCAACACATTTGTAATCAAGACCTTGCCGATCACGGGCCATGGCCATGCCGAGGGCTGCCGAGATGGATGTGCTGGCATGCCCGGCACCGAAATGATCAAAACGACTTTCCGTTCTCTTGAGATAACCGGCCACTCCCCCTTGTTGACGCAGGGAATCGAAGCGTCCAAAGCGTCCGGTAATCAATTTGTGTGGATACGCCTGATGACCCACATCCCAAACCACCTTGTCTTGATCAAGATCAAGCGTTTGGTACAGCGCGAGTGTTAATTCAACAACGCCTAATCCGGGTCCGAGATGGCCTCCACTGTTGGACACCACCTCCAAATGACGTTCACGAATTTGCTTGGCCACATCCTCAAGCTGTGCCTCCGACAGCCCGTGCAGCTGATTGGGATGGGTTAATTCGCTTAGATGCATGCCCATCCCCAGACCGATTCAGTCAATCTACGGGCCTCACCGACCCTTCGCGATGGTGAGCGGTTGTCAGACTGCAGTGATGGATCATTATTTGCCGAGGATCCTGCGCGCCCGTGTCTATGACGTGGCCCGGGAAACCCCTTTAGAACTTGCCAACAATTTGAGCCGAAGGCTGAGCAACAGCGTTTGGTTGAAACGGGAAGACCTTCAACCCGTTTTTTCGTTCAAGCTGCGCGGTGCCTACAACCGCATGGCTCAACTTTCAGAAGCTGAGCTGAAACTCGGTGTTATCGCTTCTAGTGCTGGAAATCATGCCCAAGGGGTGGCCCTCAGCGCCTCCCATCTTGGCTGTAGAGCTGTGATCGTGATGCCAATCACAACACCTGGCGTGAAAGTTGATGCTGTGCGCCAGCTGGGAGCAGAGGTGGTGCTGCATGGTGAGACGTATGACGAGGCCTATGCCGAAGCCAGGTCACGTAGCGAAGCGGAGCAGCTTTGCTTTATCCATCCATTTGACGATCCTGAGGTGATCGCTGGACAAGGCACTGTGGGCATGGAAATCCTGCGCCAGTGTCATCAGCCCCCCGACGCGATTTACGTGGCGGTGGGCGGTGGCGGTTTGATTGGCGGAATCGCCGTATACGTCAAGAGTCTCTGGCCTGACGTTCAAATCATTGGTGTTGAACCCCACGATGCTGCCGCCATGACTTTGTCCTTAGAGGCAGGTGAACGCATCCGTTTGCCGCAGGTTGGGCTGTTTGCGGATGGTGTGGCTGTGCGGGAGGTAGGTGAGCACACTTTTGAATTGGCCCAAAAGTATGTCGATGACATCGTGACCGTCAGTACCGATGAAATCTGTGCGGCTATTAAAGATGTCTTTGAAGACACCCGCTCGATTCTTGAACCGGCAGGTGCCTTAGCTGTTGCTGGTCTCAAAGCTGATGTGAGCCGACGGTCGCTCCAAAATCAAAATCTTGTTGCCGTGGCCTGTGGCGCGAACATCAATTTCGCGCGTCTGCGCTTCGTTGCTGAACGTGCCGAACTGGGTGAAGAACGCGAAGCGATGCTCGCCGTGGAAATACCAGAGCGACCGGGGAGTCTTCGCTCCCTGTGTGAATTACTCGCAGATCGCAGCCTCACTGAATTTTCCTATCGAATGCGAGCTGGAGACCAAGCCCACATTTTTATGGGCATTCAGGTGAGCGGACCCGATGACAGATCGTCCTTGATCAGCCATCTCAAGACGAACGGCTATGCCTGCCTTGATCTCAGTGACGATGAACTCTCCAAAGTTCATCTTCGGCACATGGTTGGAGGTCGACTCCCTACGAGTTCAACCACCAGCAAGGTGCAGGAGCTGCTGTATCGCTTCGAGTTTCCAGAGCGTCCAGGAGCCTTAATGCGCTTCGTGACGGCTTTGCATCGCGACTGGAGCATCAGCATTTTCCACTACAGAAACCATGGAGCCGATGTGGGTCGGATTGTTGTGGGTGTTCTCGTTAGTCCTGACGACTTAAAGGCTTGGCAGTCTTTTCTGCGTGACCTTGGATACAGCAGTTGGGAAGAGACAAGTAATCCCGCTTACAAACTTTTTCTTGGTGGATGATCTGAAATTGGCCAAAAGCTGCTCCAGCGTTACTTTGAAAGCTCGTGCATGAGGGGCAGTCATGGCACAAGGATTGGAGCGAAGCAACATGCAGGAGTTCAATCTCTCCCTTCCAGCTCGCTTGGAGGCCATTCTTTATCTGAAAGGAAAAGCTCTATCCATTTCGGAATTGGCTGAGCTAGCGAGCGCCAGTGAGAAAGAAGCAGAGCAGGGCTTGCTCGCTTTGGTGGCTGGATACGCCCAACGAGATACGGCCTTGGAAATTTGTGAAAATAGTGGTCGATACAGCCTTCAGCTTCGGGCTGGTCTTGGCGAACTCGTGCGTAATCTTTTGCCGGTCAATCTCTCTACCGCAACGCTCAGAACGCTTGCCACTATTGCTTTGAAACGGAGAATTCTTCAGTCGGAGCTTGTTGAATTACGGGGGTCAGGCGCCTACGACCACATCAAAGAGCTCTTGAGTCAGAACTTTATTGAACGCAAACGCCAAAGCGAGGGGCGTTCGTATTGGCTCAGTCTTTCTGAAAAGTTTCACCGCACATTTTCTGTGCTTCCTGATGGAGGGATCTCAGAACCAGATCCAGCTGCATAAAGTTCAGGTATTACTCACGCTTGAGAAGCAACGATGGATTTGAGTTTTGTTTCCACCTTTCTGCAGATCATTGCCCAGACCCTGCAGATTTATTCCTTTGTCTTGATCGTTCGAGTCCTGCTGACCTGGTTCCCCAATGTGGATATGGGAAACCCCGTACTCAGCACCGTGAGTTCGATCACTGACCCTTATCTCAATGCCTTCCGCGGCCTGATCCCCCCACTCGGTGGCCTTGATCTATCCGCCATTCTCGCGTTCGTTGCCCTGAGCTTGATGCAGCAGCTGTTGGTGTCAGCCAGCTACGCGTTTGCCGGTGGATTTGGTAACTACGGCTAAAGGAGGCGTCTTTAAGGGGGCTCAGCGGTGATCTCCGCTTCCTTTCAACTGCCCTCGCGCTGAGCGGTCGCGAAGTTTCTGGAGGTTTTGGTTGGCCACATCCTCCAGTTCATACCCCAGTTCGCTAGCTAGTTGAGCGACGTACCAGAGCACATCACCGAGCTCAAGGGCGATCTCAGCTCGTATCGCATCGTCAAAATGCCCTCCTCGATCGCGCAACACCTTTTTGACTTTGTCGGCGACTTCCCCCGCCTCACCACTTAGGCCCAGGGTTGGATAGATGGGATTGTTGCCAGCATCTGGGTAAAGAGCGGTCAGCCGAGCTGCGTCTTGATAGGTATTCAGGTCCATACGAATCATGTGGAAGAAAGTCATCATCCAACAAGTTTTCGAGTCCAAAAGGGCAAGACGGTAGATTCCGCAAGCTTCAAGACCTGTGGATGGCCCAGATCGATCTAACCCGTAGAACCAAGATCGTGGCCACCATCGGGCCCGCAACGGAAAGTCCTGAAAGGATCCGTGAACTCATCCAGGCCGGAGCGACCACGTTTCGACTGAATTTCTCCCATGGAGATCACAGTGAGCACGCCGAAAGGATTGCCACGATTCGGCAGGTGGCCCACGAATTAGGAGCCCACATTGGAATTCTTCAGGATCTTCAGGGTCCGAAGATTCGCTTAGGTCGGTTTGAAGAAGGTCCGATCACGCTCGCGAAAGGTGATCAATTCGCACTGACGGCTAAACAGGTGCGTTGCAATCAAACGGTTGCAACAGTCACCTACGACAAGCTGGCCGAAGAAGTCTCTGCCGGAAGTCGCATCCTTCTTGACGATGGCCGTGTCGAGATGAAAGTTGAGCGAGTGGATTCTGTTGACCAGACCCTCCATTGTTCAGTCACAGTCCCTGGTGTGCTCTCCAACAACAAGGGGGTGAACTTCCCGGATGTGCAGCTTTCTGTGAGAGCCCTCACCACAAAAGATCGTCAAGATCTCGCCTTTGGCCTTCAGCAGGGTGTGGATTGGGTCGCGCTGAGCTTCGTGCGCAACCCCTCAGACATGCAGGAGATCAGAGAACTCATTCGTAAGCACGGCTTCACCACTCCTGTGGTGGCAAAAATTGAGAAGTTCGAAGCGATCGATCAAATCGACGCGATTTTGCCGCTTTGCGATGGCGTGATGGTGGCCCGTGGTGACCTTGGGGTTGAAATGCCGGCAGAAGAGGTTCCTCTTTTGCAAAAAGATCTGATCCACAAGGCCAACAGCCTTGGGATTCCGATCATCACGGCAACCCAGATGCTCGATTCCATGGCATCGAGCCCTAGGCCTACCCGTGCTGAGGTCAGTGATGTTGCTAACGCCATCCTGGACGGCACTGATGCGGTGATGCTGTCCAATGAAACAGCGGTTGGTGATTTTCCAGTCGAGGCTGTTGAAACTATGGCGACGATCGCCAGACGGATCGAACGGGATTACCCCCAACGCCCCATTGATACGCATCTCCCCAGCACGATCCCGAATGCGATCAGTGGGGCAGTCAGCAGCATTGCTCGCCAGCTCAACGCTGCAGCGATCCTGCCTCTTACCAAAAGCGGTGCCACCGCCCATAACGTCAGTAAGTTTCGGCCTTCAACTCCGATTCTTGCGATCACCAGTGAAGTTAACGTGGCACGAAAACTTCAATTGGTTTGGGGGGTGACACCGCTGCTGATTGAAACGCAGAAGAGCACGACCGCCACTTTCACGTTGGCAATGGCTTATGCCCAAGAGATTGGTGTGGTGAAAGACGGAGATCTTTGCGTCCAAACTGCAGGAACGCTTGCAGGAATCAGTGGCTCTACAGACCTGATCAAAGTGGGGATCGTGAGTGCTGTGCTCGGCCGCGGTACAGGTTTCGGGAGTGGCTCTGTCAGCGGAAAAGTGAGGATTGCGTTGTCTGCGAGTGATTGCGCCCGTCTCGAACCAGGTGACATCCTTGTGGCTCGCGACACGTCAGCTGACTATCTCGACGGTATCCGCGACGCTGCTGCTGTGATTACAGAACAACCTGGAGAAGACTCACACGCTGCAGTGATCGCCAAACGGTTAGGCGTTCCCGTGATTACTGGGGTTGCCAATGCAACGCGAGATCTCCGAGAAGGAGAAGTGGTCACCTTGCATGTGAAAGATGGAGTGGTTCATCGGGGAACCGGCAGCAACATGCAGATGAAATTAGACACCATGCTCTGAGTTTGGTCTTAGACGCTCATGGCCAGCAAGCTGCCTCTTGCCGACACCGTCGGCATGGCTCTCACCACACTTAAAGCAAACCGGTTACGAAGTTTGCTCACGATGCTCGGCATCGTGATTGGTAATGCCTCTGTGATCACGCTGGTTGGAGTTGGACGAGGTGCCCAAAACTTGGCTGAAGACCAGCTCAGCAGTCTTGGGGCCAACGTTTTGTTTGTGGTTCCTGGGAGCAATGACACCCGAAGGCAGGGTGTGGCGTTTCCACGCACCTTGGTGCTGGACGATGCCACGGCGATTGCTGCGCAGGTTCCAAGCGTGAAACGTGTCGCCCCACAAATTTCAGCGAATGAAGTGGTTCAGGCTGGAGCGAGGAGCACAAGCGCTTCGATCTCTGGGGTCACGCCGGCTTTCTTACCCGTGCGCAGTTTTGAAGTTGCCCGAGGCCGGTTCATCAGTTCTGAAGATGAACAGAGTGCGAAGACCGTTGTGGTGATTGGCCCTGATCTTCGCGACAAGCTCTTTCCCTCAGGTGCAGCGGTTGGCCAAAGCATTCGCATTCGAGACCAAAGTTTCAGTGTGATTGGCGTGATGGAACCAAAGGGAGCGGTCTTTGGGTCAAACCAGGATGAAAATGCCTATATCCCACTCACAACCATGGTGAGTCGTTTAACAGGCCGGGACCCTACCTATGGAGTGAGCCTCAGCTTCATCAGCGTGGAAGCCAAGGATGAGCAAAGTACTGGCCCAGCCAAGTTTCAAATCACCAATTTGCTTAGACAAAGGCACCGTATTTTGCGCAAAGACGATTTTGCGGTTCGATCCCAAAAAGATGCTCTCACCATCGTCGGCACGATTACAGGCGGCCTAACGCTGATGCTCGGTGCGATTGGTGGTGTATCGCTGCTCGTGGGAGGCATCGGGATCATGAATATCATGTTGGTATCGGTGAGTGAGCGCACAGAAGAAATCGGTTTACGCAAGGCATTGGGTGCCCGTAGTTCTGATGTTCTTCGGCAGTTTTTAGTGGAAAGTCTTGTGTTGGCGAGCCTCGGTGGAGTGATCGGAACCGCCGTGGGACTTGGCACCGTTACAGCAGTTGCCTTCTTTTCGCCTTTGCCAGCAGCGATTGGCGCCTCAACAATTTTGGTCACTGTTGGGCTATCGGGATCCATCGGTTTGTTTTTCGGCGTCGTGCCCGCAAAGCGTGCAGCGATGCTCGATCCGATCGTTGCATTAAGAAGCCTTTAAATCACCTTGCCCTGAAACAGCGGTTTAGGTAAGGAAACTCTTACAGTCTTGTTACTCACGATGAATCCATGAATCAACGCTGGCGTCAGATAGCCCTTTGGATTCTCCCGATCGGCGTCGCGTTGCTGCTTGTTTGGCAGCTGGTAGGAAGCGGAGCACTCAATAACCTCCGAAGTAGTAGTGCTTCCACCAGCGGCGGCACCACTGTTGCTCCTCGCAACGCAGCTGTTGCCCGGATGAGTTATGGCCGATTCTTGGATTACGTCGCGGCAGGCCGTGTAACTGCCGTTGATATTTACGACGGTGGCCGTAACGCAGTTGTGGAAGCGGTGGATCCTGATCTTGACAATCGGGTCCAAAGGCTCAGGGTTGACCTTCCCGGTTTGGCTCCTGAGCTGATCAACACCCTTAAGGAAGAAGGCATCAGTTTTGATATTCATCCACCAAAAACAGCTCCTCCAGCCCTAGGAATCCTTGGGAACCTTTTGTTCCCGCTACTGCTCATCGGATCACTGATCTTTCTGGCTCGTCGTGGAAACTCCATGCCAGGGGGCCCTGGACAAGCCATGCAGTTTGGTAAGACAAAAGCCCGTTTTGCGATGGAAGCAGATACCGGCGTGAAATTCGACGACGTTGCAGGTGTTAGTGAAGCGAAGCAGGATCTCCAAGAAGTAGTCACCTTTTTGAAGCAGCCTGAGCGCTTTACTTCTGTAGGAGCGCAGATTCCAAAAGGTGTTTTGTTGGTTGGGCCTCCAGGAACGGGTAAGACCCTTCTTGCGAAAGCCATTGCTGGTGAAGCCGGAGTTCCTTTCTTCTCCCTTTCTGGCTCTGAATTCGTCGAAATGTTCGTGGGAGTTGGCGCAAGCCGCGTCCGGGACCTGTTTAAACGCGCAAAGGAAAATAGTCCTTGTCTTATTTTTATTGATGAAATTGATGCTGTTGGTCGTCAGCGTGGTGCAGGAATTGGTGGTGGTAACGATGAGCGTGAGCAAACGCTTAATCAGTTGCTCACAGAAATGGATGGTTTCGAAGGAAATAGTGGAATCATCATTCTTGCTGCAACGAACAGGCCCGATGTTCTTGATTCGGCGCTGATGCGCCCAGGTCGATTTGACCGTCAGGTCACGGTTGATGCCCCTGATATCAAAGGGCGTCTTTCCATTCTCGAAGTCCATTCGAGAAATAAAAAGCTTGACGATCAGCTCACGCTCGACAGCATTGCAAGAAGAACGCCCGGATTTACTGGTGCAGATCTTGCCAATTTGTTGAACGAGGCTGCAATCCTCACGGCGCGACGTCGCAAAGAGAGCATTGGAATATCCGAAATCGACGATGCCGTGGATCGCATCATCGCTGGCATGGAAGGTCATCCTCTTACTGATGGTCGCAGTAAGCGATTAATTGCTTATCACGAAGTTGGACATGCTTTGGTTGGCACCCTTGTGAAAGATCACGATCCGGTTCAAAAGGTCACCTTGATTCCGCGTGGTCAGGCGCAAGGCTTGACCTGGTTCTCTCCCGACGAAGAGCAGATGCTCGTATCTCGTGCCCAACTCAAAGCTCGCATCATGGGAGCTTTAGGAGGTCGCGCTGCTGAGGATGTTGTCTTCGGTCACTCCGAAGTGACAACAGGGGCTGGTGGTGACATCCAAATGGTGGCCTCGATGGCTCGTCAAATGGTGACGCAATTTGGAATGAGCCAGTTGGGTCCTATGGCACTGGAGGGTGGCAGCCAAGAAGTCTTCCTTGGACGCGATCTGATGACGCGTAGCGATGTATCAGATGCGATTTCTAAACAGATTGATGAGCAAGTTCGTTTGATCGTGATGAAGTGCTACGAGGAAACTGTTGCACTCGTTGGCAAACATCGCCAAGCCATGGATAAGTTGGTGGAGCAATTGATTGAGCAAGAAACAATGGACGGTGACGAATTCCGTGTTGTTGTTGCTGAATTCGCCGAAATCCCTGAGAAAGAACGTTTCTCTCCTCTCCTAGCTTGAAAAAAACCCAGGCTTTGTATAAAGCCTGGGTTTGAACTTAATTAAAACTTTTTACCAGACCCTCGTTAAGAGGGTCTTTTTTTATACGGAGCGAACAGGGCTCTTATCAATAACATTGTCGATCAAGCCATACTCCATGGCCTGCTGTGGAGACATAAAGAAATCGCGATCAGTATCAGCTTGGATTTTATCTAGAGGTTGTCCAGTCCGATCAGCCAATTCATGGTTCAAGCGATCTTTAAGGAACAAGATTTCATCGGCTTGAATTCGAATGTCACTGGCCTGACCACTTGCACCACCTAAGGGCTGGTGAATCATGATCCGAGAATGCTGCAAGCTGCTGCGTTTGCCTTTAGCACCGGCGCAAAGCAAGAAGGCACCCATGCTTGCGGCAAGACCAACACAGACAGTGTGTACATCAGGCTTGATGTGTTGCATGGTGTCAAAAATTCCAAGCCCGTCGTACACCGAGCCACCTGGAGAATTGACATAGAGGAAGATCTCTTTTTCAGGGTCTTCCGCTTCAAGAAACAAAAGCTGAGCAACGATTCGGTTGGCTGAATCGCTGGTCACAGGCTCGCCTAAGAAAATTATTCGCTCTCTTAAGAGACGAGAATAAATATCAAAAGCCCTTTCTCCTCGTCCAGATTCCTCGATCACGATCGGGATCATGTTGCATAGCATCAATTGGATCAATCCTAACGGCGGCATCAGCGGCGCTATGGTCTTGATTCAAAGTGGTTTTGAAGGACCTTGACGGATCAACGGACGATCGCTGACAGCAAGCGTGCCTTCCATACAGCCTTTCCTTACGTGATTCCGTCTCTGTATAGGAGAACGGCTGATGAGCTCTTGGTAGAGCTGCATCTTCTCAGTCATCAACAGCATTTCAAAAGCGATGCCTTGTTTGCTGTGGGCTTGCGTCAGGTGTTTACAGCATTCACCCAGGGCTACAAACCAGAATCACACCTCGATGAGCTCTATGGGGCGATTTGCACCTGCAATGGGTTTGATCCGGAAGCGCTGAAACAGCTGGCAGAGGGATCAACCTCAGCTGTTTCTGGTCACACCATCAACGAAGTACGTGAATGGCTTTCCAATCGCGGTGCTGGGGCTCCAGAGCCCTTAGCGTCCGGTATCTCGAGCGTTGGCGGTGAATCTTTTCATTATTCGCGTCTAATGGCTGTGGGCTTGCTGAGCTTGCTCTCCTCCGCTCAGGGTGGCGAACCCTCAGATCCTGTTGAACTAAAAACTCTCGCTCATGAAATTGGAGAGCAATTAGGCCTCTCCAAACCTCGTCTGGACAAGGACCTAAGCCTTTACACCTCCAATCTTGAAAAGATGGCTCAGGCCGTTGAGCTGATTGAAGAGACCCTGGCGGCAGAACGACGCAAACGCGATCGTCAGGTGGCTGATTCCCAAGCAAGCGAATCAAAGGCAGCGGACGTTCAATCGGAGTCGTCTGAAGATTCAGCTGCGGAAGAGAGCACTAACTGACCACTGATCTCCCACCACGCCTGTTGGCCTGATGCCTTCAGGTTGGGAGAAGACATGGCTGGTTTGATTTGAAGATGTAAGGAGTCGGCCTTCTGTAGAAGCGCAGGCCAAGCTCCATTCATGAGTCGTAGAGACATAAGGTTGCGCGTGCGGGCATTGAGCTTCAGCGCTGCATTAGAGGACGCTGGGAGTGCTTGATAAAAGGGTTTAGCGTCAGGAAGACTTGCTAATCCTGCACTCAAGAGCGGTGGTTTTTGTGGTTGTTGCAACCAACGCCAACCCCCCACAACCTTGTCCTGTCCTGATCGTTGATCTTTCCAAATCACAGCATCAGCGGTTTTTGCTTTGTCTTTAGCCGAATGAGAGCGTTGAAAGCCGCGTTCCTCTAAACGAATGCTCACTCGATCAAGAACTGTGGCCCACGCGGCAGCACCTCCAGGCAGCGGGGCTTGAAATTGAAGCCCAGCCCTGTATGCACCTGTGGTTTGTTGTTGCAAACGAAGTGAAAATGGTGAAAGCGCAAGCCTTGATCGTGTTGATTGATTCACTCCATACTGAGATTCCAAGGGTTCTTGGATGATCTGGCGACTCAACAGCGTGCCCAGGATCAAATCAACACGGGCTCCATGCACTTCGAGAAGGCTTTCCTGGTCAAAATTTGGTGGTGTTTGACGATCGGATACTGAAAAAGTCCAACCTTGTTTGGGTTGGGATGCAGCAAGAGAAATCGCTCGATTGCCGACGTATCCGCCCCAGTGAAGAGTGTTGCCCTTGAGGCGCAGTCCAAGACAGCCATGACTTCCTTGCTGAAGCAACGGAGCTGTCGTTCCACTAATGGCAGCGAGTGCATCACTCGTCCAAAACACACCAGGAGCGTTCGCAAGACGCTGCATGCACCGTCTTTGAAGGGATGTTGGTTGAGAGGGACGTTCGGGCTGACGCTGAAGTCTTTGAATGAGTTGTTGACGATGCAGCTCATCGGAGCCGAGCAAAGTCAATCCCAACACCTGGTGTTTGCGGAGATTTTTGGTGTCGGCTACAAGAAGTTGATCAGGAAGAATCAAATAGGCATCTCCATCCTCTGACCATCCTTGCCACCAGATCGAACGCCCCTGGCGTTTCCATAAATTCCCAGCTCGAACCAGTCCTAGTCGCTGGTTCCAAAGCTTGGGGACTGGGCGTTTTGCATCACCATGAAAGGACTGCATCAAGCTGAAGGCACCTGAGACGCGACTTAGCGATACAGGGATTCCATCGTCTTGAAGTGATGGCTGATTCAGAGTGACACCAATCAGACCGCCCAATAAAACAGTCCCTAAACCCAGTGTTGTGACGGGAAGGGACTGAGCGAGAGATCGGTAGGTGGAGATCTTCAGGAGTGAATCAGCTGCGGTCACGAGAACGCCTGCGACGACGATCTTTCCACTCGATGGTGGAAAGGTAAGCGACTATCACGCTGACAAAAACCAAAAGAACCGCAGCAGTCATCGCCAATCCCTGACTGACGATGGGAGCTTGCAGTGCTTCGTTCACTTCAGAAATTCAGGGTGCCATCGCCATTGCGGCCCCAGACCACCATCGCGATCGAGAAACTGAAGACAGCAGCGAGGGATGCCCAGGCAATGGTGAACAGCATTGAAATAACGCTTGAATGAAGAGAGTTTACCCAGGTTCCCCCGCGGAACTGACTGGTTGATTCATTACTTCTTATGACCATGGCAACTCCTGGAACCGCGAGCGTCCTTCAGCCCGAACGCACAACCCTGCGTTACCCGAATGCCAGAGTCATCGTTCTCAACGATGACGTGAACACGTTCGAACACGTGGTTGAGTGTTTATGCAAAATCATCCCTGGGATGAATAGCGATAAGGCTTGGACCCTGGCCCATCAAATCGATGGAGAAGGTGCTGCAGAAGTATGGGCAGGGCCATTGGAGCCCGCAGAGCTCTACCACCAACAACTCAGTAGCGAGGGACTCACGATGGCACCGTTGGAACGCAATTAACGCCCATGGCTGCTTCCATTGAAATTAACGAGATTCAAGGTCTTCGCTGGCCAACCCTGCTCCGATTAAGTCTTTTTCAGGCTTGTCTTGGAACCCTCGCGGTACTTTTCACTGGGACCTTTAATCGGATTCTGATTACAGAGCTCGCCTTTCCTGCATTGCTGGCAGGTGGCGGTTTGGGATTTGAGCAACTGGTTTCACCGGCACGGGTGTTGTTTGGCCATCTCAGTGACTCCCATCCCTTAATGGGCAAACATCGGACGCCTTATGTTCTGCTCGGGACCGTCGCCATCTGTCTTTTGGCGATTTTAAGTGTTCCCGTTAGTTTTAAAGTCAAGGAAGCATTAGATAGCGGATCACCTTTCATAGCTGCCGCTGGAATTGCCGCTTTTTGTGGTTTATTTGCTCTTTATGGATTAGGTACTTCCTTAGCGAGTACGTCCTATTTAGCCCTCGTCATTGATCGCACAACGGAAGAGCAAAGGCCGCGATGCATTGGTGTGATTTGGGCGATGCTCACCATTGGCATCATCGTAGGCGCGATTGCAATCAGTCTTGCGGTCAGCTCCATCGACGGTATTTCCGATCCCGTGATTCTTCAGAGCTGGCTCCAGAAGTTCATGATTTCGATTACTTCGCTCGTAATGGTCTTGACCATTATTTCGACCTGGGGAGTAGAAAAACCAACTACAAGTGGAACGGTTCGACCTGCCCAGGATTTGATCACACTTAAAGATGCATGGGGTGTTGTCACCTCAAGTCGTCAAATCGTCATCTTTTTTGGCTTTTTAGTTTTATTTACTCTTGGATTGTTTTTACAGGATCCAATTCTGGAAAGTTTTGGTGCTGAGGTCTTTGGGATGCCTGTATCTAAAACCACTTTGCTCAATGCTTGGTGGGGATCAGGCACACTTATTGGTTTGCTTTTAGCCGGCTGGTTTATTACACCAAAACTGGGAAAGTTGGGAACTGCCCGTTTGGGTTGCTGGATGGTGATGGGTTCCCTATTCCTGTTGGTGATCAGTGGCTGGCAGCAAGCTTCCGGACTTCTACCCGTTGTCATGGTGCTGTTTGGTTTAGCCGCTGGCATTGGTACCAACAGCGCACTGACCTTGATGCTTGATCTCACTCTTCCAGAGATGGCAGGAACCTTTGTAGGGATTTGGGGATTAGCGCAAGCTCTCTCACGGGGGTTGGGCAAGGTCGTCGGGGGGGGTCTGCTTGATCTGGGGCGTCAGCTTCTACCTAATGCTGGTCCGATGGCTGGTTATGGCTTAGTTTTTTCGATCGAAATTCTTGTTATGGCAGGAGCTTTGATTGTTCTTAATCAGCTCAGCGTCGGTCAATTCAGAGAAACCACAACACAACGGCTAGACATGGTGTTGATGGCCGAAATCGACGGTTAATCAAGCGGCAGGTTTACGCGTGGCGCGGGTTAGGGACAGCAGAGCTTTGGTACGTAGGCGTTGGGTTTGCGCAGCAAAGACGTACCGAATCACTTTTCCAGGACAAAGAGCGAGCCCCCGCACTTCATCGCCATGCACCTCTGCCGTAAGGATCTTGGTTTTAGGGCCCATTCGAGATGTCAACGGACCTGAGATCTCAGTTGTGAGGGAGTCGACAGATCGGAGCATGGCTCGCAAGGAACACTTACCAGATCTTTAGCCAGAGTGGCTAACTTAAACAAGCTTTATTTTTGAACCCCTAGTGGGCCGTCTTGTCATTACCCACAGCACCTACGTGAAGGGGCTCATACCCTGGCTCAAGGTGTTGGCAAATGACCCACAGATCCAGACCATCACCCCAGGAGTGATTGCAAGGGTCAAGGGACGATGCCAAGATTTAACCCTGAGACCATCGGTCCCGATAAGAGGTGGATTCAAATTGATGGCACGGCGCGGAAGGAGTGCTCAGGAGGTTTTTATCATTACAACTCTGGAGAAAACAGAATTGATTGAACGATTAGCTTCTCTGGAACCTTAAAGCTATGAGCCCTTCATACCATTCATAGCTTAAACATAGCAATCGTTGATTGTTGTGTTTTAACCGGCAAAATAGACTCTCATCAAAGCACTCTAAAATATCCACGCAAAAGCATAAGTGGATCGTCTTGCCTACGCAATAGTATTTAGGATGAAAAGCAAGCTTATTATCTCATTAATGGAAAGATCTATATTAACCTGAATGAATTAAAAAATACAGTAACGCAAAGTCTTTACTAAGCTAATCAAGAGGTGAATGCAGGCATAAAAAAAGAGAGGGAAAAACCTCTCTTATACTGAGAATTGAAAACTCAGAAAGTAATAAAATTCAGAAGCACAAAATTGATGGACCTGTGCATGTACTGCGCTCGATCGAATCACTTACCGGAAGATCGTCAGACTCGTATGTTTCAATTTCTATCTTAGCATTGTCGTCGGATGATGAATCTGGAACTAAATTTCCACTCTTAAAAAGAACAATTGTATTTATAAATTGCTTAGCGACCGATTTTTTAAGAAAAGAAAATTGTGCAATGGATGTGTCACCCCTTGAAGTAATATATTGTAAATTCACATAATATCCATATGGATACCAGTTCTCAGATACCGCAACAAGCTGAGTTGGAGTAATACCCGAAGAATTATCGACTGACATCTTGCCATCAACAAAATCGATTACACATTCGGGGCCCTGAGGCTTATCTAACGATCCATAACAATTAGCAGAATAACTATAACTAGTTGGAAGATCATTACGAGATTCTAGATCAGCTCTTCCAAGATCTCCGCAAAAACCAGGCGTGGCAATACTAAGGGCACAAGCCACAGAAAAAACGATCGATTTCATGCTGGAAAATCGGAAAAAATTGATTTCGCGAATTTTAGTCGATATGACCAGCTTGTGTGGACAAGATCTTTTTTTTAATAATTCCTTAATAAATGACTATTTTGAGCAGGCCTGACAGCTTTTATTTGCATGATGCGAGGCAAGTAAATTCATTTCACAAGTCATTATCCTGACTACTGACTTAGCGTGATTTTATTAAGTGAAAGCTTAGGGAAACAAAAGCAAATGATTTACGCAGTGATTCTCATTAAAGCATTAAAATAGTGAATCACAGGGCAATAATCTTCATGAAAAGGGTCTTAAGGTCATGATTAATTGCCTAATCTGAATCTGTTGGTGCGGCCTTTCTGATGTCCTTCGAGCGAAACTCGGAGGTTTTCTAAAAAAGCTTCTTACTGGATATTTGGTTTTGAAGGTGGAGAACCGCTGTGCCGTGCGAGCCCCAGTGTTCGACCTGGAGTTACCAGAAGGGGCGAAAGATTTCGAGAGGATTAGTTTCCGGCTACAAGGCCGGTTTACGGCACCAATACGACAGTCACCCCATGTCGAAAGAGAGTCAGATCAGAGCACTAGAAAAGGCCGTCACCAACACAGCAGTTCTCTACCAATTTAGGGGAAGAGGCCAGATTTCACGAATCCTTTGCAGCATTTGCTGGCCTCGCTCGCCAAGCTCATCAGCTGTATGTCCATTGAGCAAGGTGGTGACATGACCCACTTTGCGCCCGGGGATCTCGTCTTTTCCGTACCAATGCAGATGCAGGGCATCGATCGAGCGTAGTTTTGAAAGCCGTTCTTCCAGTGGTTCAGCCTGGTCAGCACTGAGACCAAGCAGATTGACCATCAAGGAGCCATCGGCAATGAATTCTGGATTGGGGACATCAATCCCTGCGGCAATACAGAGTTGTTGATCAAATTGGCTGCTTGAACAAGCCTCAATTGAGAAATGCCCTGAATTATGCGTTCGAGGTGCTATTTCATTTACAAATAAACCCTCTGACCCGTAGAAAAACTCCAATGTCATCACTCCTACGTAGCTGAGCTTTGTGAGAAGTGAGGCCGCAATGTTGTAGGCCGTTGCTTCAACGAGTTGACTCACCGGTGCAGGTGCGATGACCCAGTCACAAACTTGGTTTTTCTGATGCGTTTCAGCTAAGGGCAGGCTTCGAATCCGCCCTTTTGAATCTCGGCTTACAACGAGGGCAAGTTCCTGCTCATAGGAAACCCAGGCTTCGATTAACCACTCATTCGCGTCGACGTTGCGAAGCAACTGAGCCAAGCCGTTTAGATCTTCTACAACCCGTGTGCCTTTGCCGTCGTACCCGCCATAGGCCGCCTTCGCCATCACAGGAAAAGTCCAACCGCTCGGTAAGGATGGCGAGCCAGGATTGAGTTCAGCTAATGAAATCCATTCCGGACTTGGAATTAGCAGATCGTCAAGAAGGCGTCGCTGCGACAACTTATTAACGAGAGGAACCAAGCTCGCTAGTGATGGCGTGAATTGCACTCCCTGTCGCTCAAGAGGCATCAATGCATCAACTGCGACCCATTCGTTTTCGAAGGTAATTCCGGCGCAATGCGTTGAAAGCTCCCTCGTTGCACGAGCATCTGTCGATCCAGCAATGACTAAATCCTTCGCCAGCGAGGCAGCAGGGTCTTCAGCGTTTGACGCCTGAACCGCAAGCGTCAAACCTCTGGTTTGCGCTGCTTCACCGAGCATCAGGGCAAGTTGCCCCCCACCGATTACACCAATTGTGTTGTCAACGCTGGGCATCCCTTGCAGATCGGTCAGAGTGAAGCTTGCCATTCTCCCCTTTTAGCAACGATGGCAGCCCTAAATCAGGCTTCGTTCTCCTCCGAACGCAAGTCGAATGGCCGTGAGCAACAAAACCAGTAAGAACAGAGCGAGTCCAACCGTGCATGCATAACTGATCTCTAGTTCTGCAAAAGCCTGGTCATAGACGTAATACACGAGGGTGCGTGTTGAGTTTGCAGGACCTCCCTGTGTCATCAAAAAGACCTCCTCAAACACTTTGGTTGCAGCAATGGCCGAAATCACGGCTACGAGGGTCACGTACGGACGGAGCAAGGGGAGCGTGATATCAACGTGCTTTCTCCAACCTTCACTTCCATCCAGCTCAGCGGCTTCATACAGCTCTTTTGGGATTCCTTGAAGTCCTCCCAAAAAAATCACCATGTAATAACCCAAACCTTTCCAAAGCGTGACGAGCATCACTGAGGGAAGGGCTAAAAAAGGATTGGTTAAAAAATCAATGGGAATAAACCCCTGACCAAACAAAGCGGCAAGCCAACCGTTAATTAAACCGTTTTCAGCGTAAAGCCAACGAAAGGCGATTGCAGCCACAACAATTGAAACCAACACTGGCGTGTAGAAAGCAGCACGCAGGATGTGCACACCTGGGAGGATTCGATTAACAAGAACCGCCAGGGCTAGGGCGCCGATCACAATCGGTGGAACGACACCGAATAGATAAATCAAAGTGGTGCCAAGCACCTGATAAAACATTGGATCACCGAGAAGTCGCTGGAAGTTGGCGAAGCCAATGAATTTGAGTGGTTCGGTGACGTCTAGGCCTGTTTGCGTGAAACTAATCACCAGCGCCATTAATGCAGGAACCAATACTGAGAGGCTCAGAAGAATTAGAGCAGGAGCTAAAAATCCCCAAGCAATCAGCGTGGACCGCTGTTTGGACGTCGAAGGCAGAGCCATCACCAGCGCCAGGTGGTTTGAAGGAGAATAGAGCCGTCACAGCGGCCGGCATGACCCAATCCCAACTGAGCTCCACATCAGAGGTAGCTGTAAGACGTCTCAGCGTTGCACTCGAACGCAATCCCTATGACGTCGTCATCAGCGCAGGAGGAATCGACCATCTCGGGCCTGAATTGCTTCGACTAGGGATTCGCGAACAGACAAAAATTCTGGTGGTTAGCAATGAAGATGTTGCGACTCCTTATGGAAGTCGTTGTCTTCAAAGCCTCGAACAGGCTGGATTTCAGGCCACCTTGCTCACGATCCCCGCGGGTGAAGAGCAGAAGACTTTGAACACCTTCAGCACGATCCTTGATGCTGCCAAAGAGAAAGGGTTAGAGCGCCAGTCACTCATGCTCGCTTTAGGGGGTGGGATTGTTGGTGACATGACAGGTTTTGCCGCAGCTTGCTGGTTGCGTGGAATCGGTGTCGTGCAGGTCCCTACAACATTGCTGGCGATGGTGGATGCCGCGATTGGTGGCAAAACTGGTGTGAATCACCCAGGTGGTAAAAATCTGATCGGCGCCTTTCACCAGCCACGGCTGGTCATGATTGATCCAGATACGCTTCAAACCCTTCCCACGCGGGAATTTAGAGCTGGTCTCGCTGAGGTCATCAAATACGGGGTGATCGGAGATTCAGATCTGTTCGACTTGCTCGAACGATCCATCAATTTTGACAGCCCTCACTCAATTTCTAAAGAGCTGCTGGCAACAATGCTCGAACGTTCTGCCCAAGCAAAAGCACTTGTTGTGGCTGCTGATGAAAAAGAAGGTGGTCAAAGGGCCATCCTCAACTACGGCCATACGTTCGGTCATGTGGTCGAAACGCTCACCGGATACGGCACCTGGCTTCATGGCGAAGCTGTGGCCATTGGGATGGTGGCGGTGGCTGCTCTCGCCGTGCAGCGCGGTGTCATGACCCAAACGGACGCTGAACGACAATCACGTTTGATCCAAAAGGCTGGATTGCCCAGCCAATGGCCTGATCTCGATCCTGGTTTGGTCGTCAAAACGCTTCAAGGTGACAAAAAAGTCCGTCACGGTCGTCTTCGCTTTGTCTTGCCGTCAGGCATCGGTGCTGTATCGATTGTGGATGACGTCAGTCATGAAGAAATCAGGGCCTGCTTGGCGTCGATGCATTGATAACAGACGGTTCTTGAAGGAACTGACTCCGCTCCCCGGTTCCGGTGCTGGGAACCAAAGGGTTGAATCGCAGGAACGACAGCCATCGAAATTCCCCAAGGCAAGCAGGATCGACGAGACGAAGGAGTGCTTCACGACGTTGCAGCAACTCCGCGAGTTGGCTGCCTGGAAGTTGTTGAAGACTGCTGAAGCGTTCAGCAAGGCCTAAGGCGAGTAGAGCCTCACCCTGGCGGCACTGCCCCTCCAGGGTCCAACCATGGGTTGTGGCTTGGTGAACCATGGTCTCCAGACAAAGATGAGCGGTGAGGTCTTGCTGCCCTGCATCCACCAAGAAAACCTGACTAGCCCTTTGGTTTCGATAGGCCATGAGAGTCCCCTCCCTGCGACGAGCGGAGTAATACCGGTGTGCCTCGAGGGCGTAGTCAACAACAAGAAGATGGCCAGCGGTTAACGCCTCAGAGGCTTCAGCAAACCAACTGGCGCATGCGTCATGCCATTCCGTTGTCCATCCATCCTCCGCATCTGGGGGAGGCAAGGCAATCTGCGTTGCTGACAGCGTTGAATTGATGCGCTCTTGAAGCGCCTGAGGGATGGGTTCCGTTCCCCAGTGCAGATCTACTCCACAAGCATCTGCTTGATGCAAATGAACGGTTTGACGACGAAGTTGTCCATCGACCAATTCCAGGCGTTCGACTGGAAAGGCATCGAGGAGCTCATGAGCAATTAAGACACCAATCACCGGACTTGCCTTGAGTTCTGACAGGGACGTCCAGCGATGCGGAAGGAGAGGTTGGGAGTTTCGAGAGTCCTGGTGCCTGCCCAGACGCTTGCGTTGACGCTGTTCCATCCCCGGATTGATTTCAACCAAAACCAGCTCAAGGCGATGCATCAAATCAGGAAGATGCTCGGCCAGATGATCGTTGAGATCACAACTCAACTCCGCTTCGCCAGGACCAACTTCAACGATGGAGAGGGTTTTTGTTGGGTGGTTAAGCCCGAGAGCTCGCAACCACTGGACCAGTTGACAACCCATTAAGGCTGAAAAATCTGGCCCCAGAGTTGCTGACGTCGCAAAATCACCACCCTTACCAATTTTCAGTTGGCCACTGCCATAGGCCCCGTGCTCAGGGTCGTGCAAAGCCCAGGCCATGAACTGGGAGAAGGGAACTGAACCTCCTGATTGTTCAAAACGCTGTTGAAGCCATAAAGGGCAGGGCGCAGCAGGGCCTGTCATTGAGGAGAATGCCTGTAATGCGACAGAGCTATGGGAACACAACCGCGCTTCACACGATTCTTGTTCCCTCTCTTCAGCTTATTTCTGTTGCTCCTCGTCGCAAGTCCTGTCCATGCGATCGACAATCCAGAGCTACTACCGGACCATCCAACGCCGGTGATCGATCTGGCTCGAGTCTTTAGTGATAATCAACTCAAAGAACTGGAAACGTCGCTAGACGCGTTTGAACAGCGAAGTGGATGGAAACTGAGACTTCTCACTCAGTACGAAAAGACTCCTGGACTCGCCGTAAAAGAGTTTTGGGGCCTCGATGAGCGGAGTTTGTTGATTATTGGAGATCCTCGCGGTGGGAATCTGCTCAATTTCAATGTTGGTGATGCCTTTTTTGCCTTGATGCCACGCACTTGGTGGGTCGAGCTGCAAACGCGCTATGGAAATCAGTTTTACGTCCGCGACAATGGTGAGGACGGCTCACTGCTTGCGACGATCGGAGCCGTAGAACTTTGCTTAGATCGAGGCGGATGTCAGTTTGTTCCCGGTTTACCAAAGGAACAATGGCTATTAACTCTGGCCACTTCGGTGCTCGGTGGCTTAATTGCCGGATTTGCTGCTTATCCGCGTAAACAGGGAGAACGTATTGCCTGGGCTTGGGTGCTCTTGTTGTCTCCCCTATGGGTGATGCTATTTGGAGTCTTTGGGATCGCACCGGTGGTGACTAGAACGAGCGATCTGTTGCCGCTTGTCCGGAACGGGATGGGGTTCGTTGGAGGCATGGTGGGTGCCTATCTCATCGCCCAGACAATCGTTGGTCGGAAATTGGCAGAAGAGACAGACGAATAAATCGTCCGCATTGCTTCAAGACCCTCTTCAGGGCATCCCACAAAGAATCTTGGGTCCAGAGCAAACGGGAGCTTTGGGACCCTTGCCGGCGTCGTCTTCGCTGAGAGCTTCTTGACGTTGATCCCTGATTTGACGTAGCTGACTCAAATTAACCTTGTAAAAAGACTGAAGGGTGGTGAAACGCTTGACGGGTTGGCCGTAGTAGCTGCGACCACGAAGGGTGGGAAAGGAAGCCCACTCTGGTGCAAGCTTCGCTGCAAGCTGAGGTGTCATCACCCCCACATCGGTGAGCCTTAAGGCTTTACGCCTTTGGACTAAGAACAAAGCACCTTGATCTTGAACTTCAGGTCCAAAACCCCTGACCCCCAAACTGCGCTTCACCAAGTCCCAGGTGAAAGGCATGAACTGATAAGCACCAGCAGCAGCACTCGCATAACGAGAGGAATAAATCACGCGATCGGGATGGCGATCCATCGACCCCATCAAGCTCCCGCCGAACATCACGCGGTAGCCCACATCGTGACCGTTCTTCCAAGTTCCCTCAGCGAAACGGATCGTATTAAGAAGCGCGCGACGTTCTGGAGTGATGATGTAAGGAAGAGCACTTGCTTGAGACTGTTCTGGTGACGTGATCAAACCAGAACGGGAAACTTGAAGCGTCGGCAGCGCAGCGACAGATGCCTGAGCTGCTTGCGAGGAAACAAGAACAGGAGCAAAACTTGCGAGGGCCGCTGGAAGGAGACGACAGACAGTTTTCGCAAGAAAAGACATACTTGGCAGAAAGGAAAGATTGACCGAAGAAGGTGATCAACAGGTCGTTTAGAAAACGACGTTCGAGATATCAGACAGAAACAAAATTGAACGCATCTGGTTCAATCGATGGAACTTTGACGAACGAGCTCGAGGGGCCCAAGAGCTGATGTGCCACATGAGCAATTGCCCCTAGGGCACGGCAAGACTCAAGTTGGACGCAAAATGCGCCAAAGCCAGAGCAGGCATGGTGTCTCAGCTGAGATTAAAAAAAGTTATTGCAGCAATCAGCCGTGCTGAACTGTGCTCAATGCAACCATTGCCAAAGCCTTTGCTGCTTCCTCAGCACCATGCTTTGAAGCCATTGGATGGGTGGCTTGAACCAGTGGCTGCTCTAAGCCCCATTCACCCTGAGCAAAAGAATCCCGGCTCAGAATCCTGTGGTTTCCATAGCGACGAAGGCCGTCCATAAGTACGGAAGCTTCAGCGAAGCCATCACGTTCCACGACATGCATCCCAAGGCCTTGGCTTAAGGCCTCGCAAAAGGTGCTGTAACCAGGCTTACCTAAGTGCCTGTCGCAGTAGGGCATGACATCAAAAGGACGCACATGTTCAGGCAGAAGAGTGACATTGGTTTCAGATTGAAAGGAGGCGCGAAGCTGAGGAGCCACCGGTTCTGGCATCAGAAAATGATGACTGGGCCAAAGACGAAATAAAGCAGGGTTGATGGCAACGCCAAGGCCACCAAACCCAACAAGGACAAGCGGCTTTTGAATCTGTTCCAAATGAAGTTGCAACTGGCTGGGAAGCTCACGTAAAGCTGAGATCGTGACTCCTATCTCATGCTCTTTTAAACCCCAATCCATCGCGAGTGAAAAAGGGCAGCGCAACAGCAGTTGCCCCTTTTGGTACTGAGCTTTAGCCGCCGCCGCATACGTTGCGAAGTGGCCACAGAGAGGCGCATAAATATCGTCCCAACCAAAATTTCCCATCCATACCAATGGAGCACCAAGTCGTTCAGCAAGAACTGCTGCAGAGGGTGGAATATCACCAACAACAAGAACAGGGGTTTTTTGGTTGTTAATCCAGGCCGTCTCTTGGTCAAGACGCTGTGGAAGAGAACGATCAAGAGCCTTCAAGGACCTCAAGGTTTTTTCTTGATCAACGCCGAGGGCATCGGCTTGGATCATTCCCACATCCCAACCAACTGGTCGGTGCTCAATGGGAACAGCAGACCCACATGCCAACTTGAGAAAATCAGCAGAGACAAGGGAGCTGACCACAAGCCTCCAGGATGGTTGAAGCTGATGCAAAGCACTTAAGACAGTGGCTTGCCGAGCTGCGTGACCAAATCCATGGCTGCTTAAACACAGATAAATCAGCATGGCAACACGCTTTCAGACGGCTGCCGAAATAACGTTTGCTCATAAGCAAGCGTTCCATTTGGATGGAACCAGCGGTGGCTCACGAGGCTTAGGTGACGTCCCTCAAATTCGACCCAGGTGAAATGTATCAAGGTCTGTCCAGCCTCATCTGATCCAGAGCGTGGAACGCAAGCGGCATTGACGTAAGCAGTGCCATGACGGTCGCGATGGAATGTGAGGCGTTCTCCTTTGCCTCCTCTGAGGCTGTGATGCATGTGGCCAAAGACAACTAGATCTGCAGCTCTTCGCCGACGCATGGTCTCTACAGCGATCGCAAGGTCTCGATCACCCCAGTCGATATGGGGATGCTTCCAATCGCGGCCGCAGATGCTCGACGCATCGGATCCAAGACCAGTTGGACCACTGTGAGCTAGAAGCACTAGAGGCCAGGATTCTGGTGCGGCTGACGCGGCTTGGACGATTCGATCAACAGACTCCTGTTCAGTGACTGGGCCGAAAACGCTTTGTACAGCTTGGGATAAATGGAATCCACCCCCTGAACTGCACGGGCGAGCGCCAACGATCGCAACAGCAGGAGACGGCCAATTGCGCATCTTCCAAGAGCAATCAAGCTCTCCCAACATTGAAAGCTGCTGTCTGAGCAGTTCACCACTGCGATCTCTGCCACGATCGTGATTACCAAGAATCACGGCGGAGGGAAGTTTCAACCGCGTGATTGCTTTGACTAAGCGGAGATCACCGTCACTGAGGTCGCCAACAAACAACACGGCATCAGGCTTCAGCTGGTCGAGCAACTGCTCGTCGTGACAGGACCAGTCACCGTGAAGGTCTCCGGCTATGGCGAGGCGCAATCTGGTCAGGAGTGGTGCCTAGGCTTTGGACATCCTGCCCGATGTGGCCAGAATGTCCGCAATCAACACCAAGAAGGGTCTAGGGATCAGGATCATGAAAGACACTCCCGATGATCTCATCAGTGCAATCAACCAGCTGCGAAGAGATCGCAACGCAGTCGTATTGGCACACTATTACCAGGAACCTGAAATACAAGATATCGCTGACTTCATTGGTGATTCCTTAGAGCTTTCTCGCAAAGCAGCAAACACGGATGCAGATGTGATTGTGTTTTGCGGCGTTCATTTCATGGCAGAAACGGCAAAAATACTAAGTCCTGAGAAAATTGTGCTTCTACCTGATACTGAAGCAGGTTGTTCACTCGCGGATGATTGCCCAGCCGAGGAATTTAAAGCCTTCAAGGCCAATCACCCGGAACATTTTGTAGTTAGCTATATCAACTGTACGGCCGCAGTGAAAGCTGAAAGTGATTTAATTTGCACAAGTAGCAATGCGGTAGATCTTGTCAACCAAATCCCATCGGACAAACCAATTTTGTTTGCTCCAGATCAAAACTTAGGACGATGGGTACAACGCCAAAGCGGTCGTGAACTTACTCTGTGGCCGGGTCGATGCATGGTTCACGAGGCATTCAGCGAAGAAGCATTATTAAAACTAAAATTGAAGCATCCAAATGCTGAAGTGATTGCTCATCCTGAATGCATGGAAAATCTGCTCGATCTAGCTGATTTTATCGGCTCAACTAGCAAACTTTTGCTGCACGCAGAAACAAGTTCCTCAACGACATTTATCGTACTAACCGAACCAGGTATATTGCATCAAATGCAAAAAAAAGTTCCATCGAAAAAATTTATTGATGTACCTGGCATAGATGGATGCAGTTGCAATACATGCCCATATATGCGAATGAACACTCTCGAGAAGCTTTGGCATTGCCTCGAAACATTGGAACCAAGGATTGAAATGGATGAAGATCTGCGAGTGAAAGCATTAGAACCAATTCAACGAATGCTTGAAATGAGCAAATAGCCTTTTACCAAATAAATACATATGAACATAAAAAGGCAATCAATGAGTCAAGTATTATTTTAATTTACTTGAACAAACTTCGTACTATCCCCAGCAAGATCAAGAAATATAATCATAAATCACTATTAATATGATTATCGATACCTGAAAATGAAGATAAAAGCTAACGAGATACTTACACCAGAGATTAATCGGCTAAGGACAAAACATGAAATGAATCCACATTAGACACAAAATTTTGACAAAATTAGTGAATGTCAGTTCTGCAACGTCACAGCCATGGTTTGTACTGCCCTGCTGCTGATGCATGGATTGATCCCCAGCGTCCAGTTGAACGGGCCGTAATCACCCATGCCCATGCAGATCATGCAAAAGCAGGATGCAATGAATATTGGGCCATTGATCAATCTGAAGGAGTGCTTCGACAACGACTTGGACGCAATATCAAACTCCACTCGATGACATATGGAGAAGAATTTACATTAGGAAAGGCAAAATTGTCGTTACACAGTGCAGGACATGTTTTGGGCAGTGCCCAGATACGTATTGAAGTTCAAGGTGAAGTATGGCTAGTCACAGGTGACTACAAACGTTGCGATGATCCAAGTTGTGAACCATTCGAATCAGTGAAATGTGATGTACTTATCACAGAATCCACATTTGGCCTACCAATCTATCGATGGGAGCCTGGAAAGGACGTAGCTAAAGACATTTACAAATGGTGGAATACACAGACTGAACATCCATCGATACTGTTCTGCTACGCATTTGGCAAAGCGCAAAGGGTTCTCGCTGAACTGAAATCAATGGGTGTAAAGGAAGAAGTTCTCCTGCATGGAGCTGTAGAGACCATATCGAAGCATTACCGAAAGGCTGGAGTTGAGATGTGTCCTACGAGACCAGTGAGCGAAATAGGACGTAAGGATCCCCTGAAGAGACGTTTAATCATTGCACCTCCATCAGCGTTTCGATCCGCATGGATGAAACGATTTAAAGAACCACAAACAGCTTTTGCTTCAGGATGGATGGCAGTCAGAGGTGCAAGGCGAAGAAGAGGATATGAGCGGGGATTTGTACTAAGCGATCATGCAGATTGGCAAGGATTGATGCTTACAATAAGACAAAGTAAAGCGAAGAAAATATATGTAACACACGGACATGATGATGTAGTAGCTAGATATTTAAATGAAATAGAAGGAGTAGAAGCATTTCCATTGAGTGTGTTAGAAAA
>QCVQ01000001.1 GCA_003210315.1 Synechococcus sp. AG-686-F08 | reverse complement strand
AAGCCAGCAAATCGGGCGAAATGATGATCTGCATCATGGGGGCCTGGGCTGGCTTCAGGGTGATATTGAACGCCAAACACCGGTTGAGTTCGATGGGCCAATGCAGCCACGGTGCGGTCGTTCAAGTTGAAATGAGTGACCTCGACTGTCTCTGCAGGCAGTGAAGCGGCGTCAAGAGCAAAACCATGGTTTTGGCTTGTGATTTCCACCTGGCCTGTGCTGCCGCATGGATGGTTAAGGCCTCGATGGCCATAGGCCAACTTGAACGTTGTGCCCCCAAGGGCCAATCCCAGAATTTGATGCCCTAGACAGATCCCAAACATCGGCAGCTGCCTGTGTTCCAGCAAGCTGCTGGCCAGCGTGATGCCTGATTGCACAGCCGCAGGATCGCCTGGTCCATTGGACAGAAAAACACCTTCAGGCTCGTGAGACAGCACGGTGTTGATATCGGTGTTAGCGGGCAAAACCGTTAGGTCACAGCCATGGCTCACTAGGCGTTCAAGAATGGCTCGCTTAATTCCGAAATCAATGGCTACAACGCGATAAGGGCGTTCAGGACGCGTTTGAAACCGTTGGTCAAACGTGACATTGCAAGGCTTGGTCCAGTGGTAAGCCGTTGGGGTCGTCACCTGATCAGCCAAATTGAGCCCCTCCATCGAAGGGGCTTGCTTCAGTTCTTCTAGAAGCTCAAGCGCCGGGCGACCATCGCTGCTGATTACACCGTTCATTGGGCCCAACTCGCGCAGATGCCTTACCAGAGCACGGGTATCCACACCGTGAATTCCGATCACACCGTTTTGCTCCATCCATTCAGGCAAAGATTGTTGGCTGCGCCAATTGCTCGCTTTTGGGGCCAACTGCCTCACGATCAATCCACGGGCATGAGGCTGATCCGCCTCTTGGTCATCTGGGTTAACCCCCGTATTGCCTATCTCCGGATAAGTAAAGGTGATGAGCTGACCTGAGTAACTGGGGTCCGTCAACACCTCTTGGTATCCCGTCATCCCGGTGTTGAAAACCACCTCGCCGATCACGCTGCCGCGCTGACCGCAGGCAAAGCCCTCGAGAACCGTGCCGTCCTGCAGGACCAGACGCGCTGTGAATGGGTTAGGAGCGGTCATTTGCAGAAGCGAGTGTCAGCCATGGCCTCTTCATTCTTCCTTGCGACCTTCCAAGGCATTACGGAGAGACACAAGTCGATGCCACGGCTGACCTTTCTCCAGGCTTGTTAAGGCCTGTTTAACGCCCTCAGACAGATCAGACTGAACACCTGCAGCCCAAAGCACCAGCGCGGTATTCAAGGCAACCGCATCACGGTGCGCGTCAGGAGCTTCACCCTTCAAAACCGCCTCAAGAATCTGCTGATTGGTCATCAAATCCCCACCTTTTAAGGCCTCAAGGGGCGCAGGAGTCAGGCCAAAATCAGAGGCACTGAGTTGATCGGAACGCACTTTTCCATTCTCAAGAATGCGCACCTGATTGGGGCCTGCTAGCGAGGCTTCATCAAGCCCTCCTGCGCCATGCACCACAACGGCGCGTGTGAGCCCAAGTTGTTGCAATGCCTCCGCCATCGGATCCAACAGATCAGCTTTTGCAACTCCAAGAACTTGAGCCTCTGGTGTAAGGGGATTCACGAGAGGGCCGAGCAGGTTAAACACCGTTCTCACCCCCAAACTGCGACGCAGCGGCGCGAGGTTGACGAGTGCTGGATGCCATGCCGGAGCAAAGAGGAACGTCACTCCAGAAGCAGATAAGGCGCCCACCACTGATTTCAACGGAGCCTTGAGTTGCAGTCCCAATCCCTCCAAAACATCAGCAGAGCCAACCTTTCCACTGGCGCTGCGGTTGCCGTGTTTAGCAACATGGGCTCCACAGGCTGCCGCTGTGAAAGCCACAGCTGTTGAGATGTTGAAGGTATCGGCTCCATCTCCACCCGTACCGCAGGTGTCGACCAGCGCCAGATTGGGTTTCGCGTCTGGGAGCGCACATGCCTTGCGCAATACCTCAGCCATCGCAGCGAGTTCTGAACCTTGAACATCACGGGCACGCAACGCCGCAAGAAAAGCGCCCGTCTGAACTGGCGTGAGCTCTTCCGCAAGCCACGCCTCCATGAGCGCAGCAGCGTCCTCCTTGGACAAAACGTTTCCAACCAACAAATGCTCGAGAAGTTGGGGCCAGGACGCCGATGCAGTGACCATGAGAGAAACGCGATGGAAGTAGCTGGTCAGAAAAAAGCCCGGTGTGCAGATGCACGCCGGGCCGGGTGATGGGGACTTCTCCACTATCACCCACAAACGAGGCAATGACCAGATCGATAAGTAACCAGCTATTACTCGCTGAGGCACAGGTTGCGAACCAACTTCCAACCAAGCCGAATGCCTAGGTTGATAGCTGTTCTGCACCAGGCATGGCCGCCTTCCGCCTCGATTTAATCGGTCGCTATCTGCGCCCGCACCGTCGCACGGTTGTGGTGGGAGCCCTGACGCTGGTCGTGGTGAATATTCTCAGCGTCACGATCCCGCTTGAAGTGAGGCGAGTGATTGATGACTTACAAGACGGCTTCGCAATCTCAGACGTGCTGCGTCAAGCCGGTTTCATTGTGCTGCTGGCCACAAGTATGGGAATCGCACGGCTGATTTCACGCCAATTGGTGTTTGGGGTTGGGCGGCAGGTTGAAGTGGAATTACGCCAAAAATTATTTGATCAAATGCTGCTGCAAGAGCCCGGGTGGGTGCAGCAGACAGGTAGCGGAGAGATCATTAGCCGAGCCACGAGCGATGTTGAAAACGTCAGAAGACTTCTCGGCTTCGCTGTCCTCAGCCTGACCAACACTGTCTTGGCTTACGCCTTCACGCTCCCGGCGATGTTGGCCATTGATCCAGGACTGACCGTTGCGGCGATTGCTTTGTATCCAGTCATGCTCGGATCGGTGCGCTTATTTGGCGGAAGAATGATGCGCCAACAGCGGCGCCAACAGGAAGATTTAGCCGGTCTAAGTGAGCTCATTCAAGAAGATCTCTCAGGCATCGCAGCGATCAAGATTTACGGACAGGAGGCTCCAGAGCTAGACGCCTTTGGTGCCCGCAATGAGAGCTACAGAGATTCGGCCATTCGCTTGGCTCGCACCCGCAGCACCCTTTTCCCACTACTAGAGGGAATTTCTTCTATCTCCTTGCTGCTCTTAATTGCCCTCGGCAGTGGCCAGCTGGAACGAGGAACACTCACCATTGGCGGTTTGGTTGCCCTCATCCTTTATGTGGAACGACTGGTCTTTCCAACGGCATTGTTGGGCTTCACGCTCAACACTTTTCAGACGGGCCAGGTGAGCTTGGAGCGTGTTGAGGAATTGCTATCTCGTCGTCCTCGGATTCGAGATCCCCTCGAGCCCGTTGCGGTTAAAAAGTCGATGCAAGGCGAACTGATCGCAAACAATTTGCATATTCGATACGACGGAAGCGATAAAGACACCTTGAGAGGTCTTTCGTTTCGCATTGCCCCTGGCGAATTGGTGGCTGTTGTTGGTCCTGTTGGTTGCGGAAAAACCACCCTGGCCCGAGCCCTTGGTCGCATGGTGGAAGTCCCTGAAGGACAGCTGTTTCTGGATGGCTGCGATCTCACACAAATTCGACTTCAAGACCTCAGAGAACAGATCGCTCTCGTGCCACAGGAGGGCTATCTATTCACAAGCAGCCTTGCCGACAACCTGCGCTATGGAGATCCAGAAGCAGGCATGGATCGCGTCGAAGCCGCAGCTGATCAGGCCCGTTTGCTCGCCGATGTGAAGGGCTTTCCCGATGGTTTTGAAACTTTGGTTGGAGAGAGGGGGATCACTCTCAGCGGGGGTCAACGGCAACGGACGGCCCTTGGCAGAGCGTTATTAATGACGTCTCCACTGCTTGTGCTGGATGACGCCTTAGCGAGCGTTGACAACAACACCGCCGCAGAAATCCTCGCGTCCGTCCGTCGGCAAACGCAACGCACAATCGTGATGATCAGCCACCAATTGTCGGCTGCAGCTGCGTGCGATCGGATTCTTGTTCTGGAACAGGGACGCCTCGTTCAGCAAGGCCATCACAACGAACTTATCGCCATCAAAGGTTCTTACCGCAGCCTTTGGGAGCGAGAGCAGGCAGCTGAACGCTTGGATGCCGTTGCTTGAAACTTGAAACGCTTGTCCATAAAGCCACGACAAATGCTGCGTTCGGGGCTTAGCTGGATCAAAAGGTTTTAGCGATGTCTTCCAGCACTCCCTTCGCGGTGCGCTGCACCCTCACCTTCGGCGACGTCTACGGCCAAATCTTGGCCTGGATGGCAGTGATATTCGTGAGCTTGGCCTCCGGCTTGGCGCTCATGGGGTCGTCTAAGCCACTTTTCGCGCTTGTCGGTGTAGGTCTGATCCTTGTGTTGAGCTTGCCCTTCCTTTTATTTGCCTTTGTCACGACTCTGCTGAATCACATTCAGCTGGAACCCAAATCAGTTGCCTAGGGTTTTGGCATTGGCTTCCTTGCAATGCTGCCTTCCTGGCTTACCGGACAAACAACACCCTCACAGCCGTCCAGCGATCAAGGGCGGCATGTAGTACTCGGCACTGCTCTGAATGCGCCGCTCATGGACGATCAGGAAGAGGCCCTATTTGGTTGCGGCTGTTTCTGGGGAGCGGAGAAAGGCTTTTGGAGACTGCCTGGTGTGGTGTCAACAGCCGTTGGTTATGCAGGCGGGAAGGTCGAAAATCCGAACTACGAACAAGTTTGCAGCGGACGCACAGGTCACTCGGAAGTTGTGAGAGTGGTTTGGAGCACAACAGCCATCGATTTCAGTGATCTCTTGAAGTTGTTTTGGGAATGCCACAACCCAACGCAAGGCGATCAACAAGGCAATGACCGTGGAAGCCAGTATCGGTCAGCGATTTACACCAGCACAGCGCACCAAGCGGCGCTAGCAATCGCAAGTCGTGATTGGTATCAGTCTGCGTTGAACAAACAAAACACTGCTGCAATCACCACGGAGATCGCGGCCGACCAAGTCTTTTTTAGAGCCGAGGAGTACCACCAGCAATACTTGGCTCGACCAGGCAGCAGGCCTTATTGCTCAGCCATGCCAAGCGGTGTGTTGCTCGGAGACTTCGCAGGGGCAAACTACAAGCTTCCAGCTTCTGTTTGGAGCCACTACGACTGGTCCATCAGTCACTGTGTCTTACGCGGTGAAAACAGTCCCATTTCTCTGAAGGCCTAAATCCATGAACAACGCCTTGCCAGACAGGGTCGTCATGGCGGCAATCGCTCTCACACTTGTTGTGGTGTTCGTTTTGATTTTCAGCCTGAGGCCCAATGACAACAACGCAGAGCCATTTCTGTGGAAAGAGCAATCCTCACCAAGCGGGAGCTCATTGGCGATTTGATCACAAACAGAGATTTGAACGTGAAAATCAGCTTATTTAGATCCATCAAGGCACCTAAAAAAGGTTCGTGAAGTCCTCACCTGACCCACGCCAGCGCCGACGGCTGCACCCATTACCTAAGGGGTTGGTGGAGCTCTATGGCTTAATTGCCGTCTTGGTTGTGCTCATTCCTGAGTGGCTTGCAGATGGAACGCTTGCGTTAAATGAGCGCCCTAGCCGCTCTGCAATGCCGATGACCAGCAGGGCATGGAGAACGCTGCCTGAGCTCCAGTTGGCTTCGATGTCGCTCTGTGAGTTGCGTCTCCTTGCAAGAGATTTACGCCTCTGGGGTTACAGCAGCGACCCCCGCGACACATTGACAAACCGCCTACTGAAACGGTCCACACGCTTGAACAAAGCAGGGAATGCGCTGTGATAGTTTTCTTTTGACGGGGCGTAGCGCAGCTTGGTAGCGCACCACTTTGGGGTAGTGGGGGTCGTGGGTTCAAATCCCGCCGCTCCGATGTCAAAAAAACTCAAATCCCTGTCAAGTAGCCGGTCTTAAAAACCGGCTTTTTTATGGCCTACACCATCACTCCAATAGCCTTATATCTGAGCAGTAAATTGCATACTGCTTAGACACAAAGCCTCCAAAAACAACCCGAACAAAAGATGATTCTTGGTCTTGAAAAGCACCAAAGATTCAATCGAAAACCTGGCACCACTGAAAAGTGACGCTTCAATCATGATGATCCGCGTCTTCAGTCCCAAGTTGCTGTGCAGCGGTAGGACGTTTCACCACCCATGCCGATCTCAATGGACGTACATGACGTACCGGTCACTTTTTTACCTTGTGGGACTTTGGACAAAGCTCTGTTGGTCGCGACTTCTTCATCCATCGCCTCTTGAGTCGCTGATCCTGCAACAGCAACGCCGCAGGTACCAAACACTGCTAAAGCAACAGCAAGCAAAAGAATGGCTTTCATAGTGAAGAGAAAGTGAAGACAAACCCTCTCTAGCAAGACGTTCGGAATTTGCCATACAGCAACATTAAATACAAGTTTTAAACCAAATTATCAAAGACAATTCGAATCAATACATTAGACGAATAAATCCAAATGCATATTATGCATTCTAATTATGCTATTCTCAATGATATCAAACCCTAAGTCCAAACATTACTCAACGAAATCTATTTAGTGTCAAACAGTTCGCCGGCCATAGACTTATAACGCCTCAAAGATGCGCCTGGCCGACGCCTACGGTTTGGTAACCCCTGTCCCGGCAGAAGCATTTCAGGAGCAAAATTAACCGGAGGAGCAATCTCTACTGATTTTTGCGTCTCAGCCAACTCTTGCGCAATCGATTCCGCTGTCGTTAGTGCCACCTTCACCTCATCGGAAGAAGAACCTGGCTCTTCTTCTCTGTTTTCAAATTCGCTTGGTGAAGAAGCCGGCGCGGAAACAGAGGCTGAGATTGATGACGGCGTACGAGCCAAGGGCCTGAGAAGCACAATCCCAAGCAACAACGCAAGCAAGGAGATCACTGTGCTGGGAAGACCCAGTGATCGACCCAGGAAATTCCAAACAATCCCTGATCCAGCCAGGCCAAACACGCCAATTGCCGCAAATAGCGGACCTGTCAGTTTGAGAAGTAGCTTTTTCATAAAGACATTGTGACGAGTTTCAGGCCTTCACCGTGGCTTCAATCAACGCTCACCACAAACTTCCTAGGCAATGCATTTAAAAAACACATGAAAATCGATACAACAGACGTATCAGATGGCACTGCACTGATCCCACTCCATTCAAAACATCCTGAATGGTCTGCGAGGCCATACACCCCTGAAGACACAGTAAAAAATCAAGCAAGTAAAACATCATTGGCTTCATTCATTCATTTGATACTGATCTCCTTTTCTTTTGAATAAAAGGAGCTGAGCATGTCTTCGTAGTCTAAGTCATCCAGTATTAATACATAGATGGATTTACAGATTGGCAGGCTAAACAGACTCGATCAAATTTCATTCGCGCACCCATGGATTCCAAAGCGTGATTTAATATTAATTCTGCACCATACATTCCACAGATTTTCAGACAAATACTCTGGCCAGAAACTACAAATGCATCTTGATCTCTGGACCGATATGGCATGCAGCATCTCTGAGCATGAAATGAAAGATTTTATGTCTCGCGTGAAGGAATTTGCAGTTTACGAAGACTAGTACACCTTGCATACATAGCAAAACAACATCGAACAAGAATCAAATTCCTAGCTTTTATCTTCAAGGATTTCGGCTCGGCAGCTCTGAAACCTGAACCAGGGCGAACACCCACTCTTACAAGGCTGACAAGCCTTACGCGTGTGGCACCAAGTTCGATAACCGATAAGTAGATCAATCATGCATCAATGACAAAAACAAGCTGCCCTCAAGGCATTGACTTGCTCTGCAGTCAACAATGCCAATCGGGCTGTCTTTCATGTATGAAAGTTGGCACAACTAGCGAAGTCAACCAACTCACATCAATGAACAACCTATGCCACGATGCAAACATTTTCCTCGTTGAATACTCAGATCATCTTCTGCAGATGGATCATTTCGAGCAGATGTCTAGGCTCATTACTGAATTACAAGCAACAACCAATCATCATAAACCTGCTGCTCAGATCTTCAATAAAATCCCAGAAATAAATATATCCAAATTCCTTGCGAAGTATCTTCAATTCAAAAAATACCAACCTGATATCAAGCCCAGCAAAACCCTCTAGACACTCAACGTTGACCGATTGCTTGTTGCCATCGATCAGCCAAGGATTCGATGGCAGATTGTGGTCCACAAAGACTGAGAAGCGGATGGGCAAGATGGCGGGATGCGGCCAAGCGCAGTGCAGTGCCATCAAGGGTTTCTAAAGCCTCCCTGCAGCGATGATCGTGATTGTCGGGTAGGCCTAGACCTCGGAGCTGAGCACGACGTTCAGCCCTCTGACCTGTTGTTTGCGAGGCATGGGCCAGCTGACCACGAAATTTGGCACGCGCCAGATCCAGATCTGCGCTCACAAGCGTGTGTTCCATCAATTCCTGCCAGCTCATCATCAACAGGTCCAAGCTGGTTAGCGCCTTGTCAACCGCACTAGAAGCGTGCAAAACAAAAGGTGAGGCTTGAGCCCTTGCTGGATGGTGCACGCCCACGTCATAAGCCACCCCATGGTCTTCGCGAAGCCGGCGAAAAAGCAAGCTGGACATTCCAGTGCCCAAATGGGTTTGCAGCAAACGAAGCGCAAGGTCATCTGGGTGTCCATGCGGGAGCGTTGGCTGACCGAGCATCAGCACAACTTGCTCGGTGGACTGCGGGTGGAGGTGAACGGTTTGTTCTGCGCTCAGTGATGCTCGGTTGCTTGATTCTTTGGCATCCAGACCTATATCCGCGGCTTGGGGTTGAGGAAAAATTCCGTCTGCTTGAAGTTGGTCCAACAATCCATCTGGAATCGAACCAGACAACGCCAAAATCGCTGGTTCGGAACTGAGCGATGCAGCAATCGGCCGGAGAGACTCTGCACTGAGTTGCTCCAACTCAACCGACACTCCCAGGGGGTCATGGCCATAGGGGCCCATGCCGTAGGCCAGTTGGCGCCAACCATCAAAAGCCAGATGGAAGGGATCTTCTCGCTGACGCTGCAACGCCTGCAAACTCAACTCCCGCTCCAGGTTCACCTGATCAGCTTGCAGATGCGGTTCATGAACCATCGAGCCCAAGAGGGGAAGCAATTGAGGACTATCGAGATCTCGGCATTTCATGCTGATCAGCAAGCCATCTTCATTGGTGTCGCAGCGCAGGCCAGCACCACACCCCTCCACGAGATCGGCCATTTGCATGGCATCGAGGGAGCCACACCCGCGAGTCAGCACGGATGCCAACAGTTGATGCGCTCCCCTCTGGCCAATCGGATCAGCAGAGCTTCCACGACCGATCCACAATTTGGCGGCCAACACCCCGGGTGTCTGAACAGGATCCAGCACCAAATCTGTCCTGATCACTCCGAGTCCTCAGGTAAGGCAAAAAGGGTGAAGGCTTGATCCGGCTGCAAGCGAGGCAGAAGAGACTGTTGCAAGCGCTCAACCGTCCAAGTCTGCAGATAAGTGAGCGGAGACAACAACGCTTGGGTTCGCCCCCACAGGGATTGGGATCCAGCAATTGCAGCGACGGATCCCGGCGCTTCCAAGCTGAATCGAAGGCCATTCCCCACTAATTGCTGTGCTCGATGCAGTTCTTCATCAGCGATGGCATCCACCCTGGCCCGTTTCAATTCCTCCTCGATCACGGCTTCAACCTGCTCAATCTGATCTTCAGGACAACAGGCCTCCAACATCACCACACTTCCTTGTTCCATCACCGTGACGTCCATATCAATGGATTCCACGATTTGTAGATCTTCCCTCAAGCGTTGCACCAAACGACTACGCCTTCCCTCTGCCAGCAGGGTGGTCGCGAGATCAGCACCCATCACGCTGTCTTGGTCATTGGCTGCAGCCATCGGCCATGCCATCAACAACCGTGCTGCCTCCAGGCGAGGGAAGCGGAGGGTTTGACGGCCGCTTTGAAACGCGAGCGCACGAGAAGCAGATGCGGTTTCGTCGCCGGGATCAAGACTGCCTTCGAGCTCGGTGAGACGGCTCGAGTGAATCTGCTCCAACAGGCTCGATGTAACAGCTCCACTGATGGCCAAACAACAGTTGGGACCGCGATACCTTCTGTTGTGAAAATGGCGCATTCCCTCTGGAGTGCTATCGATCAAACTCTTTTCCCATCCGAGGATTGGACGGCCATAAGGGTGTTGTCCAAAGCCCTGGGACAACAAGGTTTGGAAGACTTGTTCGTCGGGTTGATCTCGATATTGGGCAATTTCTTCAAGCACCACATCCCGCTCCATCCCATAAGCCTCTTCTCTCAGCGCAGGATTGAGCACCAGATCAAGCAGTAGGTCGAGGGCGTTCTGAGCGCAACTGGATGGCACCAAAACATGAAAGTGCACATCATCAAACCCTGTTGCCGCATTACTGCTGCCACCAAGAGCTTCAATGCGTCGATCGAATTCTCCAGGCTGCAAGGTGGTGCTGCCCTTGAACACCATGTGTTCTAAAAAGTGGGCAAGGCCCTCTTCTCCATGACCCTCCCAGGTGCTTCCACCTCGACACCAAAAGTCGAGACAGGTGAGGTCTGCATCTGGCATCAGCGCACTAACGGTTCGACAACCGTTGTTCAAGAGCTGATGCTGCAGCCCAGGGCCAGAGGCGATCTCGTTCAAAGCCCCGTGACTAACTCCCATCGTGTTACGAGCATGAGCAAATTCATTGCTACGACTCAAAAATATTGATGGACTCTGACCTCTACTGACACTCCGGGCTGACCTGATAACCATTGAAGAACAACTCAACGAGTGCCGACCAGCTGTAATTGCTTATCAGTCTTATAGGGAACAGTTTGACGATGAAAGGCACAAAGCGCTGTCCAGAGGAGGGAAACTCTGACAACTCCTGGACACGCTTCGTGAACAAGAAGATCTGAGGCGAACAGCCTACGGTTCAGGGAGCTAAAAAAAAAGGTCTCAAAACCCAGCCCCTGCAGACAAAACTTGATGAACTAAAAAGACCAATTATTGCGAGATAGTATAAATACTTAAGTTATAATCTTTTATCGCAAATTGCGCTAAATCCATTGCAAAGTCAATGCCCAGCTCCACAAAATAATCGTGCTTAAAGAAGTCCAACCTTTTGCCTTCCACCACTCTTCCGAGCGACGGAAGCAGGCAATTGCATTCTTAGAGAAAGTAAAAAACGACTACACGTTGCGTGACAAAATCAGCACTGCAAACAATGATGACGACCTCGTAAGCATTGCAAAACAGGCGGGATTTCATCCATCTACCGAGGATATTTGGCTATACGAAGACCGCAGCTTCAAAAGAAAAGCCGCACTTCGTGGATGGTATTTTCATGACCTTGCACACCACTAGGCCCCTGCCTGGGGACAGCTTTTGTGCCCAGACCTTTAGGAATAAAAAATCAATGAAATAATTGCCGCCAAAGAAACAAAAGTAAAAACAAAATAACAATTGATTATCAATACAGATCCATACTCAAAAAAAGAATTATCCCTGCTGGCAATCAAACAGTACCCATTGCATCGCAATACTTCTTTTGTTCATAGAAAAGCCTACTGCTGACTACTCGATACTTTGTTTGATTCAGAATCAACCATAAGACCTTCAGAACCTCCAATCGAGAAGCCTCTTCTTCCTAGTTCATACATCTCTTGGTGAATGTCAGAAGACTCTCTCTGAAACCAATCTGCATATTTAGGGACTTCAAGTTTTCTCTCTCCCAAATCATAGAGGATGTATTCAAGGGTTATAAAGTCTCCGCCCTCTGTCTTATATCCCAGCTCTAGCAAGACTCTTCCGTTATCGATCGGAAGGCTAATCTCCGCGTTGCTCCTGGCTGTTGTCGTTTCAATTGTCAATGAAGCACTTGTTCTGCAGCCAGATACATCTCTAATCCTTAGAAACAGAGCAGAGTTAAAATTACTATCTATAAGCATTTTTGTCCCTTTTCTGATTTTCCAACTGCATTTGATCATTCCAGGATGAAGACTGCAAACGAAGCTAGACGGATCTTTATTGCTATTCTTGTTGAGATAATTCTTTAGAAATGAACCCAGCCTAGAAAGTAGACGCTTCATGCCAGAAAATTTACTCCTACATTTTTTAAGAGATCCCAGGTGATCACGCTTGGAAACTTCTGATGTCTTAATGACAGTATCAGAAGATACACTTACACACTGCTCACTATTAAACAAAACTTACTACAGACTAGTTTGCGATCTCTAAAATTACACTGGCGAAAAAACATAAATGAGAACAAAGCTTAGTGTTATCAATTTTGGCATTCTAAATTTCCGCTTATTACCAAGCCAGGAAACAAACAAAAGTCAGAAACTTACCCATACACAGCCCCCTGGACAACAGCCAACAAAGACCACATCGACTAACAGGTGCAGGGGCTTTTGGACAGCTTCATCGGTCTCTGTCGATGTGCAGAGAACAGACCATCAGAAACCCTCAAGACAGGAGCCAGACGTAAGAGAAGGAGTGCATCAAGACCAAGCCAGGGGGGAATCCCCCGTAGGTGCTTCATCAAGGCTTAACGACATTCGTCTCTGGATCTGCCCAAGCAACACCCTCAAGTAACCTTAGAGATCCAACAGATGGCCCATAGCCACTGACATATCGCTGAGACAACAGTGACCAAGAGTTAAGCAAACTCCAGTCATGGCCTTGATCAGTTGACAAGTCATGGGTAGCCCCACTCTGTGCTGTCCCTCGCTGGACTGATGTCCGAATCCACCAACGGTCTTGAATTGCACCCGCTGGTGACCTCCCTAGCGGAGCAAATTCGCACGTGTCGGACGGCCCTCCCTGAACTTTCTCCTTTGGCTGTAGACCCTGCCTTGGAGGCAATCAGCGGCATGCTCGATGGTGAAACACTCTTCATTCGCAACGAGCTGCATCAATGCCTTGGGCTGAGAAAATTGCATCTCGAAATTGCTCGACTGGGCATGGGATTGCAAATTCTTCACTGCGTCTTTTTCCCAGATCCCAGATTCGACTTACCCGTATTTGGCGCCGATATTGTTGCCAGCAAAGCTGGAATTTCGGCGGCGATTGTTGATCTGTCACCCGTATGTGATGCATTGCCCAATGCGGTGAGTCAACCACTCAGCACTCTGCAATTGCCACCGTTTCAGCAAGTAAGAGACCTGCCCGCATGGGGAACCATTTTCTCCCCTTATGTGAAATTCATTCGCCCCGTTGATGAACAAGAGGAGACCTGGTTCGTTGATCTTGTTGCCGACTACCTCAACATCCTCCGCCAAGCGATTCTGGCAACGGCTCCCGATGCTCTTGATGAACTCCCTACGATCAGGCGTCATCAAGGCCAACTCTCCTATTGCCGGCAACAGAAACGCAACGACAAGACCCGACGCGTCTTAGAGAAAGCCTTCGGAAGCGCCTGGGCCGATCGTTACATCGAGGAGATGCTCTTCGACGATCCTCCAGCTCTTCCATGAAGCAACTACCTCTGTGGGTGTTGGTTGGGGTGCTTGGAGCTGCCGTTGTCGGTGCAGGCGTCTGGATCACGCGTCGGCCAACACCAGACGCCCCTGCCGCTGCTGCAGTCCCCAGCGTTCGTGCTCCCGAAGCGGTTGCGGCCCTAGGTCAACTCAAGCCAGCTGGAGAAGTTCGTCGCTTAGCGGCTCCTGTGAGTGGGTTTGGCGGTACACCTCGAATTGCTGACCTACTTGTGAAAGAGGGCGACCAAATTCGCAAAGGCCAACCCTTAGCCATCTTTGATAGCCGACCCCAAATCGAAGCTGAAATCGCTGAAGTTGACGCTCAAATTCAATCGACTGCCCTGGAAGTAAAACTGCAAGAGCGTGAGGTGTCCCGCTTCGCAGTCGCGGCCAAGGTAGGGGCAGCGGCGATGGTGGTCTATGAGGAAAAGCAAGATGAACTACGCCGCTTCCAACGGGAAGGCGTCGAGCTGATCGCAAAGCGACGAAGCCTCGAGACCGACCTTGCTGACAGCGAGTTGCTTTCTCCCATCAATGGCGTCGTGCTCAAAATTCACAGCCGTGTTGGAGAGCGACCTGCCAACGACGGGGTCATGGAAGTGGGAGCCAGCCAAGCCATGGAGGCCCTGGTTGAGGTCTACGAATCAGACATCAATCGAATTTCCGTCGGTCAGCCCGTCACCTTGACCAGTGAAAATGGCGGATTCAAAGGCACACTCGAAGGGCGCGTAGAGCGAATCACCCCTCAGGTGCGACAGCGAAAGGTTCTTTCAACCGATCCCACCGGAGATGCAGATGCACGGGTCATTGAGGTGGATGTGGTTCTCTCCCCAGAGTCAGCTCAACGCGTGACACAACTTTCTGGGTTGAAAGTGATTGCCCGCTTCAAGACCCCATGATCCGAGCCTTATGGCAGCGGCGCAGAATTCCATTGGCATCGTTGATGCTGATCCGCCAGCCCGTCCGTTTAGCGGTAGCTCTGGCAGGCATCAGCTTTGCCGGAATTCTGATGTTCATGCAGCTGGGCTTTCGTGACGGCTTGTTTGACGCCAGTGTCACCGTGCATCGTCTATTTGATGCAGACATCGTCTTGATCAGCCCGCGCTCTACCAGTTCGGTAAGCATGGCTGGCTTCCCTAGCAGGCGATTGATTCAAGCCATGGCTGCTCCTGAAGTGGAGGGGATTACGCCCGTCCACTGGAATCTGCTGCTTTGGAGAAATCCCGAAACCCTTGGGACGCGTTCGATTCTTGCGTTGGGATTTGAACCAGGCCATCCCCTCTTTACCGATCCAACCCTGGCAGCAAAGGCCAAGTTGCTCACCCAGAAAGGAAGGGTCTTGTTTGATGAAAAATCGCGAGCAGAATTTGGTCCTGTAGCCAAATGGTTTCGAGAGGGACGCACCGTTGAGAGTGAAATTGCAGGCAAAAGAGTTCGCGTCGCCGGTCTGATTGGCCTCGGGGCTTCTTTTGGTGCTGATGGCAACTTATTAACGAGCAGCGAAACATTTTTGGATTTAATTCCCAATACCCCCTCGGGAAGTATCGAAGTGGGCTTGGTTCGCCTCAAACCTGGAAGTGATGCAGATCAGGTCGCTCAACATCTCCAATCCCAGCTTCCAGACGATGTCACCGTGCTGACCAAGCAAGGATTCATCGATTTCGAGCAAAATTATTGGCGAACAAGCACGTCAATCGGATTCATATTTACCCTCGGCGCTGCTATGGGTTTTGTGGTGGGCTGCGTGATTGTTTATCAAGTTCTCTATTCAGACGTCAGTGATCATCTGCCTGAATACGCCACGCTGATGGCGATGGGTTACAAGCTCAATAGCTTGCTTGGAGTTGTGGTCAGGGAAGGGTTGTTGCTTGCACTGTTTGGCTACTTACCCGCTTATGCAGCCGGACAGGGGTTGTATTTATTAGTGCGTAATGCCACCCAGTTACCAGTGGCGATGAACACGGTACGAGCCGTGAGTGTATTCAGCATGATCTTGATCATGTGCATGCTCTCCGCTGGTCTTGCCATGCGCCGACTCGTTGATGCTGATCCAGCGGAGATTTTTTAAGCGATGGGGAAGAGCTCACTCACCGTAGATATCCATGCTCTGAGCCATTGGTACGGCAAAGGCTCCACCCGTAGGCAAGTGCTGCAGGGTGTGGACTTACAAATTTCTGCAGGTGAAGTGGTGCTGCTCACCGGTCCTTCCGGCTGTGGCAAAACAACCCTGCTCACCCTGATCGGAGCCTTACGAAAGGTTCAAGAAGGGGATGTTGACGTGTTTGGACAGCAGCTACGGGGAGCCGCTCGAGGGCAGCGTCAGAGATTGCGCCGTCGCATTGGCATGATTTTCCAGGGCCACAATTTGTTGCGCTGTCTCACCGCCGAACAAAATGTTCAGATGGGCGCTGATCTGTTGCCCAATCTTGGATATAGAGCGCGTCGAGACCAAGCTCGGGAGTGGTTGCGCTCTGTAGGACTTGAAGACGAGTTGGGGAAACTTCCCCATGACCTGTCAGGAGGCCAAAAGCAGCGAGTGGCCATTGCAAGAGCCCTTGCCGCCAAACCTAAGCTCCTGCTCGCAGATGAACCAACAGCGGCACTCGACAGCGGCACCGGCCGTGAAGTTGTTGAGTTATTGAAGCGCCTTGCCCGAGAACAGTCCTGTTCTGTACTGATGGTGACGCATGATCCGCGCATCCTTGATGTGGCAGATCGTCTTGTTCGAATGGAAGATGGACGTCTCTACCAGACGATTAGTTAAGTTGGTCTGAGTTTAAGAGTTGGAATCTTCCAAAACGCATGGCTAAGCGCAGAAACCTCAAGAAGGAAAAGCAGGAGCGCAATCGCGCTTACGCCCGCAAATTTAAAAAGCGCAAGCTGCGTAACGACGGCCGTGGTGAAGGTGCAGGTAACGGCGTGACCGGTACTGCCAACAACGGTGGTGCTGCGGATTGATCGCTTTGGCGTGACTCTGCATCATTCGCATCAAGAAAGAGGGGGAGACCCCTCTTTTTTATGGCTTTAGGCTGAAGGCTTCTTTTCCCTCTCTCACACGGATGTTCATCAGCGTCGTCATCCCCACCTACAACCGACGCTCCATTCTTGAGAAGTGTCTGCAGGCACTGGAACACCAAGATCCCAGCGGAGAAATCGAAAACTACGAAGTTGTTGTCGTCGATGACGGCTCCAGTGACGGCACCCCCGATTGGTTGCGTCAAGAGGCAGCTCGCTTCCCCCATATCCGCCTGGTGGAACAACAACACGGCGGACCTGCCGAAGGCCGTAATCGCGGCGTTGATCATGCCAAAGGGGATGTGATCGTCTTTATCGATAGCGATTTAGTTGTCACATCAAGCTTCCTCGCATCCCATGCGCGTGCTTTAAGTCGGCGTTGGAATCAGCAGGGGAATCGTCTCTGTTTCACCTATGGAGCCGTCATCAATACGGCCAACTTTGATCAGCCAACGGCAGAACGGCACAAACTGCGTGATTTGTCTTGGGCGTATTTCGCAACGGGAAATGTGGCGATCGATCGGGATGTATTGGAGCGTTCCGGTTTATTTGATCTTGGGTTCCGGCTCTATGGATGGGAAGACCTAGAGCTCGGAGAGCGGCTCAGGCAAATGGGTGTGGAGCTGGTGAAATGTCCTGAAGCGGTTGGCTATCACTGGCATCCAGCATTTCGTCTGGACCAAATCCCAGACCTGATTCGTGTGGAGCGGGAACGCGCGCGAATGGGATTGGTGTTCTATCGCAAACACCCCAGTCGTCGGGTCCGATTCATCATTCAGTTCACCTGGTTGCATCGCGTGCTTTGGGCGTTGCTCACGATTGGAGGTCTGCTGAATGAACACAGCCTTCGGCCGGTCATGGCTTGGCTGATTCAACGGGGACAACCATCCCTGGCGCTGGAGTTATTACGCCTCCCCCTCAACAGAATTGGTGTTGAAGCGCTGTACAGAGAAGCCCGACAAGCTGGCTTGAACTGATCCAGATGGTGGCAGAGCTGCGTCGGATACTGATCGAGTCCAAGCGATTGGCCGATCGTGATGGCAATGGATGCCTTGTACTGCGTGATGACGAACGGCATTACCTGCGCCGAGTTTTACGGCTGCGTCCTGGAGCGCCCATAGCGGTTGTGGATGGCCGCGGCCATCTTTGGGAAGCACGGCTTCAGGAGGAAGGACAGCTCCTGCTCCCCGCTGGTTGTGAAACCACAACCCCAGCCAAAACACCACAGCTAGGACTTGCGATTGCTCTGGTTCGACGCGGAATGGATGACGTTATGCGTATGGCTTGTGAATTGGGAGTGGATTGCATCCAGCCCTTGCAAGCAACCCGATGTACACCCCAAGCAGAATACAAACCAGAGCGCTGGCAACTGATCCTCAAAGAAGCAGTCGAGCAATGCGAGCGGCTCTGGATGCCCCAGCTCCTACCTCTGGCATCCACGGATGACGCGTGGTCCATGCCGAATAGCAGCGACACGCTGGCGATTGCCACTACGCGATTAGAAGGAATCAGCACATTGGAGCCTTGGTTGCAGCGCCAAACCCCTGGAAACAACTGCATTTGGCTTGCGATTGGTCCCGAGGGAGGCTGGGACCCTCAGGAACAAGCGAAAGCTGTGAAAGAAGGATGGTCTCCCATCAGTCTCAGTGAGGAGATTTTGCGCTCCTCCACAGCAGCGATTGCTGGGGTAACAGCGCTCAGCAGTTGGCGGCGAAGATCGTCAGCTGCTGAACAGCTCTGAGGCCATGTCCTTGAAACCCTTCAAATTGCGCCCCGGACGACGAGACTTAGACCGAAGGGCACGACCAGGCTGAAGCATGTCTGGAGCGAAGGTGCTGAGCGTTACGACAGGACGGGCCGCTTCCGCTTCAGCCAGAGCAGCTGCAATGGCTTCCGCCGTAGTGAGAGAGCCCGCTGCGGCTGATGGTGCTGATGCTGTCGGTGCAGGAGCGGCAGCTGTTGCTGGAGCTGCAGACGTTGCAGGAGCGACAGCAGTGGCTCCCGCATTCACCACTGCAGCTGGCTTGGCGGTCTCAGCCGTACCACTTGCGTCAGTTGTTTTGGAAATAGCGGGAATCGGCGCAAGAGACTCCTCTTCACTGTCCTCAACAGGGAGATCGCGCACAGGCGCTATCTGAATCGCCCGGTCGGTCGAAGCGCCCTCCTCGAGATTGAGGAAAAAGCCCTTGCTCTTCAGCGCCATGCCAGGTTCCGGTGAACAACGTGGGCTGATTATCCAACCCAAACAGTCTGAAAGGACTGATGCTTAGGGCAGTGCAACACAGCTCGATGGTTTTGCCCAATCAGAACATCACGATGTGGGGGATTGCTCTGCTTCTCAATGGCGTGCTGATTGCCATGGCGCAGCGCCTCCCCCTACTGACACGCCAGGGTTGGGTGCATGCAGGAATCCTGGGAACAATCCTCTGGGGCTGTCTTGGCTGGAGAGGCTGGGTCGCAGTGGTGATCTACCTCGTCCTGGGATCTCTGGTCACACGCCTTGGCTTTGCGCAAAAACAGAAGCAAGGGCTTGCCGAGGCGCGCGGGGGCCGGCGGGGACCAGCAAACGTTTGGGGATCTGCCTTCACGGGAACGGTGATCGCCCTCTTAATTGGAGCAGGCATTGGCTCCGCAACGCTATTGCTGATTGGATTTGCAGCCAGCTTCGCGGCCAAACTTGCTGACACCTTTGGCAGTGAGATCGGCAAACGCTGGGGGAAAACCACCGTTTTGATCACCAGTCTTCGCAGGGTGCCAGCTGGAAAGGAAGGTGCCGTGAGCTTGGAAGGCACCCTGGCCAGTGCCGCCGGCAGCCTTCTGATGATGCTGGTAATGGCGGCACTATCGGTGTTGACCTCTTCCACGGCAATGATCGTGGTCGCGATTGTGGGTCTGATCGCAACCCTGCTGGAAAGCCTGCTCGGAGCACTGGCTCAGGAGAAGGTCAGTTGGTTAACCAATGAGGTCGTCAACGGGTTGCAAACCGCCTGGGCCGCAGTCTTAGCGATGCTGATCGCCTTCCCACTGGGTCTTGCTGGCTGACTGAAGTCCGTGCTGCTGAAGACCGTGCTGCTGAGCTCGTGCTGCCTGTCGCAACCGGCTCAGCGACGTTCGAATGGATTGGCGTAGCCAGCCTGGGGAAACCCTCTCTCTCTGAGCGAGATCTTGGATTGAAATGTTGTCGACATAGCGAGCAAGGAGCCAGGAACGCTGTTGTGGCTCGAGCATTTTCAGAGCGTCTTGCAACCAACAAAGGGTGGGATCCTCCAGCGAAGCAGGCATAGAAGAAGGGTCCTGGATCTGATTAATCAGAGAACGTCTCTGCTCACCTCCTAACCCCTGCATGGCAGGAACAACATCAAGCGAATCCACATGGCCTAAGGCGTGAGCCATCAGGGCCTCTCGCCAACGTTGAGGGCTCACGTTTAGGGATGCTGCAAGGCCTCGCTCATCCAGCGGCTCCAGCCTCTGTTGCAAGCGTTGCCCCTGAAGACGCATGCCCCGACTATGCAAGTCCTTCAAGCGCCAAGGAATCCGCAGAGTGTGTTGTCGATCGCGACGAAAATGCATGATTTGGCCATGAACTCTGGCCAACACATAGGTGCTGATGCGAAATCCGCGTTGAGGATCAAAGTTGGCCATTCCATGGATCAAGCCCACGCGACCTTCTTGGACTAAATCGTCTTGCTCGCCTGGATAGCGAGCGGCCTGATGGATGGCGGCATGGTGCGCCAATCCAAGATGTTCAAGCACAGCATCGTTGCGCTCAAGAATGGACTTGGGCAACGATCTGCGCTGCTCGCGCCGTCGAAGACTTTGGGTGGAAGGCATGAAGCGTGGGTTTGTACGACCCTTTCAACGTCGCTTTCAGCACCCTTTCCACCCTCCTCCTTTACAACGAAAGGTTCCACTCGAAAGGATGAAAACCAAGTTATCCAAAGAGTGAACACTTGCTATGAGTGGAAAGATGCAAACCCTTTAGCCATGATCAAATCACGCAATCGCCACTCAATTGGTTTCGTTTTTATCTCTCTTTTCAGCGGCATAGCGATTACACAAGCCATGCCTATAAATGCCGAGGATTCGATCGACGATTGGTATGAAAGCCGTCCACCAGCACAACTTTGCGAGCTTTATCGCTCAGGAGCAATCCACCCCGATCAAATCCCTGGGGGAAGAAGCTCCAATCCTTGCGCGAATTTCCCGATCCCGAATCAAGAGGTCATCAAGGGTGTGAACTGACGATGGGGCTCCAAACCAGCCCAATTGAGAAGAGGCTTCCACTCCTGAAGTCGTTGATGAATCCAGTGATGACCAGTGCTGTTGAGATGAATACCGTCAGGTTCCAACCAGGTCAGCCAATCAGGCTCTGCTGCCATCGCTCGATGCAGGCTTAAGAACGGAACATCGGCTTCCAGACACGTTTCCTCCAATTGCGCTTCATGAATAGCCACTGCCTCATTGCTGTACCAAAGACAGTCAGCGAAGGGCATGACCGCTTCATCAACAACGCTGAGACCCATCACCATGACTTGCGTGACAGGCGTCATCACCGCAAGCAATTGCTCCAGCCCGAAGCGAAACGCTTCAGCACTTAATTGCTGTCGTCCATCAGGCCGGCCCACCCTTGCACTGTCATTCAGTCCCACCGAGAGCAGCAAACCATCGGGCTGTTTGCGACGGAGCTCACCGCGGCAACTCCACTCTTGCTGCCATCGCTGTGCAATGCGCTCCAGGCCATCCCCACGCACGCCAAGTCCGTACACCACGGGGGCTGAGGGCATCGTCATCCATTGACGCCGCAAGCGTTCACACCATCCACCCCCCTCTGGATCACCCCATCCGTACACACTGCTATCCCCGATCACGACAAGCTGGCGGGGCGCTGTTGTCATCACTGGCGGTCACGCAATCCAGACGTCAGCTTTGCAGCCAGAGAGAACGGCAGCGGTCACTGAGTGCTTCCCCACTGATCGTGAGAGCGCAATAGCAACAAAGCACTAAAACCACTGCAGCCCAATGAAAGGAGCTGAGTGATTCCAGCAGCTGCCAGCCCAAACCACTTCCCCCGATCACTCCCACCACCACTGTTTCGCGCAGAATCACATCACTGCGGTAAGCCCCATAAGCCAGATAACTAGGGCTTTGAGGACTGAGCAGGCCGTACAACCAACTGATCCGCTCTGAACTCCCAATCGCTCTAAGGGCGTCTTGCCGCTGGCCGCTTTGTTGCTGGAGACCTTCGAGCAGCAAACGCCCCATCACCCCACTGTTGTGAAGACCGATCGCCAAGGCACCAATCGCCAGGCTCGGCCGATTGCTAAGCAGCAGCAGAAGCACCATCAATGGTGGTGGGATCCAGCGCATGCAAGCCCAGAAAATCGAGCAACACTGATGCCACCTGGGCGAGGGCCAAAGGAGCAAGGCCACAGGTGGAAGGCCGATCGCAATCCCCGCAGCCAACACGGTGAGACCCAGGGTTTCCAAAATCATGGGGTACCAGGGAAGTTCAGTGGCAGCGAGATTCAGTTGGGTCCAAGAAGGAACCTCCAGCCCGATCCAACTGAGACCTGAAAACTGATCAGGAACGATGAGCCGTAACCAAAACGTGCCGATCACTCCCAAAACGATCGCCAAGGTGCCGAACAACAGCATGCGTCGCTGACCATGAACGCCGACTCCAGACCGTTTTCGCCAAAGCCTCAACAGCTGCTCAAGAAGCAACATCACAGCCGCTAACACCCATAAACCAGTCCACAGCTCTCGGAACTGCAAGGACTGCAAGGTGAGTTGCAGTTCGGTGCCAAGTCCCCCCAAACCAAAGACCCCGAGCAAGGTCGCGCTTCGCAAGGCACATTCGAGCCGGTAGCCCCCATAGCTCATTAAAACGGCGCCCATCCCAGGGTTAAGAGCCGTCATCAAGGCGGACAGCGGATGGACCCCAGCGCTGATCAAGGCCTCAAGAGGGCGATGGTCTGCGCTGTCGAGATGATCTCGCCAAATCCTTGCCACAAGGGCGCTGTATGGAATCGCGATAGCCGCGACTGCCACATAGGGATGGAGCCCAAACACCTGCAGTAGCAACAGTCCCCAAACCAGCTCATGCACGGCTCTTGGGATCGCAAGGCCCCGGCGAAGCCCTGTCGCTGGCCAGATAGGAAGAGACCAGCTTCTCCAAACCACATCCGCACAAACGCTGCCGAGCAGCACGCCAAACAACAAGCTGAGACTCCAACTGAGCAGAGCCGTGGCCATGGTGACGCCCAGACCATGCCAAACCGCATGCAGGACATCGGGATCCAACGATGGATGCAGCGCCCCCGAAAGGAATTGCTGCCAAATCGACAGCCCGCCTCCATGGAGCCCTGTCCAAGTCACGATCAAAACGGGCACCAGCGCCATCGCAGGCAACAAAGTGAGCAGGGGTGCCGCTGGTTTTGGGCGGTTCATCCGGCCTCGTACAACCTCGAAAGATCAGCAGGAGTGAGTTGATCTGCAGGTTGGTCCATCACAAGCTCCCCCTCTTGCAAACCGATCACACGATCAAAGCGATGGACGAGTTCGGGTTGATGCAAGCTGATCACAATGGCCTTGGCGCCACAATTCAGCTGCCCTTCTGGCGAACGATTTAACAAGTGATCCAATAAGTCAGAGGCGATTGCAGGATCCAAATTTGCGATCGGTTCATCGGCCAGGATCAGTTGCGGTTGCTGACGGAGCAAACGGGCAAGAGCCACGCGTTGTCTCTGTCCTCCTGATAGCTGACGAATCGGAGCGTCGATCAATCCACGCTCGATTAGATCAGCATCCAGACCTGCCCGCTGAAGGCAATGTTTGCAAGCAGATTGATCCACGTTGAATAACAAATTTGCCAGTCCCCAGATCAGGTTGTGACGGCCCAATGCACCGCTGTTGACGTTCTGTCCAACGCTGAGCTCCTCCACAAGCAGCAGGTCTTGCCAGAGCATTCCAATCTCCCTTCTTTTGCGGCGAGGCATGCTGCGAATCGACGCACCACACCAACGCACCTCTCCCTGTTCAGAACGAAGACTGCCATTAGCGATGGCCAACAACGTGCTCTTACCGGCCCCACTTCGTCCCAACAGAGCGATCCGCTCCCCCTCAAACACCGAGAGGGAAATCGAACGCAGTCGATCTCCTCTCGGGCCACTCAGGCTGACGTTTACCAACTCAAGGAGAGAGGTCAACGGATCTTGCCGAGCTGACGACCCACCTCCTCAATCGGTTGATATTGAGAGTCCTGCGCTGAAATAAAACGTTTGGCTGCAAACAACTCCAAGATGGTTTTCTGCCGCTCGTTGGCGGGGGTTAAACCCAAAATGGCCTTTTGGAGTTTGGTGGTGAATCCCTTCCCAAAACGTTGATCAAGATTGGGGCGTACCACCCAGTGGTAATTCCCAAAAGGAGGCGTTTTCCAAATCACCTTCACTTTTGAGGGATCCACTTTCCCGTTCTTAACGGCCACATTCCAGACGGGCTCACTAACAGCACCAGCCTGATAAGAGCCGCTCTGCACCAAAGCGATCGTGGCATCGTGGCTTCCACTGAAGCCTGCTTGTCCACCAGCGAATTGCTTGGGAGTCACGCCCGCTTGGGCCAGAAAATGCTGAGGCATCAGTCGTCCCGAGGTGGAACTTTCTGATCCAAAGGTGAAGCGCTTTCCTTTCAGGGATTTCAGACCATCAATGCTTCTGATGGGTTGTAAACCTGCTGAGGTATTGGCAATAAAGACGCTATTGAACTTGGCGTCGATCGCCCGTTGTGCCAAAACCTGGGCACCTGGTGTTTGAAGACGGGCCTGAATGCCTGTGAGCCCTCCAAACCAAACAAGATCCAGACTTCCGGTTCTAAAGGCACTCACGGCTGCTGGGTAATTGCTCACTGGCACGTACCGCACAGGAACCTTGAGTGAGTCGCTTAGTTCTGAGGCAAGTTGACCGTAACGACGGTTCAACCGCTCGGGGTTTTGATCGGGTATCGCTCCGATCCGAAGTGTTGCTTGCGCATTAGCGGGAAGGACCGTTGCGCCCTGGCTACAAAGAAGAGCCAAAAGAACAACGGCCCCTTTTTTTCGGACCCGAGTCAAAGGGTTGGTCATGCTTGAAAAATGTTGGGGTTATGGACGAGTCAGCAAACTCTGAAACCGACTCAGCCCATCCGAAATCGTCTCACGCGAGACGGCACATGACAGCCTGACGCAACGATCATCGCCAAAGGCCCCACCAGGAACAATTGCCAATCCTTCCTCCTCAAGAGCACGCTCACAAAAGGCCAGCGAATCGGTAATTGCATCAGGCAAGCGAGGAAACGCATAAAACGCCCCTCTTGGCGGCACGAGGGTGATGCCATCCATTTGTTGAAGCCCATTGCAGAGCTCAGCACGCCGGGTGTTGTAGCTAGCGGCCATTGCACGGACGCAGTCCCGAGACCCCTGAAGCGCCGCCAAAGCTCCCCGTTGAGCAAAACTGCACACATTGCTGGTGCTTTGGCTTTGAAGAGCGGCCGCGGCCTTGATCACCGTGCTGTCACCACTGAGATATCCAAGTCGCCAACCGGTCATGGCCCAGCCTTTGGCAAAACCGTTCACCACAAAACAACGCTCTCTGAGATCTGGGGCTACGGCGGCAAAACTGTGGTGGGATTCACCGTCTTCCAACAGATATTCATAGATCTCATCGCTCATTACCATCAGATTTGGATGCTTTCGCACAAGCTCTGCCAAGGCTTCCAGTTCACTAAGACACAACACACGACCTGTTGGGTTGCCCGGTGAATTGAGCACCAAAACCTTGGTTAGCGGGGTGATGGATTGTTCAATCTTGTTCAGATCAAGGCCAAAACCATCGGATGCCGACGTCGCCACCGTGACCGGCTTGCCCCCGGCCAAGCGAACAATTTCTGGATAACTCAACCAATACGGGGCCGGGATGATCACTTCATCGCCGGGGTTCAAAAGAACTTGGAACAGGTTGTAAATCGCCTGTTTGCCGCCATTGGTCACCAAGACCTGATCAGTTTTGGTTGGGATGTTGTTTTCAAGACTCAATTTCTGAGCGATGGCTGCGCGCAGCTCCGGATCACCAGCCGCCGGCCCGTAACGCGTGATGCCATCCCTAAGGGCCTGGATCGTTGCCTCAACAATGAACTCTGGCGTCCCGAAATCAGGCTCGCCTGCACTCAGGCTGCAAACATCCACACCCTGCTGCTGCAGGGCTTTTGCTCGGGCGCTGATGGCAAGTGTGAGCGATGGCTGCAGAGCCAAAGCTCGGTGCGAGAGAGATGGGGGGCCTGGCATCAGCACGGCACCCCCTCGATGGATGCTCGGATATGTGAAACAACATCCTGCCTGATGTGGCGTCAGTGACAACACCGATGTGCTGATGACAGCCTGGTTCGAAATGTTGACCTTGCCGACCATGTCAGCTGAAACGACCTCTCTGAGTTGGGTATTGGCGGCGAACAATCCCCAATCGCTAGCTGAGTTTTATGCGAAGGCTCTGGGATGTTCGTGCCGCGCAGGACTGTCAGACCAGCACTGGATGGTGTCTCTACCAATGGGAGGAACGCTTCAGATTTATCGCCCTTCTCGTCAACGCCCTTGGCCCGTTCGCGGTGCGGCCCTGGCCCCTTGTTTTCAACGGATCGGAAACAAACATCCCGACGCTGAACTCGGAGGGTGGATCGAGCAACTGGAAGCCTTGGGGGCGCGGCGGCGCGAAGCCGCCCGTCTTGAATCGTTTGGAGCGGAATGCTGGATGGAGGATCCAGAGGGACAGCCGTTTCTCACCTTGGTGCTGCAGCCAGGTTCCATTGGCTCATAGGGTTTTGAACTGAGCGATCCAAGCGCGTGTCGTTAGAAGACTTAGAGGCATCCTGTCTCCAGTGCCAGCGCTGTGACTTAGCGAAAGAACGCAAGCATGTTGTGGTCAGCCGCGGCCAGCCTTCAGCGCGGCTGATGGTGATTGGAGAGGCGCCAGGGGCTGATGAGGATGCGCAAGGTCGTCCCTTTGTTGGCCGTTCCGGACGCCTCTTGGACGCATCCCTAACGGAGGTTGGTCTTGATCAAGAAGACGACATCTATATCTGCAACTTGATCAAATGCCGCCCCCCTGGCAATCGACGTCCAACCCCTGTTGAGCTCAAGGCCTGCAGACCGTGGCTTGATCGTCAAATTTTGGAGGTCAATCCTGAGGTCCTGTTGATTCTTGGCGCAACGGCCTCAGCATCACTGCTCGAAAGCCGCACACCGATTAGTCGCTTACGAGGTCAGTGGACGCAGTGGAAAGGGCGTTTTGTGATGCCGAGTTTTCACCCCTCCTACCTGTTGCGCAATCCTTCTCGGGAGCCTGGGAAACCACGCTCGCTGTTCATCGCTGATCTAACTCAGGTCAAAGACGCACTGAACGGGGTTGTGTCAGGGTTAACCCCAGATTCGAGCGATCGTTGATGACCGCCTCGCAGCGTTACGACACAAAGATTCATCGCCGGGTTACTCGCACGGTGATGGTCGGAGATGTGCCCATCGGAAGTGAGCACCCGATTGCGGTGCAATCGATGATCAATGAAGACACACTGGATATCGACGGTTCGGTCGCTGGAATTATTCGCCTAGCCGATGCCGGATGCGAAATCGTACGTGTCACGACTCCGTCGATCGGTCATGCCATAGCGATGGGAAAGATTCGCTCAGCGCTTCGAGCTCAGGGATACAAAATTCCCCTCGTGGCTGATGTTCATCACAACGGCACACGCATCGCCTTGGAAGTTGCGAAGCACGTCGACAAAGTGCGCATCAATCCTGGGTTATTTGTTTTCGACAAACCGGATCCCGATCGCCAGGAGTTCAGCAAAGAGGAGTTTGATGCGATTGGCGATCGAATCAAGGAAACCTTTGCTCCTCTCGTGCAGGTGCTGAAAGAGCAAAACAAGGCCTTAAGGATTGGAGTGAATCACGGCTCTTTAGCTGAACGCATGCTGTTCACCTATGGAGATACGCCTCAAGGAATGGTCGAGTCGGCCATGGAGTTTGTACGCATCTGCGATTCACTCGATTTTCACAACATTGTGATTTCGATGAAGGCATCCCGTGCACCCGTGATGCTGGCTGCATACCGATTGATGGCCGACACCATGGATCAGGAAGGGTTCAACTACCCACTGCATTTGGGAGTGACCGAAGCAGGTGATGGCGACTACGGGCGGATCAAGAGCACGGCCGGAATTGCAACGCTGCTGGCGGAAGGCCTTGGCGACACCCTTCGTGTGTCCTTAACAGAAGCCCCTGAAAAGGAAATTCCCGTTTGCTTTTCGATCTTGCAGGCGTTGGGAATCCGCAAGACGATGGTTGAGTACGTGGCCTGTCCGAGCTGCGGTCGCACTTTGTTTAATCTTGAAGAGGTGCTTCATCAGGTCCGAAACGCCACCTGTCATCTCACCGGCCTCGACATTGCGGTGATGGGTTGCATTGTCAACGGTCCTGGCGAGATGGCAGATGCTGACTACGGTTATGTGGGTAAGGGACCTGGGGTGATCGCTCTCTATCGCAATCGAGATGAGATCCGAAAAGTCCCCGAGTCAGAGGGTGTTGAGGCCCTAGTGCAGTTGATCAAAGACGACGGTCGCTGGGTTGAACCCGACTGATGTCGTTAAGGTGCTGAAAAGGTCCTAATGGACAGCATGCGCGCTAAAAAATTCGGCATCAAAGGTTCTCAACGTCGCATCTGGTTTGTAGCTCTGGGTGCAGGCGCAGTCACTGCGGCCGTGGTTGTGGCGAATCCTGGTTTGGGTTTGCCCAGTACGGCCTCCTCGTCGATCACCAACAGTCCCAAAGAGGTGATTGATCAGGTATGGCAGATCGTCTATCGAGATTTCCTGGATTCATCGGGCGGTTATGACCTCGATCAGTGGACCGTTCTTCGAAAGGATTTGCTTGCCAAGTCCTATGCCGGAACAGCGGAATCGTATGAAGCGATTCGAGGCATGTTGGCGAGTCTTGACGACCCTTACACCCGATTCCTGGACCCAAAAGAGTTCAAGGAAATGCAAATCGACACGTCAGGTGAACTCACCGGGGTCGGCATTCAAATTTCACTGGACAAAGACACCAAAGAGATCGTTGTGGTGTCGCCAATCGAAGGAACACCTGCCTCCAAAGCCGGGGTCCAACCCAAAGACGTCATCGTTTCGATTGATGGTCAACCCACCAAGGGGATGACCACGGAAGATGCGGTGAAGCTCATCCGTGGAACGGAAGGAAGTGACGTGGTCCTGGGTTTACGCCGTAATGGCTCTGTCATCGACGTGCCCCTCGTGCGGGCGCGTATCGCAATTCAGGCCGTTGATAGCCAACTCAACACCAGTGCCAATGGCACCAAGGTGGGTTACATCCGCCTGAAGCAGTTCAATGCCATTGCATCCAAAGAGATGCGTGCAGCGATTCGCGAGCTGGAGAAGCAAGGATCTCAGGGTTACGTCCTTGATTTACGCAGCAATCCAGGTGGATTGCTTGAAGCCAGCGTCGACATTGCTCGTCAGTGGCTGGATGAAGGAACGATTGTCAGCACGAAAACCCGTGAAGGCATTCAAGACGTGCGCCGCGCCACTGGGAATGCCCTAACCGAGCGTCCAGTCGTGGTGTTGGTCAACGAAGGCTCAGCGAGTGCCAGCGAAATCCTTTCAGGAGCTCTTCAAGACAATGAGCGCGGGCTTCTTGTGGGCCAAAAAACGTTTGGCAAAGGACTCGTTCAATCCGTGAGAGGCCTCTCTGACGGATCTGGGATGACCGTCACGATTGCGAAATACCTCACACCCAAGGGAACCGACATTCACAAAAACGGCATCCAGCCGGATGTTCCCGTGGAGATGAGTGAGAAAGAAATTAAAACCCTCACTGTTGAACAGTTGGGGACCAATAAAGATGGTCAGTATCGAGTAGCGGAAACCACCCTGCTCAAAGCATTGCAAGCCACGAAAGCTGGCAACACCTATCAACCAGGTGCTGCGAACCTTCAGTCGGCACTTCAACGATAAGGAGCTAATCCAAACCCTTCACGTTCACTTTGATTGACTCCATAACCTCTGTCTCCGTACGTTCTGCCTCGGTGGGTTGCAGGAATTGTGGCTGTGCGTCTTGGGGCAGCTTCGCGAGCCCTCTGCAAGAGAGCATTGCAACCACCGGCTGATTGGATGGCCTGATCCACGCTCCTCAACGGAATGCGTTGTCCCCAAGTCCTAGGCCATCCCCAGGTTTGTCCTTGACGTTCCAACAACGCGACAGCCTCTCCACGCCCGATTGAACCTGATCGCATCAAACAGGTGGTCGTTGCCAAGGTGGCAACCTGAAGATTGGCGGCTTTAACTGAGCGTGTGGGATACAAAGGTCGGCTCTGGCGACTGACGGGAAAAGGCCTCGATGGAATGTTGAGCGGCATTTGAGACAGTCCACCTCCAGACATTTGCCCAAGGGCTGCCATAGCTAATTGGAGAAGAAGATTATTCATAAACCTGTTGGTATTCGTTAGTGAGAGAGGTGTTTTTAGACGCGAACTGTTGATCCGCAATAGCGATCGAACAGCTTCATGACATCGTTGGCGGGAAGTTTTGCCGTATAGCGCGCCTCAAGCTCTGCGAGATGCTGACTACGTGGATAAGCCCGAATTGATTTCCACTCCTGCGGTGTTTCCCGTCTCAGCACGCGAGACATCATGCGATGTTGACTGGGAAGGGTGATCGATCCACCGGCGCAGCGCTGCATTCTGTGCGTCGCTTCGTGAGCCAGGGTGTTCCAAACCTGTGCGGCATTGCGGTGAGTGCGACACACGATCAAGGTGTCATTTTTCGGGTGGTAAGCACCCTGCAATCCCCGTGTTGAGCAATTCCGTTGAATCACCCTCACGCCGTGGGACGTGAGCTTGTTGCGCAAGGCATCCACAGCTGCCCAAGATTGAGCATGAACAGGTGCCGTGACGAGCAGCAGCAGCACAGGGCTGAAGCATGAAATCCCTGGCCATTGTTTAAGGAAGTCAAGCGGCTTTATTGGCATAGTCCGCCTCGGGGCACCTCACCAGAGTCAACGATCAATGCATAAAAAAAATCACCCAAATGGGTGATTCCTATGACTAAATGTGAGCGGAGCCCGTTTAAGCGACGGGTTGCATCAAGCCACCACCTGGAGACGAGTCGTCATCATCGTTTTCCGTATCGTTCTGCCACAGAGCGAAAATTCCGAGTGCCGCTGCACCAACCAAACTGCCTAGAAGGCTGAGGGAGCTTCCCGAAGCAATTGGATCGATGAATTCAGCCACTTGGTATCACGTCGTATGGCCACATAGTAACGAAGGATTGCGAATTGTGTTGCACTTTCTCATCTTTCCAGCGAGGGCTTGAACTCAAACCGTCAAAACCGCTTCGTTCCGGTCTTTTTGCTGTTGTTCGCGCTGCTCACGCGTCAGTCCATCCGGATCGGGAATCTGTGATGCCATCTGCTCTAGCCAACCTTTGAGTTCATCGAGCTGCCTCTCCATGGGCAGCACACCGAGGCCTCTGGCCAAGACCTTGGCAACGCTTCCACTCCCTGCCTGATACACAAGCCGGCCATGGAGATGTTGAGGCAAACCCTGACGAAGCAGACGAAAGGCGGGTTCCTCCATCGGCGTTTCGAGCGCAATATTCGGTTTTTCCGGGCGAATCCGAGCGAATCCGCAACGTTTGGCGAGCAGCTTGAGGTCCATCAACTGCAACAGGGATTGAACCGGTCCGGGCAAGGCCCCATAACGATCGGCCCAACCAGCAGCCAGTTCCACCAAAGCTTCTGAACTAAGACACTCGGAGGCCGCTCGATAGGCAGACATCTTCTCGTCGGCATCGACGATCCAATCCGCAGGGATAAATGCAGTGACCTGCAGATCCACCTGCGTGTCATCCACAGCGGGAATATCTTGCCCCTGAATTTCAGCCAACGACTCTTGCAACATCTCCATATAGAGATCGAAACCAATGGCTTCCATCTGTCCGCTTTGCTCGACACCGAGCAAGTTGCCCACCCCGCGGATCTCCATATCCCGCATCGCCAATTGATACCCACTACCGAGCTGGGCGAATTCCTGAATGGCGCGTAAGCGTTGACGTGCCGCTTCACTGAGCGAAGCATCTCCGGGATAAAACAACCAGGCATGGGCTTGGACACCGCTACGACCGACGCGTCCCCTGAGCTGATACAGCTGAGCGAGTCCAAACCGGTGGGCATCTTCAATCAGAATCGTGTTGACACGGGGAATGTCGAGCCCGCTTTCCACGATGGTGGTGCAGAGCATGACGTCGGCTTCTCCACCGTTGAACGCCACCATCGCGCTCTCCAGCTCCCCTTCGGCCATCTGTCCATGGGCGACGAGGAGCTTGAGGCCAGGAAGCATCTCCCGAAGCTTGCCGGCGACCTCCTCAATCCCCTCCACACGAGGCACCACATAAAACACCTGACCACCACGATCAAGTTCTTGACGTATGGAGCTGCGCACTGCCTCGTCATCCAGGGCCGCCAAGTGAGTTTTGATCGGCCGTCGCAAGGGTGGTGGGGTGGTAATCAAACTCATTTCACGCACCCCAGACAGGCTCATATAAAGGGTTCTAGGGATAGGCGTCGCTGAGAGCGTTAAGACATCAACGTCCTTACGTAAGGCCTTGATTTTCTCCTTTTGATTCACACCAAAACGTTGTTCCTCGTCCACCACCAGCAAGCCAAGTTTGTCGAAAGCGGTGTTTTTACTGAGCAACTGGTGCGTACCCACTACGGCATCAATCGTGCCTGTTTTCAGCTCCTCAAGAATTGTTTTGCGCTCACCGGCCGTACGGAAACGATTGAGAAGAGCCACCTTGATCGGATAGGGGGCAAAGCGTTCCGAAAGCGTGCGCCAATGTTGTTGCGCCAACACTGTTGTGGGAGCCAACATCGCCACTTGTTTGCCAGCGGTGATGGCTTTAAAGATTGCTCGGATGGCGACTTCCGTTTTCCCGAAGCCGACATCACCACAAACCAGCCGGTCCATCGGCTCTGGTTTCTCCATGTCTCGCTTGACATCGACCGTGGCCTTGAGCTGGTCAGAGGTGGGTTCGTAGGGGAAGGAATCCTCGAGCTCAACCTGCCATGGCCCATCGATCGGAAAGGCAAACCCTGCAGCTTGGTGGCGTTCGGCGTAGAGCTTCACCAAATCAAGGGCAACTTTGCGCACCGCCTTGGTGGCCCTCTCCTTCGCCTTCACCCAAGCGGAGCCGCCCATTTTGCTGAGCTGCGGCGGAGTATCGCTGTTAGCGCGAAAACGCCCCAAACTCCCGAGTTGATCGGCAGCCACTCGCAAGATGCCATCGGAATACTGAACAACGAGGTAATCGCGAACCTCACCACTAATCGCTAACTTTTCGAGCTTTTTGAAGCGACCAATTCCATGGTTGCGATGCACCACGAAATCCCCTTGCTGCATCTTGTTGGGATCAACGGTGCGACTGGCCGCTTTACGCCGACGGCGCACGTAACCACTACTCGTGAGTGATTGCTGTCCAAAAAATTCGCGGTCAGTGAGCAGTACAACCCTCCAAGCGGGAAGTTGCAGTCCTTCGAGCTCAGCGGTTCCTCGGGTTTTCAATGCCACAGGTGTGCCCTGCTCAATCAGGCGATCAATCGCTTGCGTATCCGCTGCATTGGGAACAAAACGCGTGATGCAGTCGTGTTCTTCAAGCAAAGCCACCGCGCGACTGGGCTGCGCTGATAACAACCAAACAGCCTGACGATCACGTTGGTGCTGTTTGATCAATTCACCGAGTTTTCCAAATTGATTGGGATAGGACGGAACTGGGCGACTGGCGAGATCAAAGGCATTGGGGTGACTGTCATGTTCCTGAAGTTCTGCCAGGTCGAATCCAGCAAACGACTCAGCAAGCTCCATCGCCTCCTTAATGGGCCGATGCAGAAGAGGAATAGGAACAGGAAGCTCAGCATGTTGCGCTTGAGCGTGATCAAGCCACTGCTGGCCATGGGCGCTGCCATGCCGGCGCTCATCGATGGCGATACAGCATTCGACAGGCAAATAATCAAGGAGCGACGCAGGTGCATCCCAGGCCAGTCCCATCAGGCGACGCATGCCTTCGGGGGTTCCTCCCTCAAGAAGCTCAGTGATCTGCGCCTCACTCAGCAACTGATCGAGATCGTCAGGCACCTGCTCACGCAGACGTTCAGCAATCAGAGGACTGAACCCAGTTGGGGTGAGCTTGAGCGTGTCAACGGCATCGAGGGAACGCTGACTGGCTGGATCAAATTCACGAAGTTTGTCGAGTTCATTCCCGAAAAACTCCAGACGAACAGGGAGTTCACTACTCACGGGATAGACGTCAACAATGTCGCCACGTCGACTCCAGGTTCCCTCCTGGTCAATCGTCGAGACGCGTTCGTAACCAAGTTGGCTGAGGTAGGTCGACAACTCCTCAAGGTCGACAACATCGCCTTTCTTTAAAGCCCGGCAATGCTCTGCCAAGGCCTGCGGAGGCGGCAAGTGGGGTTGCAGGCATCGCTCAGTAGCAACGATCGCTAAATCGCTTTTGCTGCGATCTGCTTGCAGTTCGCTTAAGACTTGGAGCTGACCCCAGGTAATTTCAGTGGTGGAGTCAAAAGGTTCGTAGGGAGAGCCTTCACTGGTCGGATAGAGCTGTGCACGGGACCATCCCATGAGCTCCAAGAGTGCGGTCCAGCGTCCGGCCTCCTCCAAGGTGGGAACAACCACCAGCAGAGGTTGATCCATCCGCCGTGCCAACGCACTGGCCACCAGTGCCCGAGCAGCTCGTCCAGCGCCACGCATCAACAGTCGCTGGTCCCGTTGCGCTCGTTCGCACAACTCACCGCTCAGCGCTGAGGTCTGCAACAGACGCACCAAAGAGCTGAGGGGCATGGCAGAACAACTTTCGGCAACGCACGATTCTGTCAAGAACTAGGCCCCATCTGCAGGGTTTCTTCCCTTTACCTTTGCCTTTGCCTGCTAATTGAATCGCTGCTTTAATATAGAAAAGTATTTAGCGGTTTTCATGGATAAGGAAAAGTTTCAACGTCAGCTTGACTCTCTATTAGATACCGAACAAGTAGAACACCTACATCAACTCGAAGAAATGGCACTACTTGCAGGAAAAGCGCTCAAAGAGCGAGACATGGAGAGATACCAAGAAGCTGAAATAATATTAGAATCATTAGAAGAAGCAAGCTCTGAGCTCCACGGATTTCTGCATGGACTATCAGCAGCAATAGCAGCTAGAAACAGCGAAAAGCAAGAGCCCTTTAAGGACGAATTTCTAATCCGTCAATTCGCAGACCTTCCGGAATCCGTTCAAACCTCAATTGCCAATGATTTCTGGCAAGTTGATCCAGAGCTTGCGACTGTCTTGAATAAATTCATGTCATTAAGCATCAAAGAAAGAAATGCGTTTTCCATCTGGTTAAAACATCTCGAAGCCTAAATAAAATACAAACAGCTCGACCTTTCAGCTGAAAAATCAATCTCTAAACAACCTATGAAAAGTTGATGATTCCAATTCCATGCCTGCTAACGCAGGATCCACATCCTTAAAGACAGCCATGCCTCGTTTCCGCTGCCCAGAGTGCTGTTGTGGACCTGCTGTTGTCTTACACCCACCACCTGGAGCGACACCAATTTGCGTGCGCTGTGGAACTGTCTTAGAGAAGCAGCCTCTCGTCAAACCACTGCCCCTGCTCGTTTTGCTGGCAGTAGGTAGCGCTCTGATCACTCTGTCAGTTCCCGCACTGTTTACACCCCGGCCACTACCGCCTCAAACCAAACCACCCGCAGCAACCGTCTAATTGCAAAAAACTAGGGTTTAACAATCAACCATGAATCAGCGAAAGACAGAACTTGAGATCAAAAAAATCGCAGAGCCCGATTCGAATCGCGTTTTGAACATTTACTTTGGCGATTCCGGTTGGTGACCATCTTGCCAGTTGTGATGAGTCTTCTTGGCAGTGTTAGCTACTTCATCCTTGGTACCCAGGAAGAGATTCACGCACTCCACAAGCTCTTTCACGGCCACTTAAATCCTGAAAAAAGCATTTTATTACTCGGAAAAGTAGTGGGTGGGATTGATTATTATGTAGTTGGAATTGCTCTACTTATTTTTGGATATGGCATCTATGAGCTGATCATTTCTGATATCGATCCACGGCTTCAAGACCTTTCCCAAGAAAGGCGAAACATTCTGAGCATCACCTCTCTTGAAGGCCTAAAGCAAAAACTAACCAACGTCATTATCGTTGCACTGATCGTTACGGCATTTAAGCTCATGATTAGCTTTCAAGTGCAATCAATTTCAGAGTTACCTCAATTCTGTGGCTGCGTACTGATGCTCGCTTTTAGCGCCTGGCTTGTGGGGAAAAACCATAAGGAGGCCTAGAGGCCTAAGAAATCAAACCAAAGAATCAACCCCTTTACCGAATAAGCTCAATTCAAAGGGTTTATGCTTTGATGATTTACAGCTTATTGTAAACATCCTAACCTCATTCAAGACACTACCTAAATGCTATGAAGTTGTATCCGAAAGGCACTGGAGCAGGAATTTCACTGTTCATCTTGATCGCCCTCGGCATTTACGCAGTCTCACAAATTGAAGCCATGAAGCGCGCTGCTTTCCGGGAAGGATTTAGCTGTGCAATCGACGAAACCACTCAAAGTCTTCACTCCTCTTACCAGTGCCGAGATTACAGAAAAGCGGTCGCAGAAAAAATATAAGCAGTTAAAGCCAATTCAGGCAGAACTCTTGAACCTCCATCAAAAAAACCCCTGCTAAGTGGCAGAGGTCAAAAAAAAGAAATCAGGACTCAAGCAAAGTCAGTCTTCTATCAGCGCGCTTTATCAAGAAGGGCGCCTGCTGTTGCGGATTCCCTGAATCGCCGCTGCATAGTCGGGTTGATTAAACACACCGGAACCACTCACGATGGCGTTCGCGCCAGCTTCAATCACTTTCCAGGCATTAGCGCCCTTAACACCTCCATCCACTTCAATCCAGGGATCCAAACCTTTTTCATCACACATGCGACGAAGGTCACTAATTTTCTTGACTTGATTATCGATAAAACTCTGGCCGCCAAAACCAGGGTTCACACTCATGATCAAAACAAGATCGCAGAGCTCTAAGCAATACTCAAGCGTATCGAGTGGAGTGCTTGGGTTAAGAACAGCTCCGGCCATTTTGCCGAGATCTTTAATTTGAGCAAGATTACGATGCAAATGTGGACATGCTTCAACTTGCACGGAAATAATATCTGCACCGGCTTTTGCAAATTCTTCGACGTAATTCTCAGGCTGCACGATCATGAGATGGACGTCCAAAGGTTTTTTGGTAACCGGACGCAATGCCTCAACAATCAGTGGGCCAATTGTGATGTTGGGAACAAATCGACCATCCATAACGTCGACATGAATCCAATCAGCACCTGCCTCATCAACAGCTTTAACGTCCTCACCCAGGCGAGAAAAGTCAGCAGACAAAATGGATGGAGAGATCACCAGGGGTTTGGTGCTCATGGAGTAGAGATGGATTAATACACCTCTACGTTACATCTGTTACACGAAACTCAGGCTGGTGTCGACAAGACCTTTCCATCCTGAGCTTCGCTAGCTACGCGACGAAGATCATCGCAACCTTCTTTAAGGCTCGGATAAGCAAACATGCCGCTTCCAGCGATGAAGCAGTTTGCACCAGCTGCGCAGCACTGGGAAATAGTCCAGTTGGCCTTGATGCCGCCATCAACCTCAATATCCACGTCAAGATTCCGCTCAACGATGTTCTTTCTCAGCTCGGAGATTTTGTTGAGCATGGTCGGGATGTAGGCCTGTCCACCGAAGCCAGGATTCACGGTCATCACCAGCACGTGGTCCACCAGGTCCAAGACGTCCTTGACCATTTCCATTGGCGTGTGTGGATTGAGGGCCACAGAAGGGCTTCCACCAAGTTGACGAATCCTTCCAAGAATCCGGTGCAAATGGGTATTCGCTTCAACGTGAGCGATGACGACTCCTGGCTCCCCATTGGCCCCTTTGGTGGCCTCTACATACTCCTCGAGCATGGTTTCGCAGTTGTATTGACTCACCATGAGCTGAGTTTCAAACGGGACGTTGCAGTAACGCCGGCAGGCTTTGATCAGCTCAGGGCCGAAGGTGAGATTGGGAACAAAATTCCCGTCCATCACATCAAACTGAATGCGATCAACACCCGCATCTTCTAGATCTTTTACGCATTGCCCCATTGCTGCCCAGTCAGCAGGCAAAACAGAGGGAATGATCTGAATAGGGCGATGCGTCGCAGCCATTAAAAATTGTCATTAACTCGCGAAATTTTATAGAAGCTTTGGGGCTCTAGAGGTGTCCAGATAACACTGATACAGTGAGCCGCGCATATGAGACAGAAATCCCTGCTGTTGCAGGCTTTCTCCTCAAAGCCTCTCTTTACCCCCCGCAGCACTTACGTGGATCGCACTCTCATTCAGGAAATTCTCGAGATCGTCGAGCAGGCCGCCATCGCTTCCGCCACGCTCTCCGGCAAAGGTCTGAAGGATGAAGCCGATGCTTTAGCTGTTGATGCCATGCGCAAGCGCATGAATCAGATTCAAATGAAAGGCCGCATTGTGATCGGTGAGGGAGAACGCGACGAAGCTCCCATGCTCTACATCGGTGAAGAAGTCGGTACCGGCAATGGCCCTGGTGTGGACTTCGCTGTTGACCCTTGCGAAGGCACAAACCTTTGTGCCTACAGCCAGCGCGGCTCCATGGCGGTTCTCGCAGCGTCCGACCGTGGTGGACTGTTCAACGCTCCCGACTTCTACATGAAGAAGTTGGCTGCTCCACCGGCAGCGAAAGGCAAGGTTGACATTCGCAAGTCTGCGACTGAAAACATCAAGATCCTGAGTGAGTGCTTGGGCCTTGCTCCTGATGAACTCACCATCGTGGTGATGGACCGTGCCCGTCACAAAGATCTCATCACTGAAATCCGCGCCACCGGTGCTCGTATTCAGCCCATCTCAGATGGTGATGTGCAAGCAGCGATTGCTTGCGGTTTTGCTGGAACAGGAACCCACTGCTTGATGGGCATTGGTGCTGCTCCTGAGGGTGTGATCTCCGCTGCCGCGATGCGCGCATTAGGCGGACACTTCCAAGGACAACTCGTGTATGACCCAGCCATTGCTCAGACCTCTGAGTGGGCAGATATGACGAAGGAAGGCAATCTCGCCCGCCTCGCAGAAATGGGCATTACCGACCCCGATAAGGTGTACGAAGCCAGTGAGCTTGCCTGCGGAGAGCACGTTGTGTTCGCCGGAAGCGGCATCACAGATGGTCTTCTTTTCAACGGAGTGAAGTTCGAAACTGATTGCACCCGCACAAGCAGCTTGATCATCAGCAACCTGAACAACACCTGCAGTTTCACCAACACCATCCACATGAAGGATGGAGCTCAAAGCATCGCTTTGAACTGATTCACGCAGCAACAGAGGGATTTCTCCATGCATATCGCCGTAGTCGGCCTCAGTCATCGAACGGCTCCGGTCGAAGTGCGCGAAAAGCTCAGCATTCCTGAGCAAACCATGGAGGAATCCCTACACAACCTGCGAAATCATGAGCAGGTGTTGGAGGCCTCGATCCTTAGCACCTGCAACAGACTCGAGATCTACACCTTGGTGCGCAACCCAGACCTAGGGATTGCTGCAGTACGCGATTTTCTGAGTGGTCATTCCGGTTTGGAAAGCCGTGATCTATCTCCACACCTTTTTACCTATCACCACGACGAAGCCATTGCACACTTGATGCGAGTCACGGCAGGACTCGACAGCCTTGTTCTTGGTGAAGGACAAATCTTGTCCCAGGTCAAGAAAATGATGCGCCTGGGCCAAGAGCACAAATCGATCGGCCCGATTCTCAATCGTCTGTTGACGCAGGCTGTCAGTACAGGCAAGCGAGTTCGTTCTGAAACCAACCTGAGCACAGGCGCTGTGTCCGTGAGCTCAGCAGCGGTGGAATTGGCTCAACTCAAACTTGGACAATCCCGCGGCCAGGATGCGTTAGTCACGCTTGAAACGGAGCAAATCGCCGTTGTCGGGGCTGGACGCATGAGCCGTTTGTTGCTCCAACACCTGCAAGCGAAAGGAGCTTCTGGAGTGGTGTTGCTCAATCGCACCATCGAGAGAGCCTCAGCCCTAGCAACCGATTTTCCAAACCTGCCCATTCAATGCCGCGGGCTCGACGATCTTGATCAATGCTTGAGCACGTGTTCGTTGGTCTTTACGAGCACAGCAGTCGATGACCCAATCATTGACGCCAACAGATTGAACGCTCTCAATCGCCGCAGCTCTTTGCGGTTGGTTGATATCGGTGTGCCTCGCAACATCGCCTCCGATGTGCGCGATGTGTCCGGGGTCGAGTCCCACGATGTGGATGATCTTCAAGAGGTTGTTGAGCGCAACCAAGAAGCTCGACAGCAGGTGGCACGGGAAGCGGAGGGGTTGCTGCTCGAGGAGGGACGTCTGTTCCTGGAGTGGTGGGACAGCCTGGAGGCCGTTCCCACCATCAACCGTTTACGGGCTTCGCTTGAGGAGATCCGAGTCGAGGAACTCACCAAAGCACTGAGCCGCATGGGTCCTGATTTCTCAGCGCGAGAACGCAAGGTTGTGGAAGCCTTAACCAAGGGAATGATCAACAAAATCCTGCACACACCTGTGACTCAGCTCCGCAGTCCACAGCAACGCAGCGAACGACAACAGGCACTCCAGGTCGTCGAAAAAATCTTTGATTTGGAATCTGGAGCGGCGGCGCAAGATTAATTTCCTGCAATCTCCACGATCTGGCCCAAGGGTTGGTTTAGAACGCGAAATTTCCAGTAAGTTTGCCCCGCATAGCCGAAAGGCGGGAGCTGCATGAAGCGAGTACTGGCAATCATTCTCGGGGGAGGGGCTGGCACCCGCCTCCAACCACTCACAAAGATGAGAGCCAAGCCAGCTGTGCCTTTGGCGGGCAAATATCGCCTGATTGATATCCCAATCAGTAACTGCATTAACTCCAGCATCAACAAGATGTATGTGTTGACGCAATTCAATAGCGCTTCACTGAATCGTCACCTCAGCCAGACATACAACCTCAACGCCGGATTTGGACAGGGGTTTGTCGAAGTCTTAGCTGCGCAACAAACGCTCGACAGCCCGTCCTGGTTCGAAGGAACGGCTGATGCGGTGCGCCAATACCAAACCCTGTTCCGCGAATGGGATGTTGATGAATACCTGATCCTCTCCGGCGATCAGCTATACCGAATGGACTACAGCCGTTTCGTAGAGCATCACCGCAGTACGGGCGCTGACCTCACGGTTGCAGCACTTCCTGTGGACGCTGCGCAAGCAGAAGCATTCGGTTTAATGCGCACCGATGAGGAAGGAAATATCAAGGAATTTCGTGAGAAGCCCAAGGGAGAGTCCCTAAAGGCAATGGCCGTAGATACGTCCCGTTTTGGCCTCAGTGTTGAGTCCTCGAAGGAGCGCCCCTACCTCGCTTCCATGGGCATCTATGTGTTCAGTCGTAAAACGCTCTTCGATCTCCTTGATGCCAATCCCGGCCACAAGGATTTCGGTAAAGAGGTGATCCCGGAAGCGCTGTCCCGTGGCGACGCTCTCAAGAGCTACGTCTTTGACGATTACTGGGAAGACATCGGAACCATCGGTGCCTTCTATGAAGCCAATCTGGCCCTCACTCAGCAGCCAACACCACCCTTCAGTTTCTACGACGAAGCCTTCCCGATTTATACCCGTCCTCGGTATTTGCCCCCCAGCAAATTTGTGGACAGCCAGATCACAGACTCGATCATTAGTGAGGGATCGATCATCAAGGCCTGCAGCATCCATCACTCCGTACTGGGTGTGCGTAGTCGCGTCGAAAACAATGTGGTCCTCCAGGATTCGTTGTTGATGGGAGCTGACTTCTTTGAATCGCAAAGCGAACGTGAAACCTTAAGGTCACGCGGCGGCATTCCCGTTGGCGTGGGTGAAGGCGCCACTGTGAAACGAGCCATTCTTGATAAGAATGCTCGTATTGGTAAGAACGTCACCATCGTGAATAAGGATCACGTGGAAGAAGCTGATCGTCCTGAGCAAGGCTTCTACATTCGTAATGGAATCATCGTTGTCGTGAAGAATGCATCGATTGCCGACGACACAGTGATCTGACGACACACTGAAGAAAAGATTGGCGCTTCCATCTCTTATCCCTGACAGAGGTGGACCAGTTCGCAGCCTTTTTTTGATCCTGTGGTCACACTGACTTCAGTGAATGCAGTTTTTGATGTCCAAGTCTCACTTTGGTCTTATCGGTCTAGGCGTGATGGGCGAAAACCTTGTTCTCAATGCTGAGAGCAATGGTTTTTCAAGTGTTGTTTACAACCGCACTTATTCAAAGACAGAAGACTTTCTGAAAGGTCGAGGTGCCGGAAAAAACATTCAAGGCGCCACCGACCTTCAGGATTTTGTCAACAAATTAGAACGACCTCGCCGCATCTTGATGATGGTGAAAGCGGGGGGTCCTGTTGATGCAGTGATCGAACAGATTTCTCCTTTCTTAGACGAAGGAGATCTATTGATTGATGGTGGCAACTCGGAATATCGCGACACAGAGCGTCGTGTTTCCGAATTGGAAAGCAAGAGCTTCGGCTTTATTGGCATGGGTGTCTCAGGCGGTGCCAAAGGTGCTCTTGAAGGTCCGAGCATGATGCCCGGCGGCACCAAAGCGTCTTACGACGCCATTGAGAACCTCGTCACCAAAATGGCGGCCCAAGTCGAAGACGGTCCTTGTGTCACCTACATCGGCCCAGGTGGCTCAGGCCACTTTGTCAAAACGGTGCACAACGGCATCGAGTACGGCATCGAGCAAATCCTTGCTGAGGGCTATGACCTCATGAAGAGGGTTGGGGGGATGAATGGCACCCAGATGGCCGATGTCTTTGCCCATTGGAACAGCACCGAGGAGCTCGCCTCCTACCTCGTTGAGATCACAGAGGTCTGCTTGCGCACAAAAGATCCTGATGATGGAAGCGATCTCATCGAAAAAATCCAGGACAAAGCCGGCCAAAAAGGTACAGGTTTGTGGACTGTGGTGAGTGCGTTGCAAATGGGTGCATCCGTACCAACCATCTATGCAGCCCTCAATGGCCGCGTGATGAGTTCGATGAAAGATCAACGCGTCAAAGCGGAATCCATCCTCAAAGGACCCGCCGTCAAACCCTTCGATCTCGGCACCCCCGCCGATGGAATGGCACCACTGATGGATGCGATGGTGCTCGCCTGCATGGCCAGCTACGCCCAAGGAATGGAGCTTTTACGGATCGCTTCCGCAGAGCATGATTACAACCTGAACATGCCTTCGATCGCTCAGATCTGGAAGGGGGGCTGCATCATTCGTGCGCGACTGCTCAAGCGGATTCAGGATGCGTTCACGACCGATCCGCAGCTGAGCAATCTGCTCATTGATCCTTGGTTTGCCGATCAGGTCAACACCCGACTGCCTGGTTTAGCCAAAGTCGTTGCAGGAGCAGCGGAAGCCGGAATTCCTGTGCCCTGCCTAAGCAACACCCTCGACTACATCAACAGCTACCGCACAGCTCGTCTGCCTCAAAATGCAGTTCAAGCAATGCGCGACTGCTTTGGCTCACACACCTATGAACGCGTTGATAAGGAAGGCAGTTTTCACACCGAGTGGTTGGATTGAGCTGATTGATGACCTCCTATCGCATTGAACGGGCCCGAGATCCTCAGGATCTAGCCCTGCGGGCCGCTGAGTACATCGCCACCTCCATTCAACTAGCGCTCGACCAACGCGATCGTGCGCAGATTGCTCTATCTGGAGGGACCACTCCTTCTCAGGCTTATCAGCGATTAGGCCATCAACATTTGCCTTGGAATCGCGTGGATGTCTTTCTAGGAGACGAACGCTGGGTGTCCGCTGATGACGAATCCAGCAATGCGCGCATGCTCCGCTCCACATTGCTTCAAGCCGGTGAGCCCGGAGCGGCTGCCTGCTTTCATCCTGTTCCAACTGTTGAGCTTCCCTCACCAGAAGCCAGCGCTGATGCTTTCGCCAAGCTGATAGCCCAGAGCTGCAGTGGCGAACCACCCATCTTCGACATGATGGTCTTGGGTCTTGGGGATGACGGTCACACCGCCTCCCTCTTCCCAGGCACGGAGGCTCCTGAAGTTCGTGATCGCTGGACCACGATTGGACGGGGTAAGGGGTTGGAGCGCATTACCCTCACAGCCCCAGTGCTCAGCGCATCTCGAACCGTGATGTTCCTGGTTAGTGGTGCAAAGAAAGGGGAGGCCTTACGACGCTTGCTCGACCCAGCTGAGTCCCCACAACGAACTCCTGCCAAGTTGGTCCAACCGGAAGCGGAAATCATCGTGCTTGCCGACGAAGCTGCCTGCGAAAGCCTTTAAATAAACATTCCTTTTGCAGGGTTGAGATGACCACCTCCCGTGTCTCATTCGATTCCTGGGCCACGCTCAACGACACGATCATGGGTGGGACCAGCCAAGCAGGCTGCCGCCTCACGCCTGAAGGTCTGTTGCTGGAGGGTGAGTTGGTCGCTGATGGGGGAGGTTTTGTGAGTTGCCGCTCCCCCTTGCTAAGACCGCCCCTGGATCTTTCCGCATTTAAAGGACTGCGCTTGGCGGTGGAAGGGGAGGGGCGAACCTTGAAATTTGCTGTGGCTTGCTCTGATGGATTGATGGGACTCACGGAAATGATTCCAGGCGGACTGCGCTGGGTCATGCCCGTTCCCACCAAACTGGAAGGAGTCACCGTTGCGGAGATTGCCTTCAACGATCTTCAGCCTGTGGTTCGTGCCAAACCGGTAGGACTACCTTTGCGTTTTGATTCGTCCGCGATCACCCGCTTACAAGTGCTCCATTCACGGTTTGATGAGGCAGGATCCACGAATCCAGGCTTCCGTGCAGGTGCAATCCGCCTTTTGATCCATTCGATTGATGCCTATCAATGATTGATTTAGCGGTTGTGATTGCCCACACGGCTGATCTTTGCCGCAAGCCTTATCAGCATGCCGTTGTTCCGATTCACGAGGAGGCAGAACCATCCAGCATTGACGATCTCTTCGTTCGCATCGAGACCCGCGATGCCTCCGGCTCTCGAATGGAGGCCATGGATCTCGAACTCGAGATCTATCGGAGCGGAAGTGATGTGAATCTCATGCTCAGTTGGTGTGATCAAGCGGAACGCCCCATGCTTTGGCAAGGACAGCATCCCGTTTGGATGCATGGAGACAACGGCATGCGCTGCACGGCTCCAGCAGACGGGCAACCCTTAGAAGCGATCGCCCGACGACTCAGAGCACAACTTGTTGGTCAATCTCGAGAAAATTGATCAAACATTTTCTAGCCATATCCACTCAAGACAAATCCTCAAAAAAGGATTTCTTCCAAACAAAGAATTAGCACAATTAGCAATCAAGCACTCTATATATTCGTGGATCATTCAATATCGCTGTAGCAGTGCCTAATCAGGCTGATCTGTCACAGCACCACGACTAGAACTCGAGACAAGACGAGCATATTTTCCAAGAATTCCGGTCTTATATTTGGGCGTATGTCCTAACCACATGTTGCGTCGTCTTTCCAATTCAGCCTCATTCACATTGAGTTGAAGAAGGTTTTGATTGGCATCAACAGTAATGCTATCCCCCTCCACTACAAGGCCGATTGCACCCCCAACGGCAGCCTCTGGAGCCACGTGGCCAACCACCAGACCATACGTTCCACCACTGAATCGACCATCCGTAATTAACGCCACCTTGTCCCCGAGTCCCTGCCCAACAATGGCAGCAGTGGGCGCAAGCATTTCGCGCATTCCAGGTCCACCCACTGGACCTTCCTGGCGAATCACGATGACATCACCAGCATGAATCTGTTTACCAATAATTGAAGCCAAGCAATCCTCTTCGCTTTCAAAGACGCGAGCTGGACCCGTGAGTACAGGCGTTTTGATACCACTAATTTTGGCGACAGCGCCTTCGATTGCCAAATTTCCTTTGAGGATGGCCAAATGCCCTTTGGCATAAAGGGGGTTACTTAACGGCCTAATCACTTCCTGTCCTTCAGGAGGGGTTGAGGGAATATTTGCCAGAAGCTCTTCCAATGTTTTGCCCTCAATCGTGCGGCAATGTCCATGGAGAAGTCCTGCATCCAATAACAATTTCATCACCTGTGGAATGCCGCCGGCCTGATGAAGATCCACGGTGACAAAACGACCGCTCGGCTTGAGATCACAAATCACAGGCACGCGCTCCCGGATCATTTCAAAATCATCAATGTTGAGATCAACGCCTGCTGTTCGCGCGATGGCAAGCAAATGCAACACAGAGTTGGTAGATCCCCCCACCGCCATGATCACACTGATGGCATTTTCAAAGGCCTCACGCGTCAGTAAATCAAGAGGGCGAATATTGGATTTAATTGCTTCAACAAGAACTTCTCCGGAACGGGCCGCACTCTCTGCCTTTTCCTCATCTTCAGCAGCCATCGTTGAACTGTGGGGAAGGCTCAGCCCCATCGTTTCAATCGCAGCACTCATCGTGTTGGCCGTAAACATGCCTCCACAGCTGCCAGCACCCGGACAAGCATTTTTTTCAATCGCTGTCAGCTGTTCTTCATCGATTTTCCCACTCGTAATCTGACCAACAGCCTCAAAAGCACTCACAACTGTGAGGTCACAACCCCCAAGTTTTCCAGGCTTAATCGTTCCCCCATACACAAAGATCGAGGGAATATTCATACGAGCCATCGCCAACATGGCGCCGGGCATATTTTTATCGCAGCCACCAACGGCAAGAACACCGTCCATGCTCTGGCCGTTGCAGGCCGTTTCAATCGCGTCCGCGATCACCTCACGGCTCACCAGGGAATATTTCATTCCTTCGGTGCCCATAGAGATGCCATCACTCACCGTGATGGTTCCAAACATCTGAGGCATGCCCCCTGCGTTTCGAGCCGAGTCTTCGGCACGGCGGGACAAAGCATCCAATCCCACGTTGCACGGTGTGATCGTGCTGTAACCGTTAGCGATTCCAATAATCGGCTTGCCGAAATCTTCGTCACCGAAACCAACCGCTCTCAGCATTGCCCGATTGGGTGAGCGCTGAATGCCTTGAGTGACGGCGTCTGAGCGAAGCATGGCAACGACTGGATCGCAGATGGGGACAAGTCCCAACCTACCGGCCGTGAGGATTACGACTTTGAACCGAGGTCTTCAAGCTGACGACGGACATCTGAAATGGCTGAATTGAGCTGCTCAACGCGATGTTCCAGCTGATCGTCACGATCGGCGTATTGGTTCGCCTCAAAAGCCTCACTGCCGTCTTGCATCCTTGGCGCATAAAGCATGGAACGCTGACGCTTGAGCCGCTGTCGCCGTTCTGCTTCTGAGAGCAGCCACCAACCCACTCCTGCCGCCCCAATGAGGGCTCCACTCAGGAGTGTGAAAAGTGTCCCTGAGGTGGATTCCTGCTGCCTGCTCATCGCCGCCGATGGATTTTTTCAAGCCTAGGTCGAGGGAGCTGTTCTGATTTGCAGCCGTTGAGATGTGTTGCCAATCCCAGGAGAAATTTGACCGTTTGCATTGACTTCTTCATCGATGCAGGCGGTATGAATAGTGATTTCGGGAAAGGCTTCACCCAACCTTTTGAGGCCAGGGCTGGCGGTTAAGGCCGAAATCACACGAAGCCTTCGGCTCTCGACTCCTTTGGAGACCAGCTCTTGCATCAGCCCTACAAGCTCCTCTCCATCACTGATTTGATCCATCAACAACACCAGACCAGCATTGGCTTCGATCGTTTCTGGCAAGCTACCAAGACAGAGCTCTGCATGAGGCAGCACTTGTCTTGCCCCTTCCCACAGCATTAACCCACCAGGAAGGGAGGGAACGGCCAGCAGGGGAACACCCGTTTCGATCACGGTTCCTTCAGTCAGCTCCAGAGCGGTTTGCACCTCTTCACGGCGATGGGGAAGCCAATCCCGCAAGGCCTCATAGGTCAGCCAACGTCCCAATTCCTCGAGCGCAGTTCGATACAGCGATGGTGGTGTACCGGCATGGCGCAGCATCGTGAGCCAGTGAGCAATGAGTGGATGGGGGGGGACAACCACCCTCAAGGTTTTGGCCATGGCACGTGGAGGGGCAGGTGTCTGCCATAACGTGACCATTCAAGTTACGGCAGCTGCAGCCTGAAGCCGGCTGCATCCCTTTCTGATGCCCCTTCCCGATTTGTTCCGTAAGCACCTGTTACCCGTTTTCTTCGGGGTGCTTCTTGCGTCGAGCTTGATCGCCTTTCCCTTTGCGGCTCAAGCCATCACGGCGCCTGAATTACGCGGTCAGTTCGCGGTGCAAGACATCAGCGACGACATGCATGGCCGAGATTTAAAAGAAAAAGAATTTTTGAAAGCCGACCTCCGTGGTGTTGACCTCAGCGACACCGACCTGCGCGGAGCTGTGATCAACACCTCCCAATTGCAGGGTGCTGATCTCCATGGAGCAAACCTTGAAGATGTGGTGGCTTTCTCAAGCCGATTTGATGAAACCGACCTAAGCGACGCAAACTTCACGAACGCGATGCTGATGCAAAGCCGCTTTGTGGATGCGCACATTGAAGGAACGGATTTCACAAACGCCGTGATCGACCTCACTCAGATGAAAGCTCTATGCGGTCGTGCCAGTGGCGTTAATAGCGTTAGTGGTGTCAGCACCCGCGAAAGCCTGGGGTGCCGTTGATGTCTGAACGCCTTCCCGTCACTGTCATTACCGGCTTTTTGGGAGCAGGTAAAACAACACTGTTGCGTCATCTCTTGATCAACAGCGGCCAACGCCTTGCGGTGATGGTCAACGAATTCGGAACCGTGGGCCTGGATGGTGATCTCATCCGAAGCTGTGGCTTCTGCCCAGAGGATGAAATCGATGGGCGTCTCGTTGAGCTGAATAACGGGTGTTTGTGCTGCACCGTGCAGGACGATTTTCTTCCCACGATGGAAACGCTGCTTGCACGTGCTGATCAGCTCGATGGAATTGTTGTTGAAACCAGTGGTTTAGCCCTTCCCAGACCCCTCCTTCAGGCTCTCGAATGGCCCGAGATCAGGGCTCGGGTGCATGTGAATGGAGTGGTCACTGTTGTGGATGGGGAAGCCCTGAACAACGGAAGTCCTGTGGGAGATCCAGAGGCTTTGGAACGACAACGGCAGGAAGATCCAAGCCTGGACCACCTCACGGCCATTGATGAGTTGTTCGCCGATCAACTTCAATCCGCTGACCTGGTGTTAGTCAGCCGTTCAGATTGCTTAGATCCCACCGAGTTGGACCAAATCCAGCAATCACTGGTTCCCAAGATCAGAACCGGTACATCCGTAGTCCCCATGACTCGTGGTCAAGTCGACCCGAGCTTGCTTTTGGGAGTGGAACGGAAGACATCTGTCGATCACGACCATCACGATCACGACCATCACGATCACGCGCATGATCACCACGATCACACGCACTTAGATGTTGAGGGCGGCAATGTTCGTTTCGAAGGTGTGATTCAACGTGCAGACTTCGAGCGCATTCTTCCACCTTTTGTGACTGAACATCAAGTTGTACGCCTCAAGGGAAGGGTATGGCTACCTGGAAAATCTCTTCCTCTGCAAGTGCAAATGGTTGGGCCTCGCTTAGAGACTTGGTTTGAAGCCGCTCCTGATCATGCCTGGACGCCTGAAAGCCGGTCAGGAGTGGATTTGGTCGTGATTGGCTTTGACCCTAAGGCCTCTGAAAAGCTCACAACCGTCCTAGTTGATGCAAGCCAATGAGTTAGGCAGTTGCTCAAACGACCAACCAATATCAATGAAAAGACCTATCAGTTAATTTTAAAATTAAAGCGAATTTAGTGATCTACTTATTTACTTAAGACCATTATATTCAGTCTTCAACAACCAATAAGCGCACATCACTGACTTGGATTAACTGAGACAACTCAAGCAAGTCATGCTTACGAATAAGCCCGATACATCCCAAAGTGCCACTGTTTCCATTGAGGCCCGCACTGGGATCTTGATGAATCCCAAGCACCCTTCGGCCCGTGGTGAAGGTCGGCTCAATGCCGATCCAAACGGGTCCTAATTCTGGATAAGCGCCTTGGGCAAGCGGCTCCACAGGTCCGAGGGTGTAACTCCCTGTAGGCAGGGGCGCCTTGCTGCCCATTTGATCACGGTCCGCGTTCTGGCGATGGGCTCGACCACTCACGGCATCGAAATGACGCGCTGGTTGGCCAGGAATCTCAAGCCGCAAATCCCAGATGGGATCTCCTGTGGAGAGGATCTGTCTCTTTGTACGGTTAAGAACTAGCTGAGGCTCAGGATCCGGGATTGCAATCGGAGGCTCCAGAATCGCCAGGAGCCTTGAACTGACTTCAACAGGTTGGGGGCTGTTCAGCACAAATTCGTTGGCCTGACTCGGAGCACTGACCTCAAGGCCTGCACAGACAGCACTGAGGAGCAACATGCAAGGGGTTGCCTTACTCGCCAGCAGCTGAAAGGGCGCAGACAAAACCATCCAAAACCATCAAAACGACCCTTTCTTAAGGGGTTTATTTATTTTTTTTGAAAAAAATAAACGGTTGTTCAGCTGGCCCTAACCCTGGCGCCAATCCAAGCCAGGAATGCCGGGCAGGATGGCTGGTGTGGTGCTGCGATACATCAAATAATCCGGATGGACGGAGCAGAGGCGCTTTTCTTCTCGGTGGGCCTTGCCGTTAAGCACGGCAACCAAGAGCAAAAACAGCGCCAGGTGAAGCAAGCTCCCCTTGGCCACAACCACCCCAATGGAGCAAATCACAACGGCGCGATACAGAGGATGCCGGCAACGGCCATACACCCCAGTGGTGATCAAAGCGGCATTGGGCTTTGGATCGGGTAAGGGGGACAGGCTGGGACCTAACGCCAGAAAACCCTGCAGAGCCAGACCAAGCCCAACAGCAAACACAGTCAACCCCGCAAAAGAAAGCCATAAGGGCCAACTCCAGTCCTCGAAAAGCTCAGAGGGCCAAGACGGAAGACTGTGAGCGCAGATCAAAGCAAGTTGCGCCAGCAACCACCACTCACCCTTTTGATTGTTGAGCAGGCCTGTCCAGCTCAGACCCCACCCCCGAAAACTCTCACGCCAATCAACCTGTTGACTTGGCTCCTTAGAGGGAAGGCCATTCTTTTCCATGGAGATCTGCAGGCTTAGTCCATCGGCAGGTCGCCTCGGGCGCAGACCTCACCCCAGCAAAGCGCACCCTCATCACTCCAACTGGCCTGCACGCTGTTCCAAGACGAGCGCTCATTGATCCGCATGCGCATCAAACCAGTGCCGTCATGCTCAAACTGAATCCTGTGGTCGTTGAATGCCAAATTCCAGCGACTACCTACTGGATCGGCCACAAAACGGCATGGCTCCCATGCCTGATGGCTCCAGCGACACTCCACATCGACGGCTACCGACTCAGCATGGGCGAGCCGTATCAAGCCTGGCGCGAGCAACAGGAAAGGTGTGATCAACCTGAGTGTGAATCCAATGGATGGGATCACAGGAAAAGGGCGTGGAGGCGTGGTCTGTTTTCAACCTGAAGAGAAAGTCACTGGAACGGGACTACGGCCTGCCAAGATTTAACAATTCCTGCTCCGAGCCCTTGCCGCGTTATCAAGCTCGTGTTCTTGTGCATCTGCGCCCTTCTGTCTTGGATCCAGCTGGAGAGGCCACCCGTTCGGCTGCCAGCCGCTTAGGCGTGCAAGGCATTGAGCGCCTTCGCATCGGCAAGGCGGTAGAACTTGAACTGGAGGCGTCTGATGAAGCCGATGCCCGCCAACAGGTTGAACTGTTGAGTGATCGACTCCTGGCCAACCCTGTGATTGAGAACTGGACCCTAGAACTCAAGTTGTCATGAGCATTGGTGTTGTTGTCTTTCCTGGTTCCAATTGCGACCGGGATGTCCGTTGGGCAACGGAGGGATGCCTCGGCATGCAAACCCGTTACCTCTGGCATGAGGAAACAGATCTAAGCGGCCTCGACGCTGTAGTCCTTCCCGGAGGATTCAGTTATGGCGATTATTTGCGCTGCGGAGCCATCGCCAGGTTTGCACCAGTGCTCGAATCATTGATCGATTTCGCGAACAAAGGCGGGCGGGTGCTGGGCATCTGCAATGGATTTCAAGTGCTCACTGAGCTCGGCTTGTTGCCTGGAGCACTCACTCGTAATAGCGGTCTCCATTTCATCTGCGAAGACACCCCCCTCAAGGTGGTGAGCGCTCGCACCCCATGGCTGTTACACGAACAAGCAGGAGGTGAGATCAAGCTGCCCATTGCCCATGGAGAAGGCCGTTATCAATGCAGCGAAGACACGCTTAAATCTCTTCAAGACAACGACGGCATCGCGCTGAAATACAACAACAATCCCAATGGCTCCATTGCCGATATTGCGGGAATCACGAATCCAGCTGGCAATGTGCTGGGGTTGATGCCGCACCCTGAACGGGCCTGTGATCCGGCCACAGGTGGCGTTGATGGCAGAAAATTAATTGAAGCCTTGATCCAGAAATGAAGACCATTCCTTTAGGCCTGGGAAACATTCAGCAAACATGATTGCTCAAACCATTTAAAGCATGAGTCACGCCTGACCAAATTCTTTGACATTTAGCTTTGCTGTTAAAATTTATTATCAAAACTGATTCTTTCAGGAATCATTTAAAATATGTATGCGATTCAATTGTCAGACTAAAGTTCATTGAAGATGAAGCCCTTTGATGCATCGTCGATCATTTTTAACGTTGGGAGTTCCGGCCGCCTTGGCTATGGCCGTTCCATTTTCTACTCATGGTTTGGCGGCATCGATTCCAAAGAAGACCCCACTTCGTCCGTTAAAAAAGGGCGCAAGACTTCGAGCCGTTAATCCAGGAACTTGGCTCGAACCTGAAACAGACTTTGGCCCGTTAGTGGAGCGCTGTGAAGCTGAGGGTTGGTCGTTAGAGGTCCCGGAATCGGTGAAACGTCAGTGGCAATGGTTTTCAGGCACCGATCAACAGCGAGCCGATGATCTTGAGCGTGCCTGGAACAATCCTTCCCTGGATGGTCTGGTTTATGTCGGTGCTGGCTGGGGAGGCGCCAGGGTTTTAGAAGTTGGCTTCCGCTTCCCCAATCGCCCCCTCTGGACCCTGGGATTTTCTGACACAAGCTCGATGCTGATGGCGCAATGGTCGGCTGGCTTGCTTGGCGCCATCCACGGATCCACCAGTGGACCGGACCAACAGTGGGAACGAACAGTCCATCTCCTGAAAGGGGAACCGGTCTCTCCACTCCAAGGGCGTTCCGTACGTGCCGGGGTGGCCAGAGGTCCGCTGGTGGTAAGCAATCTCACGGTTGCAACCCATTTGATTGGCACACCATGGTTCCCTGACCTGCGTGGATCAATCCTGGTGCTGGAAGATGTTGGAGAAGCTCCCTACAGAGTGGATCGCATGCTCACGCAGTGGCGCAGCTCTGGTGTGCTTCGTGGCCTTGCTGGCATAGCGACGGGACGATTCAGCTGGAAAGGGGAGGTAGAGCCAGGTGATTTTTCAATGGATGGGATCCTGGAAGAGCGACTCTCTGATCTAGGCATCCCCTTGGTCATGAATTTGCCCCTTGGGCATGGACTTCCCAATATGGCTCTCCCCCTTGGTGCATCAGCAACGCTCAACGGCAATCAAGGAACGCTGCTCCTGAATCCTGATCGCACGCAACCTTGAAGCCATTAAAAAAGGGGGCTAATGCCCCCCGCTTTGTTGGTTTTGACCGAACAATCAGGCAGCAACGGCTGTCTTGGGGTCAAGGGTGCCTTTTGCATAAAGGCCGGAATAGAAGTTGATGTCGCGCTGCTTGATCTTGCTGGCATTACCGGCAGCCCAGAACTGCTGGTAGCGATCCAAACAGACCTGCTTCATGTACTTACGAGCCGGCTTGTTGAAGTGACGGGGGTCGAAGTTGGCAGGATCAGCCATGGCTGCTTCACGCACGGCAGCGGTGAAGGCCAAACGGTTGTCGGTATCGATGTTCACTTTGCGAACACCGTTACGGATGCCTTCCTGAATTTCTTCCACGGGAACGCCGTAGGTCTCAGGGATGGCACCGCCGTACTTGTTGATCATTTCCAACCATTCCTGGGGAACGGAGGAGGAACCATGCATCACCAGATGGGTGTTGGGGATGGCTTTATGGATTTCAGCGATACGGCTGATCGCAAGCACTTCACCTGTGGGCTTACGGGTGAACTTGTAGGCACCGTGGCTTGTACCGATGGCGATTGCCAAGGCATCAACCTTGGTCTTGGCGACAAAATCAGCAGCCTCAGCAGGATCGGTCAGCAGCTGATCCTTGGAAAGCTCACCTTCAAAACCGTGGCCGTCTTCGGCTTCGCCTTTACCGGTTTCAAGAGAACCAAGGCAACCCAATTCTCCTTCAACACTCACGCCGATGGCATGGGCCACGTCGACCACTTCCTTGGTGACGTTGACGTTGTAGTCGTAACTCGCAGGCGTCTTGGCATCGGCCTCAAGGGAACCGTCCATCATCACGGAGGTGAAGCCGTTTGCAGCGGCTCCGAAGCAAGTTGCAGGGCTATTGCCGTGGTCCTGGTGCATCACGACGGGGATGTCGGGATAGGTCTCAACGGCCGCCAGGATCAAGTGACGCAGGAAATTCTCACCTGCGTAGGTGCGTGCTCCACGTGAAGCCTGGAGGATCACAGGAGAGTCAGTCTCGTGAGCCGCCTCCATGATCGACTGCACCTGCTCAAGGTTGTTGACGTTGAAAGCAGGGATGCCGTAGCCGTTTTCCGCGGCATGGTCGAGCAGAAGTCGAAGCGGAACGAGCGCCATAGTGAAGTCCTAACGAAGGCCGATAAACGGACATGTGTCCGTAGCCGCGCGACTTTACAGTTGAGTCGTGTGAATGTCACGACACTCCGTTGCAGAAATCACGCCGGAGTGTCAGCAAATGACGCCTCAGTAGGTGTAACCAGCTACAAAAAGCTGCTCGTCGGATGAGGGTTGAGAACCTGGGACATAACGAGCTTGTGAGGCTTCAGAGTTGGCTTGTGCCCGTGCAAGCAAGGCTGCTTGGCCAGCCGCTTGGTCCTTACCAGCCCATGCCTTAAGGCAGGAATGCTGCAAAGCGCGTCCATAGGAGAAACCAAGATTCCATTGCGCTTTTCTTGAAATCTTGTTCATGTTGTTGAGGTACACCGACGCAGCTTCTTCACTCAAACCACCTGATAAAAAGACAATTCCAGGAACACTCGCAGGAACACAGCGCTCCAGTGTTCTCACAGTCATTTCTGCAACGAGTTGGGGATCTGATTTCTGAGCACAATCGGCTCCTTGAATCGTCATCGAAGGCTTAAGGAGCGTTCCTTCGAGCAAAACTCCATTGAGCTGGCAAGCAAAGTAAACCTCCTTAAGGATCTGCTCTTGCACGGCTGCAGTGACTTCAATCGAATGATCACCATCCATCAAAATTTCAGGCTCAATGATTGGCACAAGACCTGATTCCTGAACAGAACGTGCGTAACGCGCTAGGCCCCAAGCATTTTCACGAATGGCCAGATCAGAGGGGCATCCATCAGCCGTGATCTGAAGTACGGCGCGCCATTTTGCGAAACGTGCACCTTGGGCGTAATAGTCAGCAGCTCTTTCCACTAAGCCATCCAGACCCGTACAAACCGTCTCAACGGACTGAGCTCCTGGCAAAGGGCAAAGACCCTTATCCACTTTGATACCGGGAATAATTCCCGCTTTGTTTAACTTCTGAACCATTGTTTCGCCATCAGCATGGCTCTGAAACAAGGTTTCTTCGTACAAAATTGCGCCACTAATAAAGTTACCAAGACCTGACGCTGTAAACAGCATTCCTCGGTAGGCCTGGCGGTTGGCCTCAGTATTTTCAACTTGGATTCCACCTAGTCGCTTACCGATGGTCTTTGTGGACTCATCAACAGCAAGAATTCCCTTCCCCGACTCTGCCAGAGCGTTGGCTGTAGCAATTAACTCTTTGGAGTAAGCGGAGAGAGACATAGGGATGACGCAACAACGACGAAAGCGCCAGAACTGTACACACCAAATCTAATCTTAAAAAAGCTATTTGATGCCCAGGCCAGTATCCAAGGTCGCAGAGAAAATTGATTATTAATCCTTCAATCTGTCAAATTCAATCGATTCCGATGCTCGATTGATCACATGCTTGCTGGCTGACAAGTCCCTCTGCCAGACCAGGCACCATCGGAGAACCGGTTTGAATGCTGCGCGCCCACCAACTCTGGATGCGGGCCACCGGCGCCACACGACCATCACTCCAGGTGGTGGGGAACATGAACTCAGCATCCGCCTCGATATTGCGAGTGGCCTCTCCCATCGGCGTGTGCCACAGCCCAAAGCCATGGACATAATCCTTTTGGTTTGAGCTACCGAGGGTGAGACTGCCATGAGATCCGTAGATCTCGAGCCAACACCCCCGACCGTTGCGAGCCACAGATGCCAAATTGACCTGAGCTGGAACCCTCTGGTCCGAACGGCCCTGCCAATCAAGTTGCATCTGGATCAGTGAGACATCTTCAGCGTCCACTGGCGCCATGCCCCCACTGGGATGGGGACGCTCCTTGATTGACACACTATTGAGACCTTGAACGGATCGCATCGGTCCGATTAACCAAGCCAGCATGTCGAAAGCATGGGTACCAAGGGCACCAAGCACACCACCACCGGCTTCCCGTTGTGAATACCAACTCCACGGTCGAGAGGCATCCGCACGGCTGCTCATCAACCAGTCGAGTTTCACCAGCCACGGAGTGCCGACGGCACCTTCCTCCAACATCCTCGCGGCCTGCATGAACAGAGGCACTGCCCGATACTCATAATCCACCGCAACACTGAGCCGGTTCTGGATGGCGACGCGTTGCAGCTCTGCCACCGATTCAGCATTGAGAGCAACAGGCTTTTCAAGCAATAAGTGTTTGCCTGCTTTTAGCGCTTGAAGGGCCAACGCAAAGCGTGGTTGCGGAGGCGTGGCAATGATCACGGCCTGCACGCGAGGATCGCTGAGCAAAGCCTCCCAATCGTCATAACCAGGCAGGTTGTGTTCAAGGCAGGCCTGATCTAGGCGTTCGCGGCGGGGATGCCAGAGCGCAACTGCTTCCAGGTCAGATTGAGCGGCAAGGGCTTGCAGATGAACCGATTCACCAAAGCCAAGACCGGCAATCGCCACTCCAATAGGGGAAGAACTTGAAGATGGGAGCGCCATAAGGGAGGCCGAGTTTGAATCAGGAAAGCGACGAAAGCTCATCCGATGAGCACACACCGGAGAGAACACCGTCGATCAAAGGATCAGAACCAGAAGGTTGCCATTCGGCTCTGAATTGGGGCAAACCATTTTTTTGCTTGTCTCGATAGAGCTGTTGGCTGCAGTCGATCTCCATCACGACAAGCGTTCCCAAAGCGGGGCGATCATCCTCCTGACGCAAGCTGTAGCGGCTCAGGACTGAGACGGTGCCATCCTTCTTCAGCCGCAAGCTTCCCGCATCCCACCATTGCTGTCCCTCTCCACTAGAAGGCACTTCTCGCCATTCAACCTGACCTGCGAAAACAGGAGAAGCGCAAAGAATCAGGGCTACAACGACAGCAGCGACTGCCCTCATGCGTGAGGCCAAAACGTGAATCATGAGCTAACAACCCGAGATTCACAGCCGTGCAATCTGAGCAAACTCGCCAAAGTGGATCGCAATTGCGTACGCGGAACAATCGAGTCCACGAATCCATGCTCTTGCAGATACTCCGCAGTCTGAAAATTATCCGGTAATTTTTCTCTAAGGGTCTGTTCAATCACGCGCCGGCCTGCAAAGCCAATCAGAGCTTTTGGCTCCGCCAAAATCAGATCACCAAGCATCGCAAAACTTGCCGTGACGCCACCGGTGGTGGGGTGGGTGAGCAATGGCATGTACAACACCCCCGCCTCGCGATGACGTTCCAAAGCACCAGAGATCTTGGCCATCTGCATGAGGCTGAGCATGCCCTCCTGCATCCTCGCTCCACCTGACGCACACACAATGAGGAGGGGCAGCTTTTTGGAGGTCGCTTCTTCCACCAAGCGAGTGATCTTTTCACCAACAACCGATCCCATCGAACCGCCCATAAAACGGAAATCCATCACGGCAAGAGCCATAGGGATGCCCTCAACCTCACAGAGCCCGGTCACAACTCCGTCTCGAAGCCCTGTGCTGGCCTGAGTTTCGCGCAGGCGATCCGCATAGGCCCTGCGGTCCTTAAAACCCAATGGATCCATGGGTTGAAGCTCTTGATCCATCGCCACGAAGCTGTTGGAATCCACCAACACCGCAATCCGCTCCGTGCTGTCGATGCGGTGGTGATACCCACAGTTGCTGCAAACACTGGCGTTGCTCAGCAGATCCTTGCGGTACACCACCTGCCCACATTCCGGGCACTTGCTCCAAAGGCCATCCCCTTCGTCGGGCTCTTGATTCACCTTGCCGACGTACTGACCCTTACGGCGGTCAGCGAACCAGTCGAACAAACTCAAGGTTGATTACTCCTTAATGGCAACAGCAGATCTCGGTTTGCATTGGGGAGATCTGAGAGTACGAATGCTCAAGCCAAAGGCCTGAATCTTGTACCAATCAGCTAAGGCTAGGACAGGGATGTTGCAATCTCTTGGTGCACCAGCAGTGGAGCTGATTTCTGTTCTTTTAAATCCCACCAAACAGGCCGAACCATTGCTGACCCCACCATTCAGGACCGCCGAGCCAGGTCAGCCAAATCCCAAGGGCAATAAAGGGACCAAATGGGAAGGGCTGTCGCGGCCCTAACCGTCCAGACACTCGTCCAATCGAGCCAAAGATTGCACCACTAAAAACGGCGATAGCCAAAGCAACCAAAACACCGCCCAAGCCGAGCCAAGCTCCGGCGACAGCTGCCAATTTAGCGTCACCAAGCCCAAGAGCAGGTTGTCCCAGCATGCGCTCTGCAAGGGCGCTCAACCCTTCCAGTGCCAGCAATCCTGCCGCTGCCGCCAACAGATGATTAAGCAGCACAGCACTGGCTTCTGGCGCTGGGGTAACCAGATAAAGAGCCCCAGTAAAAGCAAGGCCAAGCAACACCCCAATTCTGCAAAGAGGTTCGGGGAGCCAAAGGTGGTCGATATCAATCAACACCAACGGAAGGAGCACGCTGATCAGAACAATCCCCGCCACCAAATTGAGCAATGCCAGGCCTAATTGATCCGAAGCGGCGAGCAATCCATGGCCCCAACAGGCACTAAGCCAGAGGAGGGCGCTCACAAGTTCCACCAGTGGGTAGCGGCTCGAGATGCCTTGATGGCAATCACGACAACGTCCCCGCAGCCAGATCCACCCCAACACAGGTACGTTGTCGTGCCAGCGCACCCCCTGCCCACACTTTGGGCAGTGGCTTCCAGGCCAGACCAGTGATTCTTCGCGGGGCAATCGCCAGGCCACCACATTGGTGAAGCTTCCTACACAGGCACCAGCCACCACAAGCATCAGACCCAGCAAACTGTTCACAGCCCCGACCCTCTTGGTCGGTCTCGCCAGCTACGCGGGCGCTTTAGACGTCGACCGATCAGATCGATGCTGATGAAATGTTCTTGAAGCAACAGCGTGGGACTTTCAAACACAACCCTGCCCTCATCTAAACGCTCATTCACAACAACACCCATCGGTTCAAGCTGCTGCCCAGAGTCACTTAAGAAGCGGAAGTAAATCCGTCGTGCCAAAGCGATCAGACGACGACTATCCACTCTGTCCCAGCGCGGTAGAGGAGTTGTTGATCCACTGGCACCTGCAATCTCAAAGGAGGGAGAGGACAAAAAAAGGACCCACCTGATTATTCAGATGAGTCCACGATAGATGTGATTGCTCGATGTGTTCGACAGAAGCAATCAGGAGAGCTTGCTTTGCTCTTCAATCATGCGGTGAATGATGGGGGTCAAGATGAGTTCCATCGCGAAGCCCATCTTTCCTCCGTTCACCACAATGCTGGTGGGGCTGCTCATGAAAGAGTCATGAATCATGCTCAGCAAGTAGCTGAAATCAATGCCCCACTTCTCACGCGCTCCCTTGCGGAAGTGAATGATCACAAAGCTTTCATCAGGAGTCGGGATGTTCCGACAGATGAATGGGTTGGAGGTGTCAACCGTGGGCACCCGCTGAAAATTGATGTCAGTGAGGCTGAATTGGGGACAGATGTGATTGATGTAATCCGGCATGCGGCGCAGGATCGTGTCCACGATCGCTTCTGCTGAATAGCCGCGCTCGGCATTGTCACGCTGAATCTTTTGGATCCACTCGAGATTGGTAATCGGAACCACACCCACGAGTAAGTCAGCGAGAGACGCCACGTCGTAGCCGTCTCCGACAACGCCACCGTGGAGGCCTTCGTAAAACAAGCAATCGGTACCACCAGGGATGTCCTCCCAGGGGGTGAACTGACCTGGATCCAAGTTCACACCGAGGCGAGCGTTGTGCTCAGCAGCCTCTTCTGGACTGTGGAGGTAGTAACGCTTCTGGCCTCCACCCGTTTCGCCATAGACGCGAAAGAGTTCTTCGAGCTTGTCGAAGAGGTTGGCTTCTGGGCCGAAGTGGGAGAAATTCTCGCCCTTGGCAAGCGATTCAGACATGGCGGTCTTCATCGCCATCCGCTCGAAGCGGTGGTAGCTGTCGCCTTCCACCACTGCAGGAGTGATGTTCTCCCGAGCGAAGATGTGCTCAAAAGCCCTCTTAACAGTGCTGGTGCCTGCACCTGAGGAACCCGTGACAGCCACGACGGGGTGACGCTTCGACATCGACGGAGGAAGATCTGGCCCGATGAGTTTGGCAGGTCAAAGGGCAAATTCCACATTTTTCCTGCCAGGTCGCATCAGAGTGTCTTAAGAAGTTGCTCTCCCATCGCCTGACAGCCCAGAGCAGTACAGCCTTCAGACATCAAATCTCCAGTACGGAATCCGGCTGCCAAAACGCGATCGACAGCTCGTTCAAGATCGTCCGCAGCTGCGTTTTGCTTCAGACCAGTCCGCAACATCATGGCTGCGGAGAGCACCATGGCCATCGGATTGGCCTTGTCTTGACCAGCAAGATCGGGGGCTGAACCGTGCACGGGTTCATACAGACCTGGCCCCTCGCTTCCCAGGGAGGCTGAGGGAAGCATGCCGATGGAGCCGGTGAGCATCGCAGAAATATCGCTGAGAATGTCTCCGAAAAGATTGCCCGTGAGCACCACATCGAACTGGCGAGGATCTCTCACCAGTTGCATCGCCGCATTGTCCACATAGAGGTGGCTGACATCCACTGCGGCGTAGTCATTTTTCATTCCCTCCACGCGATCACGCCACAGTTGGCTGACGTCGAGCACATTGGCCTTATCCACCGAGCAAAGCTGCCCGCGACGCTCACAGGCGAGCTTGAAGGCCACCCGGGCAATTCTGTCGATCTCAGAATCTGAGTAGGTCATGGTGTTGAACGCCCGCTCTTCACCATCGGCTTGAACACGACCTTTTGGTTGACCGAAATAAATCCCTCCGGTGAGCTCCCTCACCACCATCAGATCCACCCCTTCCACCACTTCAGGTCGCAGGCTGCTGGCACCAATCAGCGCTGGAACAATTTTGACTGGTCGGAGATTGGCGAAGAGCTCCATGCCAGAACGCAAGGCCAGCAATCCACTTTCAGGACGTTGCTCACGGGGCAACGAATCAAATCGAGGGCTCCCTATCGCGGCAAGCAACACAGCATCTGCCGCCTTACACGCTTCAAGAGTGCTCGCCGGTAACGGCTCACCGGTGGCATCGATCGCAGAGCCACCGATCGGCGCTTCGCTGAACTCAAGCGTGAAATCATGTCGTGCAGCTACAGCTTCAAGGAGCTGCTTGGCCACGGCCGTGATCTCTGGACCAATGCCGTCACCAGGAAGCAAAACAACGCGATGCGTGGCCATTGGGTCTCAGAGGGGAGAACCAGAAAGGTTACTGAGCGGCTTTCTTGAGTTCGCGAATTTGTTTCGCCATCTCAGGCAATTTGCTGAATGCCGCTGAACAACGAAGCCAAAGCCTGTTGGGAATCGCTGGATAGCCACTCACCACTTCACCGGGCTCCACCTCACCATGAATCCCACTCTTAGAACTCGCGATCGCACGATCACCAATGACCGCTCGATTGGCCACACCAACCTGTCCAGCCAAAATCACCCCGTTCCCAAGGCGAGCGCCCCCCGCGATACCCACCTGCGAAGCCAAGGCACAGCCTTGTCCGGTAACAACGCCATGACCAATTTGAACGAGATTATCGATCTTTGTTCCCGCCCCGATTCTGGTTTCACCAACGGATGGGCGATCAATCGTGCTGCCACAACCCACTTCAACACCCTCCTCCAGAACCACCAGACCCGTTTGAGGCATTTTTCGCCATCCCTTAGCAGTCGGAACAAATCCAAAGCCCTCGGAGCCCACCACCGCGTTGGAGTGAACCACGCAATGGCTGGCTAGACGCACTCCGGGATGTAGCACTGCATTGGCATGCAATTCACAGAACTGACCAACCCTCACATCGCCGTATATGACCACTCCGGCATGAATGGTGCTGTTGGCACAAATGCGTGTGTCGTCGCCGATGCAAACGTGCGGGCCAATCGAAACGCCAGCATCAATTTGAACCCTGTCACCGATCACCGCAGAAGGATGAATGGTGGCTTGTGTTCTGGGGCGAGGATGCAAACGCTCGAGGGCTTCTGCAAAAGCCAAACGGGGATCACGCATCACAGCCCAAGCCAAGCCACGCTGCTCAGCCATGGCCTTGAGGTCGTCCTGATTGGGAATCAAAACAGCGCCAACATCGCTGGTTTCCAGGCTCTGCATCAAAGCGTTGCCCTTTTCAAGGAAGCTGAGTTGATCGGCACCTGCTCTCTCCAAAGATGCAGCACCACGGAGCTCAGGATCGCTGCTGAGCTGATGCTCCAGCAAACCTGCCTCTCCGTCCTGAAGAACGGCGATTAACTGGCTGAAACGCATGGATTCAGGGGTCTGGTTGGCGGATCGTAGGCGTGCTCAGGACAAGCACGTCGCGATGAACCACAACAGGCGAGCTCCCTTGCCGCTCAGTCCCCGCTGGCTCTTTCACAAGACTTCGAAGGGTCTCACTACTAAGGGAGCTCAGGCCACGGGCCACTTCACGGCCGTCCTGATCAAGAATCAGCACGGGCTGATTCGCCTGGAACTCCCCTGCGAGATCCGTAATCCCCACCAAAAGCAAGGAGGCGCCTTTGTCGCAGAGCGCCTTGCAGGCACCGCCATCGATTTGCAGGCTGCCTTGAGGTTGCAAAGCATGGGCCAGCCAGCTTTTTCGATGGCCAAGGGGCTGGGGGTGGGGATGAAAGACCGTGCCTCCGCGCCCTCCCGCCAACATGGTTTCAAGCATCTGCTGATCACGACCATCCGCCAAATGCACGGTGATCCCACTCGCAGTAGCGATCCGAGCGGCCGCGAGCTTCGTGGTCATCCCGCCGGTTCCCCAACGGCCGCCATCTCCTGCGACTTGTTCAAGGGCCTGCAGTTCTGCTGGGTGATGCACGTCCAAAATTGGGCGAGCCGATGCATCACTGCGTGGATCCGCGGAATACAAGCGGTCGATATCGGTCAGAAGAATCAGATCGTCCGCATCTATCGCTGCTGCTACTAGAGCTGAAAGCGTGTCGTTGTCGCCAAATCGCAACTCAGCTGAAGACACCGTGTCGTTTTCATTGATCACGGGTAAAACCTTCCATTCGATCAACTGATGCAAGGTTGCGGAAGCGTTGTGATAGCTCCGGCTGTCGGCCAGATCAGATCGGGTGAGAAGAACTTGCGCTACAGGGATCCCATGGACTGCCATCGCGTCTTCGTACAGCGCCATCAGATGGCCTTGACCAATCGCCGCAGCAGCTTGAAGACCGCTCAGCGTTGCAGGCCTGGCCTTCAACCCAAGGCGCTGACATCCGAGGCCAACAGCCCCACTCGTGACTAAGACGACACGGTCTCCTCGATGGAGACATTGGGCGAGATTCAGACATAAAGCCGAGATGGCATCAGCCGTGCTGCGACCTTCCGTGCTGCGCAGCAAGCTCGTTCCCACCTTCACCACCCGCAGGCTCATGCGTGGCCTGCTCCAAGCCATCGGGCGAGTTGTCGCTCCAACACCTGAACACGATCGTGACGACAAGGTGTTCCGTCTTCTTTTAAGGGTCTAACCAAAACGGTGAACAATCCCAGTCGGTTTCCGGCAAGAACATCCGTAAACACGCGATCACCCACCATGGCGATCTGCTCTGGCTTGAGATCCAGGGTCTCAATGACACGTCGGATCGCTCCACGACGCGGTTTGGCGGCTGAGCTGGTGAACCCAATCCCAAGCTGATCAGCGACGGCCCCAATCCGCTGGCGGGAGGGATTGTTACTGATCAAATGGAGATGGGTATGGCGTTGAGCAGATTGGGCCCAGCGAAGAACAGAGGCTGGCAACGCAACATCGCGGCCTGGAAGCAGGGTGCGATCAACGTCGAGCAAAAGAGCCTTGATGCCTCTGCCAAGTAAGGGCTCCAAGGGGAGATGGGCCAGGGTTAAGCCTGGATCCCAATCAGGTCGCAGCCAATCACGACGCATCACTCGGATAGCTCACGCTCGTCAAGCTCAGCCTCGATGCGAGGTTGAATTTGGTCAAACTCATCCCCTTCCACCAAAACGGCTGCGCCGTCATCCATTCGGGCCACAACGAAAAAGGGATCTAAGGGGATGTAGAGCCCGTATTCCAATTCATCAACCAAAAAACTCACCAGCAATTCATAGGTCTCTGATTCATCGTCGCCCGCCTCATCCTCATCGAGATCTTCAGGATCGGGCTCATCCAGCTCACCATTCACGGTGAGGGTTACCGCGGAGCGCACAAGGGTGAGGTCATGCTCTTGAAGAACGACATCAGCAACCGAAAGAATCGGCTCATTGCTTGTGATGCTGTCAATGAGCTCAGGCTCATCTCCATCCTTCAAGCGAAACAAGCAGACCGGAGTGTCAACAGGGGTGAGTAGCGCGTAATCCTGACCATCGAGGGGGATGAGCTGCTCAAGAAAACAAAGAAGATCACGACCTTCACTGTCTTTCACCAGCAGAGTTGGCACGTCTCCGCTGTTGTTCGGGCCGCTAGAACTCATTGCTCAAGAATCAGTTCCTTCAGGATCCTTCATTGCCGACCGTCTCGCTAGCAGACGGGGTCGCCATGTCGACCGGTTCTGGCTCTGGCCCATCAGCGAGCCATTGCTCCAAAAGCAGTGAGGCGGCAGCACTGTCAAGTCTTCCGCTGCGATCACCTTGTAAGCCATGACGTTCGGCCGCGGCCCAACTACTGCTGTGTTCATTCACAAGCGCAAGAGGCAGCTTTAAAGCAGTAGCCAAGCGCTGGCCATAGCGCTGGCAATGGACAGCTTGCTCTGTGAATTGACCTGCTGCATCGAGAGGTAGGCCCACAACAAGGCCTTGCACACGACGGGTCAAGCAGACCTGCTCCAAATGCCCAAGGTCTTGCTTAAAAGCCCTGCGTAACAGTGCGGGGAGGGGACTCACCGTGATCCCTAGAGCATCACAACCCGCCAACCCAATGCGCTTTCTGCCCACATCAAGGCTCAACATTGAACGGGGAGATGGGCTCACGATCAGCGCTCTCGACCCAGTGTTGGTGTCGGCAAGGGGGGCTGCTGTGGCTGGAGACGACCCAACATCGATTCGAGGGGACGAAGACCACTGAGCTCTCGGCTGCCCAGTTTGCGCCAGAGGCTACGGCCAAGGACGAGCTCGGTTTGCTGCGACTGGAATCCAGAGCGCTGAACGATGGCCTGGAGACGTTCATCATCCTCATCGACCAAGAGTTCAGGGGCTGGTTGAAGCCTGGCCAAGCGTTCCAAAGCAGGAGGTAAGGCATCCGTGAGACGGTCATCCCAAGCCAAACCACGCAGCAGCTCAAGCCTTGGCCTGGCAAAGCCAGAGGGTCTGGCAACCAGTCCTGCAAGAACTTGATTTTGATCGGAATCGATCCGCTCTAAGAGACCACAACCCTTGGAACCTTGATCCACTAGGTCTTGCCATTGACGATCAAGAAGTTGCCGATGGTGCGTCGAACAACAAGCTTGCTCGAGAGCAAGGAGTTGTCTTGCAGTGCTGTTGTCGAGAGCGCTCCAACGACAGTGAGGCGGAAATTCAGAGGTGGCTGTCCCTGAGAGAGAGGACGGATCAATCCTCCAAATCCCAAACCTCCTCAGCGGTTGAAATCCCAGTTCACGGGCCAGATCAAGCTGATCTTGATCGTTGCTATCGCAACGGATCAACCAACTCTGTGAACGGGCCACTCCATCGCTAAGAGCCTCATGCAGCAACTGCCTAATCACCGAAATTCTGCTGGACAACCTTGGCTCTTGCCGTTCTTCGAGTTCGAGCTGCCAGCAGCTACTGCGACGATTCAAAGACCGCAAAACCACAAGGGACAGCAACTGGTCAGTGCGTGTTTCGTCTTGCTCTAGAGCAACAAGCACTCTGAGCTTGCGGAGAACCCAGCTCTGGAGAACCATGGACTGCGGTTGATCGGCCCATTGGTTCGATGAGCTGACTTGGGCAGACGACATCAGCAGGCTCAAGTGAGCTGCTTTAAGGGCTTCCACCCGTGGAGAGCTGCCGGATGCTTGATCCACATCGCGTCCGCTGTAGATCATTAATGTATCGCTCACCTCGAGCAGCCGAGGATTTAGGCAGGTCGAACCAACACAAGAGGCGTCCGTTCGTTGGCGTTACCAGCAGGATTTGGCTTCAGGGCACGGTGGAGCAACGCTTCATCGCAACCGCGACTGGAAGCCAGCACTTTGACCCGACCTAAATCATTGACATCAACGATTGCCACTGACACTCCCAGCGACTCAGCAGCAGCATTGCAAAGCTCTGAGGGAGAGTCGGGACCAAGAACAATGGTTTGGTCATAAGGAGGTGTGGTGCCAGTGATGTCATCAATCAGTCGTGCTTGGTCACCAGCAAGTCGATAGAACCACCCCTTTTGCCCCACGAGCTTTAAAACGAAGCCCACACTCCAAGCCACCAGAACGCGAGTAGGGCCGACCTGATCGATCAACGTTTGCAGGCCACACGCCGTTGCGAGGCTGCTGGTGGGATGGAACACACGACAGAGCAAGCGGGCGATCCAACTTGGCTGAACAGTGGAGGGGTGAGCGTATCGGCCTTGAATCACAGCAACAGGGGTTTCTCCAATCGTGAGGACATCTCCCGGCTGAATCAGACCACCTGCGTAATGCTTCAGCACATCAACCGTGTCATCTAAAGGACCTAGCAAATGCGTCTTGATGGGCAAAACCGCGCACCCATCACCCTGACGGAATGACGCATGAGCCGCCTGAAGCGGTTCAGGTTGACGGGTGGGAACCACCATGCCCTGACGGCGATTTAAACGGCCAAAAGGCCCGTAGTTCACCCAGTGCACATCAACCCAAATGCTGTCGACGCGATCGTTAATCGCGACCTCTTGATCCGCACTGACCGTGAGTTGCACCTTCACCTGAGTGCTTTGACGGCCTTTCACGATGTAGGCGGCCCAATACCCATCCGGACGCGCGTCCTCATCTGGATGCTGCGCTGTGATTTTGGTTTGGACGTTGAGTGAACTCAGGTCGTTGCTTCCGAGCAGTGTTGGTACTACTTCAATTTCCGGCACCATCACTTCCATGCGCTGATGCGGGTTCGTGATCGTTAACCAACCCTCAAGAACAAGGCTCTTTGGCGTGGGTTGAACTTGCCAATCATGGGCACGTAATTGAAGGGGTGACGAAGGCCTGAGTCTGTGCCGCGCCTCAATCCAAAGCACACCGATGCCGAGCAGGAGCAAGATCAGCAGCAGCGTGCACATAGAAAAACGGTCAGCCGACCGGAAACAATCAAGCAGCGTAAAGCGTTCCGGTGGATTGATCAGCGTGAGAGCACTTCTGTATTGAGCTCGTTGAAACTGATTGTGGTGCTGCCCTGAGCAGGGGCCTCTATTCCAGTGGCTGCGCTGATTGCAGCGTTAATGGCTTCGAGAGGAACCTGTCCGTCCTCATCGAGCAAGATCTTGCCTTTTCCATCGATCACCACAACCTGCGGGATGGTGCCATGCCAATAGGTCGCTGGATCGGCTGGATCTTGGCTGTTATCACCCTGAAAGGCATCTGTGGTGAATGGCAGCAGATCCACCTCACGCCCCCACAAGCGCTGAAGTTCAGACACAACAGGGGCAAAAATCTTGCTGGTGCTGCTGTCATCCAAGTAAAAAACGATCACGCTGGTGCGTTCTTTCGCTAGGGCGTCTTTCAGAGTTGTCGCCGGGGGAACAAGCGACCCATTGCCTGCATACAGCGCAAAAATATTGCCGTCGTAACTATCGGTATCCCTAGCGGCATCGGAAGGGCTTGCAAGCAGCAGCAAGCACAATCCCGCAGCGATGAGAGTACGCAGGACAGAGCGCATGATGCTTAGCAGAGGCATGGTGCTGAACAGTGGATGCAGCATTCTGACCGCTTGGATCAACTGCGGTTGAAGCTGCGGCCCATCCCTTGAGCAATGCCTCGACCGACGAGTCCAATGGCTCGACCAATCACTTGGGTCAGAACCACTGCAAGAAGATTACCCACTCTGCGGACAAGAAGTTGAACCTGAGGCGCGAGGGCATCCCGAGCTTCCAGCAGAAGAGCAACCTGTTGTTGCCACCAGCCAAGTCGACGCAACTCTTCGTCTCTCGGTTCCGTTAGTAGCAACGGTGCGATCGTTCCATTGTTGAGTTGATACAGAAGCCTCTGGCTTTCGTAGAGGCGAATCGGACGTTGAATCCAGGATTGCCAACGAGACTGTGTATTGAGTTGGTTGCGTAGACGTTCCAGCTCTCGGGTGGAGATCAAGCGTTGATCTAACAAGTAGCGCCTTAACTCAGGCCAATCTCCGCAGACGCCAAGAAGCTCAGAGCCAATCAGTTCCGCTGTACGCACCAACCAATTGCTCACCAACGTTTCAAGCTGCAGCAAAGCGCGAGGATCATCGGCAGGGAGCAGCTGTCCATCGACCAAGACCGGCTGGTCGTTGAGAAAGGGAGCCAGCATCCGCTTTGGATTTGGCAGTTCTTCATCGATGTCTTCGAGCTCGGTATTGAGAAGCAGGTGATCAGCCACACCGCTTAATTCCTCTCCCATAGGAAGGCGAACGTAATGACCCGCCATCGTGCACAAAGCCTGCTGACGCAATTCAGGTTGAAGAGCCTGCCAGTGCTCCGAAAGCGCGTGATCAGATCGTTTTTCAACGGAAGCCTGCTGATCAAGGCGCAACCTTTGCAACACTGCATTGAGCTGTCTCAAAAGGGCAAGCAAGAGCTCGCGTCGTCGCTCAGGGTGAAGACCTTCAATCGCCAGCATCTGACCGGTGGCATTACTGAGACCGCCAGTCACCGCCGTTTCAAGGCGTTGATGGATGGCGTCCCACACTGCAGCACCATTTCTCTGCTTTAACTGAATCGAGGTGCCTGGAGGTTCATTGAAGGGAGACGATTGTTGAAGGGGAACAGAACCTTCAAGCCCTAATTGCAATGGACCCCATAGCCAGAGCAATAGCTGTCTGGCACTGCTTAATTCACGACAGCGACCCTCCAGCATGAATCGCAGCATTGGATTCTCTGGTGGTGGGTTCAACATGACCTCGATCAAGCGCAGGTCATGATTGATTTGTTGAAGCCCAGTCATCAACAACCAAGGCCCAAGTCCTGGTGACGGGAAAGGTTCAAACGGCTGGGACGAGGCATGAGCCGTCAATTCGACCACCCTGCCCCCAGACAGCAGAGTTTTAATGCTCTGCTGCAATTGCGTGAGATCAGGGTCTTGAAGCAATCCCGCGCAGTCCAGGGAAAGAAGCTCAGTGGGATCGCAAGGGAGTGTCGCTGGGAGCAACAACAGCAGAGGGACTGATCCCCAACGACTTTGAAGCTTTAAAACCTCGAGCTGAAGAAGTGCCGGCGATGCAATCGTTTCAATCGACCAGATCACAAGATCAGGCTGTCCATCCAACTGATCTGTTGAGACAGAGACCTTGAGCTCTTTGTTGCCAGCCAAACCCGACAAAAGAGATTCAGCAAGCAGATTCCTTGCGATAAGCAAAATCTTGTTTGGAATCCCGTTCACCGCTGTAATACGACCCACGCAAATGATCGCAGGGAAATGGTGCAGGAGCAAATGCTCCAACAAGAATGATCAGCGCTCACCTAACTCTTTAGGACGTCCACTGAGTTGAAGGGTGTAGGTCTCAATTGTGTAACCAGTACGCTCCTCGATTTCCCGCACGAGTTCATCGGGCAGTTGAACATCGAGGTCCTCAATTCGTCCACTCTCGAGGCAGGTGAGATGGCTGTGAGGATCACTTCGGTAGCCGTAAAGACGACCACTTGCCCGATCCAGACATTCGATCACGCCAGCTCTCTGAAGAGCTTCAAGGTTTTGATACACCGACGTATGCCCAATCCGGCGGCCTTGATCATTCAATTTCTCAAAAATATCCCTTGCGCTCAAGTGGCTTGCTTCAGTCCAAAGCAGATCAAGAACCATCCGCCTCTGCTGACTGAGGCGCATCCCAAGCTTTCGGCACAACTCAAAAGTGGCTTGGAGTCCACTGGTAGCAGCAGACAATTCCGAACTTTGACGCCTGCTATCGACCGTCACTAATGCAACTTTATTGACCGCATCTTAAAACCCTATTCAAGAGTTCGTTGAACACAAGGAGCCGCCAGGGTTCCAATGAATTCAATTTGTATCAAGCGATCGTGCGGGTCTGATCACTTAAAGGGTCTTGCAGACGACCCTCCGCCATTGCCTGAATGGCTTCATGCAAGTCGACGCGACCGTCATAGAGCGCTCGCCCCACGATCACTCCCTCCACACCCAATGGTTCCAAGGCAAGTAGCGAAAGAAGGTCTGCCATGCATCCCACGCCTCCAGAGGCGATGACGGGGACCTCACTCGCTTGAGCCATGGCGCGCAATGCGTCCAGATTCGGCCCAGCCAACGTGCCATCCGTTGCGATATCGGTGCTGATGATCGCCGCGATGCCCGCCTCACTAAAACGCTTAGCCAAAGCTGTGGCCTCCACGTTGCTCTCTTCCACCCAGCCACGCGTGGCGACAAACCCGTTGCGTGCATCGATGCCCACAACAATTTTGTGAGGGTGGCGGCTGGCCAGGTCCATGACCAATTCAGGTTTCTCAATCGCCACGGTGCCGAGAATGACCCGATCCAGGCCACAACTGAGTAACTCTTCAGCCCTCTCCAACGTCCGCACTCCGCCACCCAGTTGCACGGGAATCGATAACTCTTTGGCAATCAAGCGCACCGCTTGATCATTGATGGGCTCACCGCTGCGCGCGCCATCGAGATCCACCAGATGGAGGCGGGTTGCACCCTGTTTCACCCACTGTTGAGCCTGTGCCAGTGGATCGTCGCTAAAGCGAGTGACCTGGTCGTAATCACCCTGATGCAGACGAACACAACTGCCCTGCAAAAGGTCAATGGCGGGGATGATCTCCATGACGCCCATGGCACGTTTCGCTCTCCCCATCCTGCAGGCCAGGGGGGCGCGCTTCAATGGCTGGGTTGAGCGCCTTGCTGATGAAGATTCTCGTAATGGGTGGCACCCGCTTTGTTGGGAAGCCATTGGTGGCAAGGCTTCAAGACCAGGGGCATGCACTCACCCTGTTTACACGTGGTCGCCTTCCCTCACCCGATGGAGTGGAGTCAATCCAAGGAGATCGAAGCGTTGATGCCGACCTCGAACCACTCAAGGGACGCGGCTTTGAGGTGATCATTGACAGCTCGGGACGGAGTTTGGACGACAGTCGTCGCGTCTTAGCGATGACAGGCGCCCCCACCCATCGTTTTCTGTATGTGAGTTCCGCAGGGGTCTATGCCGCATCGACGCAATGGCCGCTGGATGAAACAGCTGCGATCGATCCCGCCAGTCGACATTCCGGCAAGGCTGATACCGAACAATGGCTCCAAGAGCAGGGGATACCCTTCACCAGCTTCCGTCCCACCTACATCGTGGGGCCTGGAAATTACAACCCAGTTGAGCGCTGGTTCTTTGACCGAATCGTGAATGATCGGCCGATTCCCCTCCCAGGATCAGGCGAAACCATCACCCAGATCGGCCACGCAGAAGACCTTGCTGAGGCGATGGCTCGCTCGCTTGAGGTGGATGCCGCGAGCAATCGGATCTACAACTGCAGCGCAAGCCGGGGGATCACCTTCCGCGGTTTGATCGAAGCGGCAGCCATGGCCTGTGGTCGAGACCCCAAAAGCTTGGATTTACGACCGTTTGACCCCAGTGGACTGGATCCCAAAGCACGCAAGGCGTTCCCCCTAAGGCTGAGTCATTTTTTGACCGACACCACCCGCGTCAGCCGTGAACTGGCTTGGACACCACGTTTCGACGCGGAATCCTGTTTAGCCGACAGTTATGCCCGCGATTACGCACTCGCTCCGACTGAAAATCCTGATTTCAGAGGAGATGCTGCGTTGATCGGGGCCTGAGGTAGGCCAGCGCCGACCAGAGGGCCAGCCCGAGACCAGGCCAGAACAGCCACCAGCCCAAAACATGAGCGAAGGTCGTGATCTGGGTGGAGCCCCAGCTAAGCGGCCACAGCATGAGAAACAGGCTGAGGAATTGAAGGGTCGTTTTCCATTTCCCCAGCCATGACGCTGGGGCTCCGCTGGTACTTCCAGCACGCCATCCCGAGATCAGCAATTCGCGAGCCAGCAGGAGCCAGACAGCCAAAACCGGCAGCTCCCCCGAGGTTGCAAGCCAAATCAGCGGTGCGCTGATCATCAACTTGTCAGCGAGGGGATCAAGCCGAGCCCCCCAGCTGCTGCCACCGTCAGCTCTACGGGCCATCCAGCCATCGGCCCAATCGGTAAAGGCGCCAAACAGAAGCAAAAGCCATGCCAAAGCCAACTGCCCGGATGACAGCAGTAGCAGCAGTGGCGCACCAAGAAAAGCGCGGATGAGGGTGAGTCGATCAGCCCAGAGGCGCCAGGGAGAGATCAAGGCTCAGAATGCGTGGAGATGCGTGGATTCCATGGTGCTTCAGCAGACGGTCAAAGAGGTGATGTCATCGCCCGTGTTGACTGTGACACCAGAAACGGCATTAAAAGACGCCGTGAGTCTGCTGAGCGATCACCACATCAGCGGCCTGCCAGTGGTGGATCAAAGCGGAACTCTGATCGGTGAGCTCACGGAACAAGACCTCATGGTTCGCGAAAGCGGAGTCGATGCCGGTCCATACGTGATGTTGTTAGACAGCGTGATTTATCTGAAGAACCCGCTCAACTGGGACAAACAGGTGCATCAAGTGCTGGGCACCACTGTTGGGGATCTGATGGGACGTGATCTTCACAGCTGTTCAGAGAGTCTCCCCCTACCCAAAGCCGCATCGTTGCTGCATGAACGCAGCACCCAGCGACTGATTGTGGTGGACGACAACAAACACCCCGTGGGTGTATTGACACGGGGTGACATCGTCCGAGCCTTGGCTTCAGGGCAGCCTTAGAGAGAGGCGAGTGGAGTGATTCGAATCGCTACTGGCTTGATGAAACGGAACTCCACCAGATCCCCGAGCGCTAGTTCATCGAACACCGTTCCAGGCATTCGCTTGCTGACGTCGAGGTTATGAACCTTCCCGAATGGCCCACGGAGGCTCAAAGTGCGATCGGTCCGCGAAATCCTCACAACTTCGGCGCTGCCAGTAGCCATCGCCACGCGAGTGCCCTTCGGAACGGGACCAAAATCTCCAGCAATCTCAACATCCTGGCGCTCAAAACTAAGGGCTTTGTTCGTGGCAGGGCGAAGGTCAACCACCAACCCATCCAGGATGTCCAATGCAATCTCTGTTCCTGGACTCAATTTCAAGCTGTTGAGATCCACGGCCGAAGTCACAAGAATGTTGTGTCCTTCTGGACCTTCAATTTCCAGCACCTTCTGGTCTGGAAGAATTCGGCTCACGGTTGCGTGGAGATGGGTGATCTCAAACGACTCCAGCAGTTCCGCCTTCAAGGTGGTTCCAGACCGAAGCAGATCGGCCGTTAAGGGAGCCGTCAAAGCAGAAGGGCGGCTTGCAGAGCTCGACAGTTTGCGAACGTCAACGGCGATGGGCTGCACCAACCGAAAATCAACGAACTCGCCTACTTTCAAATCCTCAAGAGGATCATTCGCTGGTGTGACTAAGACATCGAGATTATTGATGCCTCCAAACGGACCCATCAGGCTCAGACTTCCATCCTGACGATCCAGCTTGACCACCCTTCCCGTTCCTGAAGCAAGGGCGACGCGCATTCCTTTTTTCAATCTCCCCATGTCAGTGGGAAGGATGATGTCTTCACGACTAAAGCTCAAATCTTGATCTTTGCTGGGCTCAAGGTCGATCAACAATCCGTCGAGAACAGACAGGCTGACCTCATCCCCAGGTTCTAAGCCAAGAGGCGCTAGATCCAGGCCAACCGTATAGACCTCGGTGTGCCCCTCTGGATCAACAATTTCGATCACTTTTTCCTTGGCCAGAGCCTCGCTAACGGTGCCTCTTAGCTCCGTCACCTCAAAGCCAGCAAGTTGCTCTTCATCGAATCCAGCAAGAGCACGCTGGGGGCAGATCACAGCAGAAGCCAGCAAGGTGCAGATCAGCAGCACTCGGCCATGGAGTTTTTGACGGGTCTTCCGGCGCGATGTGCGGATCATTGGTTGGTGATCAAACGTGCAGAGACGGTAGCTCCCTATTTTGATGAGTCAAAATACGCACAGTTTTGCGTGCTGCGCATGTCAATTTCCTGGGTGCGCCGAGTGGCGCTTTGCATCGGTCTCGCTGTGGCTGCTTCAGCGACGCAGCTGCCAGCGCGCGCTGAGAAGACCATCGAAATCAGCTTGAAGGATCGCTATTTGAAGCTGCTGGATTCCGGGGTTGTTGTCGCTCGCTTTCCTGTTGCCATTGGAGCTCCTGAATCACCAACGCCAGCAGGGAGCTACGAAATCACCCGCATGGAAGATGCGCCGATTTATCACAAGAAAGGAAAGGTCATCGCGCCAGGTCCCAAGAATCCTGTTGGCGTGCGCTACATGGCCTACTTCCAGCTCGGCTCCGGGGAATACGCCATCCACGGAACAGCCTGGCCCAACTGGGTGAATCTCAGAGCTGCTGTCAGTCTTGGTTGCATTCGCATGCTCAACAAAGATGTGATCAGCCTGTTCAATCAAGTGGACGTCGGAACTCCCGTCGTTGTGACATCCAAATAACCTCACCATCAAGCCATGCGTTTAAATCCACTCCTCTTGGTTGCGATTTCAGCTTGCATCGCCGCCCCCGTTCAATCTCAAAGCTCATCCAGCCGAGAGATGCCAGAGCAACAATTTTTAGATCAAGTTGAAGCCCCTGGACATGTACTAATTTCAGCGCGAGGTGCTGAAGCGGTCAATGCTGAAGCCCGGCGCAAAGGACTCAAGTTTCCTGCTCTGGGTTATTGGTCTCCCGACAATGTCTGTTTCAGCAAACCACCCAAGGGAGATTGCAATGGCTTGTTCACCCGTTAAGAGCCTAGGCAGCAGCTGAGAACGTAGACAGTCAGTGAAAATGACCTATCAACCATGACGGTTAGCCAAAGAGCAACTAACAACGCATCGGCCTGAAGCTTGACCCACGTCACGGACGCCTGACCTACAGGCGGCAAGCTCCCAGAGAGATAGTCGCGTATCTGGGGGCAGGACCAGCATCAAGCGGTGCTGTGATGCTGCTCACAGGCGTAGTTAGGCAATAAAAATCCCCGCTCTTGGCGGGGCAGATCTCTGTTTTATCTAGTTGACTTAATGAGTTTAGCAATAAACTAAAACATTGGGACGTCAGCAACTTCAAAGATTGAGTTCAATGAGTCGAGTAGGGATTCGATTCATTCATCGAGTCGATGGAGTCGTAGCCACCACCTCCGCCAAGATCTAGAAAATATTCGATTGTCGTGAAGTCTGCTCCGATATTTCTATCAATGCTTAGAGCATCAACACCCACTGCTCCGTTCAAAAGCCAGTGCTGCATATCACACCAGCAAAGGTGAGCCAGAACACTGCGGCAAACGGGGCTGCAGCTATAGATTTGCCACCTTCCCTTCTGCCATGCAGCTCTACTGCGTAATCGGATCTTTCCCAGACATCGATAGCCAACTCGCCGGTTACCGCGAATTCATCAACTATTTCGATGGCGGCTGCGTCAACGACTCCTTTGAAGGCTTTGAACTGCTACATCGCGTCCACCTCCCGGGCCAGGGCCAAGTGGTTGCTCTGTTGAAAGCCAACGGAACAGCTGAGCTGTTCAAGCATCTGGCTCCTTGGCGTGCTCAATTCGGCGTTGAGATGGACATCACTCCTGCCATCAGCGATGCAGAAGTGGTCGCTAATCACAAGGTCCTCTTTGCTGAGATGGATGCCTAAGCAACACATGCTGTCGGTTATGTACTTGGGCGTGTAGTAGGTGGAGTAAGCGTTGATGCCGTTCGCCTTGATTTTCAAGATCAATCATCAAGCGGTACTCAAGGTCTCTGACATATCGCTTGCGGTCATAAGGCTGTAGCTCTGGTGGAAGTATCTGTTTCAACAGGCAACAGCAACATTTCTCCGGTAGACGGAAACATTGCGCAACTCGACGAGCGGCTCAAGATTTACTGATTTCAAAATGGCGCGCTCTGCTTTGACACTCAAAACCGCATACACCTCCTGCCCTGATGGCCTCTCATAACTGAGGACATCGAAGGCTGATGGATCTAATGCAACCGTCACTTGGGAGCCATCACGCAGAAGATATTGAGCCACTGATCAGACAAAGCAAAAGCAGTTATCTCGTTCAAATCAGCACAAAGCAATAGATGTCAGAAAATCCATTCACCCGGTTCGAGCGGGCTCAGAGACCTATTTGACTGAGAATCCCTTGTCCAGTCAGCAGTTCGGTGCCCAAGCCAATAACAAAGCCCAGCATTGCTAATCGTCCATTCCAAGTCTCAGCGAAGTTGCTAAAGCCGAATCGGCTTTGAGTTGAATTAGTCATGTCATTGATTGAGTAGTGAAGCCTCACATGGGTGAGGCTTTTATTGGTTGTGATCAGCCAACTACAGCTGAAATGCTGTACGGAGCTTCAGGGGAGCTGGTGGGCATTGGGTCGAGCTTGCCTAGTGCCAGTGCTTTGGCGCGGATGTACATCTCGCTTGATGTGGCGCCAGCAGCTTCCATTGCTTTGGCGACGACGTCCCAGTTACGAACTTCGGTAGACATTTGATGCTGTTTTGAAGATGAAGCAACCATCGCCAGCCAAGTCACTTGATCGTGACGGTGAAATCCGCCAATGAACCGAACACGCGAAACGAGACTGTTCTCGATACCCATTACGGATCGAACCGGGTCAATCTGGCTTTGCTGCTATTCAGTAGGCAATAAAAAACCCCGCTCGTGGCGGGGCGGAGGAGTTAATAGCGCCCAAAACCAAAAGTTTCATCTCATCGAGTTCTACAGGTAGAGTCATTGCATGAAAAAGGCATTACTGCTGCTTCCTGTTCTATTTCTGTTGGTATCGTGTACCCCTAAGAAAAAGACATGCACTCTTGTAGCTACTAAACAGATTGACTACCCAACTGCAATGAAAAGGTTGGGGCTAGAGCCAGATCCAAGTGGAAAGATGGATGATGGCACGCTAGTAAAAGATTTCTGTGAGGCAGTTTGGGGTGCCCCTTAGATTTTGACTGATCCCCTTTAGACTATTGCGATTAATCGATAGATTAACGACCGATCGCGACCTTATAACGAGGCAATAGAGCGACTTTTTTGATGTATATAAGTGCCAACATCAGATGTCAATTTCTCGAAAACCGTTGCGGCCTCTTATGTCAGTGAGGCTGCCGCTACTCCCCCCGCTGCTTTTACGCCCGTCCATAGCCCCACGACCTCGAATTCGGGATTACCACTAGCGTATTGATAACTATGTGCACCAAATTTGCATACATTATGTATAAATCTTAAAGCTACACATGCACGCACATTGCCTTCAGCGTAATGCATTTAAAGAAACGTAGATGTCCAAAGAAGAAAGCAAACCTATCATCAGATATCCTTGCATTACATATCGGCACTAATAGTGAAATTGAGTGCAGGCCAGCACACCTTGAGCCGCAAGTAATCAATGAGCTTTCCGATATAAGACAGTTGCTGGAAGCAAAGATACCTTTGTTACCTCAAGAGTTGATCGATGTCTATGACTTACAGATAGAGCAACGACCGCTGCTGTACCTGATCGAAACTTAAAGCTCACACCTAGCTACCAAGCCATAAGCCTGTCTCTCTGCACTTCAACCAAAAGATGCCTCAGCTCGGAACTCAAGATCTGAGTCACCACCGTTGCCCACATAATCTGTCCTGAAAGAAGCACGCCCACGGACAATCACTTGTGCCGTAGCCAGGGTGGATACGAAAGCGGTGCTGGATGCTCGCTGGAAAGAGTGGTCGGGAGGACTGCTCTTTTTTTATGGCTGAACACCATTGCCCTTTAGGCGAACGAGCCAAGGCATAAAAAAAGAAGGCGATCAAGCCTTCTTCGGGGGTGTGAGGAGCCAAACCTTGTGAGGAGTTGGCCGAGCACATGTTGAGGAAATTCCGCAGAACAGTCAATCAACTGATACGAAGGGACTTGCTCAGCAGGATTTCTGAGGCATTATTCATTTGTGAGGAGGGCTTCTTCTCGGAGTGGAAACTAGGCAACACGTCCAACGAGAAGCCGAGAGACCCTGCCTTTGGCGGGGTTTTCTTTTGTCCGTACATCATGAGCTCAAGCAAATAGTGCCAATCCATCCAGGGATTGGACAACATGCGTGACGCATCAACGTTGACCCAGACGATGAAGCCGTCATTCACAACGCCCAGTCAAGGGTCATTGGGGAGTTATCACTTGTTTTAAATATTGGTTCAGCAAACGACCGCGGTGATAGCGATACCTTGCATTTTTGGCTGATCCGAGATTCCGTATTGCGTCTCCTTACATAACGCCTGAGGCAATGAGGTGACTGAGTTGCTTGGACGTAACACTCATCTGAGGCAGGACTTCTTTGGTCGTAAACCACTCGGTATCTTCTCTGTCGGAAAGCATTTGAAGCACAGCATCAAACTTGTCTTCGATTACAGCAAGGTGATGGGCAAGAAAAGCGGGTGCCAAGGCATGCGGATCAGCCGGGTCAAGCCTGGCTATAGATCTGATAATCCCTTGCAAAGAGAAGCTTTATCTCTGAAAACAACGTCTTGCTCACCCGTTGAAGCGCATCAAGAGAACGATCAGGGCAAAGGAGGAGGAGGGAGGACCGGTGGAGGTGGTGCTCCGTAAATAATGCTCTGCTCGTCCTCAGTTTTCGACACCGATTCCTGTTCCTCAACACCAGAGGTTGGTGGAATGGGCTCAGGCCAAGATTCAGGATCCTCCGGAAGGATCTGATCCTCTTGAAGCAAGACGGGTGGAGGCAGGTCGGGAGGCAGATCGAAATCCCATGAGGGAGCCTCAGCATCTGAGTTGAGAGGCTGATCCTGTTCGGTCTCTAAGTCCGCGCTCTCTCGGAGCACAAGTGGGTCGGCGGTAATCGGAGGTTCCCGGAGCGGTTGCCTCGTCGGCATCATTTCGATAAGGGGGGTGGTCAGATTCTGTTCGAGACGTGGTGTGGGCTTTGGCGCCCAAATCATGCGCGCAATTGGCTCAACGCCCTGTTCCATCACACGGTTCAAGCCAGCCAAAGCACGATCCATGAGCTGCCCTCCATAGAAGAACGCGCAGTCCGACACACCATCACAGCGCTGGCTGGACTCGATGCGTCGTGTCAAATCAGCGATCATCCCTCCTTCCAGCGGGACCCGTCGCTCACTCAGCCGGAGTAGGTAGGGGACGTGCACAAAACTGGTGGCGCCACCGCTTATCCAGTTGGCATCCTCCTCGGTGAAACCTTTCACTCCGGGAATGATCAAACGACTCTTCGAGGCGTGGTCAGGCATGTAGGCCGCCACAAGACCCCGCCTGCGTGCCAGATCCTTCGTTTGCTCAAGCGTGAGACCGTCTTTGCTCATCAGCATTTCAATTCGACCATCGGCCTTCAAGCCGTAGACCATGCGAATGCGAGGGAGGTAATAACGAATCCGTTGCCCCATGCTGATGCTGTAAGCCCCCTTGTAGCTCTCAGGTGGCTCCTCCAGGTCGTTGTAGATGCTGTGCAGACCCCCCACAAACATGTCGTAGGTCTTGGCACGATCGGGGGTTAGCTCTCCATACCCAAAATCGACGGTTCCATCCTTAAGGATGCCGATGAAGGCTCGTTGTCTTGAGGCGGTTCGATTGCGACCACGCCACACCCTATTGCCAAGTTTCAGATCACCCAGAGGCACGGTGATTTCCTGTCCAAACTCATCAATGTGCCGCTCATACATCGGTCCTGAGACGTAAGCGAGAGCAGCAGTGTCTTCAAAGGCATCCTGTTCACGATCCCAACCTTCAAGCAGACCTAGCCGCACATCACGAGGGTCGAAATCGAGGGCATAGACCTCATCGTCGGGCTGATAAGCAAAAGGCCCCGCAACAGAGTTGGAGGTTTCAGTGGGGTCAAGCTCAGACGCAATCTCCTTTTTTTCCGGAGTGCCAGGCGCAAGAGCAATCAATCCCGTGAAGACCGTCACAGGAACCACCACGATCAGCCAACGCTTGCGCCACAGGATCGAACGCTGAGTCTTGGGCTTGGGCTTACGTCTCTTCTTCTTAGAGGAGGTATCTGCAGCAGAAGCTGGAGTCCGATTGCGAATCACCGGACCAGCCTTTTTTTTCGAGCTCGGGATTCGGGGTTCTGCCAAGGAACGATGGTGCCCTCAGCCACCAACCATTTGCGGTAAAGCTGACCGCATTCATGCCCTCCCGTCAACTCACCAAAGGCTGGAATCAACAATCTTTCCTCAGACGAGTTGTAGGCAAAGCAAGGAAGACGAAGTCGATCACTCCCAGAGCTGAGGTTCGCAACAGGATGAATATGGCCGCAAATGTTAAGCAAACGAGCATTTTGGCCGGATTGGTCGGGTGAATGTTCCGGTTCATGGCTGAGCCAAAGTTGGCCGAGGCGATAACTCGGTTGCTGAACCAAACCCAACGTGCGGCAAGGACGATCATGGTTGCCACCCACCAGGGTGATGGGACAACCAGTGAGCTCAGGAAGTGCCGCCAGAGTCTCCCGAAGAGAGGCGGTCAACCCAAGGGGCCCATGCACGAGATCCCCAAGGATGATGAGCGTTTTGGGTTGAACTCGCGCGCAGAGGTCCAGCAGTGGGTTCAACGTGCCGCGATCTCCATCACTCGGTAAGGGAATGCCATGAGCTTGAAACACTTCGGCTTTGCCCAAATGCAAGTCAGCAATGAAAAGCTCACGGCCTTCTGGACGCCAGAGAGCCTTTTCAGCCAGAAATTCAAAACGCTCTTGCTCCCAGCTCCAAGACAGCCCAAACCCTTCTTTCCGAGCTTCAGCGTTTCTTGATCGGATCGAATCTGAGTTCAAAAGATGCGTCCCCAACTCAAACCTGGCGTCTTCAGGATGCCGAATAAAGCTAAGACGAGGAGCCAGGAACCGAATTGATTGCATTTATCACACAAGTGTTCCTTGAACAGTTCCCTCAAGACAGCCGTGATGAGAGTCTGTGAAGACAAACGCATTGGAACAATGACCCTGGCATTGCTACTTGCACTCCTTGGATCTCTAATGGCCATGGGTTTTATTATTCGCCGGCTCGAAAGGGGCTGATCAAGCCGAGGTTGCCGTGTTAAAAACGCTTTTGCTTACTGGAATCGTCCTAATTTCACTGCCCATTCAGACAGTGGCTAGGGAGTTGCGAGTAGGAAGTAGGAGTGAGTGGATCTCCTCCGTTTGTCATGGATAAAGATGGCGAACTGAGCGGGATCAGTATTGAAATTTGGAGGGACGTCGCAAATCGTCTCGATCAACCCTACAAATTTGTTGTTCAGCCAAACACCAATGCGAGCATTAAAGCTGTTGCTGATGGCACGGTTGATCTAGCAATCGGTCCAATCAGCATTACTCCAAATCGATTAGCAAACCCCAAAATTGATTTTACGCAACCCTATTTTCATGGCTATGAAGGCTTACTGATCCCTCAGAAGCCACCAGGACTCATCACACGTCTACGACCATTTATTGGGTGGGCCGCATTGTCATCGGTTGGCATCCTTGTTTCGCTTCTATTCATTTTTGGCAATCTGATTTGGCTAGCTGAACGAAGAAAAAACACCGAACAATTTCCACGCCAGTATTTACATGGTGTTGGAAATGGAATGTGGTTTGGGCTCGTCACACTCACCACAGTCGGATATGGCGATCGAGCACCACTTTCAAGAACTGGTCGCACCATTGCAGGAATTTGGATGGTGATGTCACTTGTAGCCGTCTCATCAATCACCGCAGGACTAGCATCGGCATTTACCTTGTCTCTCGCGGAGCTGGCTCCTTCAGCAATTCGAAACAAAGAAGATTTAAGAGGAAAAAAAATTGCTGTTGTAGAGGGTACGACAAGCCTGAGATGGGGGAAGTTATATGAAATCAACCCAGTCTTAACAAAAGACTTAAATGAAGGGATCAAAAAGCTAAAACAAGGAGAAGTTGAGGGAATTATTTTTGACGCAGCACCTCTACGCCACTACCTCAAAGAGAATAAACAGAGCAAATTAAAACTAGCAAACTTTACTCTGGCTATTCAAACCTATGGCTTCGTACTACCCATGGGTAGTCCATTAAGAAACCCACTTAATATTGAACTACTAGGAATGGAACGAGATGGAGAAACAGAAAGAATCGAAAATGCCTTATTAGATTGAGAACTATTTTATCGGATAACTGTATGCCGACGCAAACCATCTTCAATCAGAAATGTTGCCAAACTGCTACAGCTCCTCCCTTCCTTGAGAGCTTGTTGTTTGAGCCGGCTCATAATGCCAGCAGGAAGAGTGACGTTGAGTCGCTCAGACGTGGCCGACTCAGCCACTTGACCTGCGCTGATTGAAGAATCCGCAGGAACAAGCTGGTCCTGCAACTCATGCAAAAGACTTTCCAGAAATGACACGGTTACGTTACGTTGACGGTACGCTTGCGTATCATATCAAGGTCTCTGGCTCGGGTTAGTCTTCTTAGTACTTAAGGGATGTCCAACTCGACGAATGGATACGCTGACGCTTCATCTTGAGCCAGGCCAAGACCTATTGCTGTCCCTTTCTGAGATAGCAAAAGAGAGGAGGATCAGCGGATTTTTATTAGGAGTCGTTGGAAATTTATCAAAAGCATCATTTCAATGTCCCGGACGAGAAAAACCAACAGTTCTGCAAGGTGAACTAGAGATCATCAACTTGAATGGAACCTTTGATGCAGATGGTGTTCATCTTCACCTCAGCCTATCTGATGGAGCATGTCAGGTTTGGGGGGGGCATCTAGAACAAGGCTCACTGATATTGAAAGGAGCAGATCTTCTCCTTGGGATTCTCAAACAGGGTCAAGAAGCACGGAGCCAAACCAAACCACGGCTGGAAATCGCAGTACTGCCTGGATGTCCATGGTGCGACAGTGCGCTTCGACTCTTAGAGGCTTACAATATTCCACACCGGGTCATCACTGTCGATAACGACCTCACCTTTAAACAATGTCAGCAACGCAGTGGGATGAATACCTTTCCACAAGTCTTTGTAGATGGAGACACAGTTGGGGGATTCGATAATCTTGAAAAATTGCAACGTTCAGGCGAATTACTCACACTCAAATGAACGAAGTGATTATCAATACTAATTTTTCAGTCAACTACTAATGACAATAGTCAAGAGATAAGGGCCTGAGCAACGTCGAAGGCCCTGGTAAAAGTCTGTCTACCAAGGTCGATCATTACTTCTCTCTAAACTGCTGCTTCTCATGAAGCAACTCAGTTTCCAATTGATGAATCAACTTCGTGACAAGCGCCTGAAACTCAGGCTGGCAACCACGAAATGCAGCTTTATGACGAATCGGTTCATTTCGCGTTCGTAGATCCGTCAGCATCAGCTGCAAGGCATCAATCTTTGCTGTGAAATTCATGGCTGAGTGTGTCTCAAAAAAAGAGGCTATGACACCGTTGGGATCCTGAGAAGCATTTGTAACCGAAGCAGGGGAAGAAGCTCTACCAAAAGCAAAGCCATTCAACAAAGGACGAAAGAACCTCAATCTCAAAAACTAAAGTCGATAGACTTGATAATTCGCCACAAACAGGATTGCAAAAAACATAATCGAAAATCAAATACCGTTCAAATAATCGGGAAACCAGCTTTTGAAAATAGTATAAACTAACCACACAAGACGCACCCTGCAGGGCTAATACCCCCAGGAGAGAATAGTCAATGTCCAACCGATGCTGCCCGCGCTGTGGATCAACCTCTCTTAGGGCTGACCGCTCCCTTGGTGGACGCATCGTTTGTACTAATTGTGGTGCTTCAGTGGGTCAAGGACAAACCTATAAAGCCAATCAACAGTCATTCCGAACAGCCAACCGACAATGGATTTGGTGGGCTGTTGGGCTTGGAACGTTGTTAATTATAATCATTGCTCAATCAGGTTAATATTATCCATAAACAAAGCGGACTAGAGATATTTTTACGTGAGAAGGTAAAACCACTCCAAACTTAGAAGATTAATTCAAACTCTTGATAACCTTCTATATTTGAATGAGCATTAATGGCCTAAAAAATCAAAAAGCCTTGAAGTATCTCCATGGGATACCAAAGGTCGCCAATGCATGACCGTTATCGCCAGTATCAACAGGAAAGACCGCTGCGATGGCTAATTCGTCATCCTCAAAGCATGTCCGAGATTTGACAACAAAACTGGCTAAATCATCAGCACCCCACATCAAGGTTCCCGCTTTTTTTTCTTCTTGATATTCATCAAACACATCTGAGAACTCTTTCCCATTCTGGCCATTCATCATTTCATTAATAGCAGCATCAGAACCACGATCGGGATATAGATCAAATAATTGTCGGATCAAAGGGTGATCAATCTTGGTGGAGACACGCAAAACATTTCCCAAGCTTCCAACAGAGGATTGGATCAACACAGGTGGCTGCTGACGAGCGTCAATCACAGCCACTGGAAGGTTGAAGTCCCAGACCAGGCGCTTTTTCACATCAGCAGCTATGACTGCCAGAGGATCAGACAACTCCTCCACTAAACGTTTAACGCGGTCTTCTGAAATAGTCATTGGTACAAAATAACAGTTGAAAACCTGAACTGTTACGGCTCAATCAATTTAGCAATAGTAAAAGCGCGCTAATAGAACGAGCCAGAATTGCTCAACGGAAACATGATCAAACGAACCAATCTATGCGGAAATAAAGAAAGTAGCAATTAAGCTCCTTACAGATGCCGACAAAATCATAACGGCAGATGGAATCTATGACTTACTTGAGACTTCAGAACAACGATCAAAAAAAGAAGATGGGGGGATTGATGCCAATCAATCCGGTCCAATCGTGACTGAATGTCGAAAATCTAGCATTAATAGTCTCAATTCCAAAAAAGAGATTTTGCTTAACCGCAAAAGGAAAGCATAAGCATTGCTCGACAAAAATTGCTAATACAAGCTAAGCACAAGATCAGATCAAAAAGAAGCAGTTAGTGAAAAAACAGTAACCGCTTTAGTGTTTTTTGAATTAAACAAGTGCATCTGCATACATCCACATCGCAGTCATCACGCCTACGGCAATAGTGATCATCAGTACACTCATGCTGATGGTATTAAAACGAATACGCCTTTGAATTTCAGCCATAACTTTTACCCTTTGAGCTCACATGAGAATACAACGAAAAAAAGATTGTGACGAGTTCTTATTATTCCTTCGTGAAAGAGATATCTGAATGATTGCTGTTCAGACCAAACCCAGTAAAGCCAACGGATCTCAAGGATTGGGAACCAAGCCGTATCCGATGAACACCTGAGGAAGAGCCTGCGTGCATTGGGGAGAATCAGCAAAAGAATCGGCTCCATGCAGGAGGGAGCCATCAATGAATCAAATTGAACGCAAATCAAGAGTCCAAACAAGGGGTAATGCAGTATCAAGCTCATAACCATCGCTAAAGACAAACAATCGCCGCACTAAAAGCCAAATCGGCAAGACCAAAGTTAGGAACCAATACTGTGTAGAATCTGCAGAGTAAAGTCAACGGAATGCAGACTCTCATCAGCAAAAAGGATGCTTTTGTTATTATGCTGACAACAGGATTAATGATATTAAATCCTGTATCTGCAGACAACGGGAAAAGCAAAGAGTGGATTCAGGTTGGGGTATCAGAAGAGCTCGAAGAGATTTCCATCAAAAACATCAGAAAGATAGGAGACCAAGAATTTTCATACCAAAACAAAGATAACAACATAATCCTTGTAAAATGTGATAAAAATAAAATCTTAGTGAGATATTGGTATTTCACAAAGCTTGAAAGTGCAAACTCTAAAGAAGCCACAAGCAAGATGCAATGGCATAGGGCAGTGCCTCGATCCCGCATACAAGTAGAAAGCAAGTTCGTATGCAACTACAGCTGAAACAAAGGAAATCAACCCCATAGACATCCGAACTGACAAAGGATTGCAAAAGCAAGCTAAATAATTCCCGCCAAAATGATAGATGCAAACAAAATGTTTTAATTCTTAGATTGATTCATAAACTCAATTAAGCCCAGTCATTTATCAACAAAGCAACATTCAAAGCCCACTCTGACTTTGGAGTGGAATCCAATCAGTGATAGCAGTTAAATGCTAAGAAAATCGAGCAGTTGAGATTCACAAGTACAACAACTATGATAAAAAATTTTTCCGAGACAACTAAACTCTGCCACTCTAAACTTCTTTTTGCCAAGAAAAAGCCCCTACTCCAAGAGGAGTAGGGGAAAAGAACTTAGATTTTGAGTCAAACTATTGCTTGATTCAAGCCCATCCCTTCACGGATTGGGATTCAACATAAGCAGCAACATCACTGATATCATCGCTGCCGAGCTTGGCACCAAAAGCGGGCATACCGTTTTTACCATTGGTGACCTGATAAACGATGGCCGACTCATGACCATCGTTGTAATCAGAAAGGTAAGCCTTCAGATCATCCTGCTTCAAGGTCCGCTGGCCATTGACAACATTGCCACCACCCATATGGCAAGCAGCACAATTAGCAGTAAAGAGCTGCTCTCCATGTGCAACATCCGCTGCAACAGCAAAGGAAGGCATCATGAGGCCAATGAGGGCTGCCAAAGCGAGTGAAAAGAGGTGACGCATGATGAGATGAAATGACACCCAAGCTTCGCCCAAATGACGCCATTTAAAGCTCGCCGAGATAGAGCTTCATTTTTGTTTTGTAAAGTCAGGCTCAAAATCGACCAGACTTAAGAAAGACCTTGACCGACTGAGCCATGATTCGAACTGTGCGCTCCGCACTTTTCGCCTGCGTACTGGTGGCCTGCTTTGTCATTTATCCTTCAATAGCCATTGCCTGTGTTGAAGGATTGGCATGGGGAATGCCCCAAGCAGAGATTAACAACCACTTGAATGGTGCGATTAGACAAGAAGGCATTAACCATCAAAGATTGATTGCTCGTAACATTCACCTCGATCAATTACCGGTTCCTCAGCTCACATTAGATATGAATGAGCAAGGAGGTCTTCAATCCCTGGCTTATGAATTCAGCATGGATGACATGACAGAGGTTCTTGCTGGTTTAAGCGCTAGGCACGGCAAGCCAATCAGCACATCAATCAAAGAAAATAATTATGAGGATCAGCTTTGGGTTTGGAACACTGGTGAAGACCTGATCACAGCCGTAAAACGAACAAGTGGAGATGCACAGAAATTTCTAATTGCTTACAGACCAAGCAGACTCAAACCCGAAACACTTTAATGCCAACCAATTTCGAGTTTTGAGGGTCGCATCCAGAATCTGCTAAGCGTTGTAAAGCTTGAAAATATAAAGTAAAGTGCATAATTATCACTGAAATGTCCAACTGAGCATCTCATTCCAGCAAAAAATTGCTATTAATTCAATGAAGATGCAGTTACATCAGCGGATGAGCAATTTTTTTCACTTTCTAGAAAGCTGGAGATGGCCTTTAGCAATCGTCCTTTCCACTTTTTTTGTGAGTCGTGCCCTCATCCTGGTTGCAAGAATTGGGATCCGAGTTGAAATCTTCACCCGTCTACCTATTCTTGTAGGAACTGGAAGAGAGCCGATTAAGGCAGAAGTGGGAAAAGTGCGGATCTAAAAGACACACACAAGACAACTTTATTTCAAACTTTCAATTTCTCGATTGATCTCTTCTTCACTGAATGAGTGACGATGAGGATGAGTGATTTTCCATCCTTGTATCAGAAGAGCGACACCCCAACCGAAGATGGGGTAGATCGGCCAGAAAGAACCAAAGCCAGTTAAAGCCCACACCACAATCAAGAGAGCATTCACCCAGAGGTAATTGATCACTTGATGGCGATAGGCCTTCTTACGACTGAGACGGCTGATGGCATGCCGCCTTGATTGATCGTCAATCGTCATCTGGCAATAGAAAATTCAAACCTCTCTATAGCCAGAAATCTCATTAAAAACTGAAACTCACACCAGTCCCCACATGATGACTCCAGCCCTTACCCCAGCCTTCTCCACCTGCGGTGCTGTAGATGGGCTTCCAATGAGCAAATAACACCACACTTTCTGCAAGTGGATATTCCATCCCTAACTCACCACCCCAATCTGTCCTTTGAGAGAGTCCAGAATATGAACCAGGTGAGTAGAACCGGGGTCCTCCAGTAAGAGTCACGTTGAGCTGGTCAACAAAAAAGCCGAATCCAAGCCAAGTATCCGTGTAATTGCCCAAGTAGGTGCCTTCAGTATCCCAGCCAGTTCGATTTTCAACAGAAACAAAAACGCCGTCAATCACAGATTCAAGACCATCACCCAAAGCGAAGTTCACATCACCATCGCCGAAGGCATAGACGACGGTAGCGCCAACTTCGTTTTTCATACCCACGTTTGATTCTGCACTGCCAATCTCGAAGTAAGGCATCCACTTCGCTGATATGGACAATCGATCATTGGGCTGATAACGAGCTTGTAGAAATCCCTTTATATCTGTTCGCTTCCATTTGGTTCCGCCTGAATGGTCATGGCCTGCATGATCATCGTGATCGTCATGGTCATCGTGATCGTCGTGGTCGTCATGGCCTGCATGATCATCGTGATCGCCGTGTTCATCAACATGAACAGCTCCATAGAAATGTTCGGATTCTCCCCAAACAAATGCCGGACCAAAGGAAGCCTCGATCGCAAAGCTCCCTTCATTCTCTAGTCCCCATTCCATAACCATTCCGAACATGCCGTCAATGGCGTAATGCTGGGGACGGTTTTCCAAATTATTCTCGAAACCACCATGACCCTCAAGGGTGATTATGGGGCTTAGTTTGAATTCGCCCGGTTGCAATTGCTCTCCACCACCTCCATGTGATCCATGAGCTCGAACAGGTTGAGAAGCAAGATCGCCCCCAAGCAAAAGTCCAGCAACAGCACCACCTTGAAGCACACGACTAAAAATTGAGTTCATGACGATAAGAAATAGTTAGAAAAAAAGATAGAAAGAATAATTAAATAGCTGCCCATTGCTGCTGAAGTCGAGAAGCTCCCTTCTGATCACATTTCCCTCCTTGAGCATTCACAAATATGCAAACATTGCTCGTTGCTGTTTGCACCAAGCTTTTCCCTGGTGCTTGCCCATCACCAAAAAGAACTTGCTTGGCAATCGGAACACCGCTACTGCGACTAATCCGTCGCATCGTTTTGGAGGGAGGAAGTGACTCGGGGAAGATGGCCTTACTTCCAGATGCTTTGATCGACTTGCTAATTGCAGACAAGCTCGAAGGACGCAATGTTCCACCCGTGGTGTAGTCATCCAAAACGGGAAGTTCACGAAACCCGTAACGCTTAGCCAAGAAGTCATAAGTGCGGTGGCCGGTCACAACCACACGCTGCTTTTCCGGAACAGTTGCTATTTGTTGACCAATCCAACCTCCAAGGGAGACAAGAACGCGGTCAGCTTTTGCCCGTCGTTGATCAATTGCAGCATCTCCATTGGCATCAAACAGAGGCTTCAACCTCGATGCAACGGTGTTAGCCATCGCAATCACATTGGCTGGGTCATGCCAGATATGGGGATCTTTTGCAGGGTTGTTTGGGACAGCAATATTTCCAACTTTTACGACGGTGCCAGGAGTTCTGATCTTGTTCAACGCCGGAGTGAGGTTGTACCCGTTCAAGAGCACAATTTTTGCTTTCGCAAGATTTTGGCGATCAGCTGGGCGCAATGCCATGGAGTGCGGATCTGTGCCCGGCTTGATCAAGCAAATCACTTTTGCTTGATTTCCCACCAAAGTGCGCGTGAGATCGCAAAGAATGCCATCTGCAGCAACCACAGTGGGAGTTGCCGTATTAGCTGCCGCGAGCAAGACACTTGCAAACGGTAAAGAAGCGGGCAGGGGCACTTGAGAGAGGAGAACTAATCGAAATGATAATCATTCTCAAAAGTTTGGCTAGGTACTTCTTCCTGCCAATGGGCAAAGCAACACAACACATGCCACCCCGATCAAAGGGCCTGGGGGGAGATTGAGAGGCAAGGCCAAAAGGAAACCACCGCCACTCAGAGCCAAGCCCACAAAAGAGGCCTGAACCATTGCGGCACGAAGGCTTCTCACTCGACGTAGCCCTGGAAGAACCGGCGCGCACAGCAAGCCAATCACCAAAATCACTCCCACTGCTGCCATTGCACTAACAATCACAGCAGCCGTTACCGCAGACATGGCAAGACGTAGACCACGCACTGGAAGTCCCGCCGAAGCGGCCCCCTCTGGATCAACCCCCAAATAAACAAGCTGCCGATAGCGAGTGCCAAGGAGCAAAGCCACAGCCAAGCAAGCAACCAACACCCGACCCACATCGAGCCAACCCACCGTGAGCAAATCACCAAACAGAAGGGCCTCAAGGTCCAGGCGCAAACTCAACAAAGGGATCAGCAAGACTCCGAGCCCAAGAAAACCAGCAAGCACGGTATTGATGACAGCTTCCTCATTCAGCTTTGAGTTGCGCTGCAATCGTTCAGCCAATAAGGACCCAAGGATGCCGCTGATGACGCCTCCCACTGCTGGGTCAAAACCAAAGGCAACCGATAACGCCAATCCTGGAAGCACGGCATGGGAGATGAGGTTGGCCTGAAGCACCCGACGCTGGGTCACTAACAGAGTTCCCATGACGGGACACAAAATCCCCACCAAAAGTGCCATCACTAGAGGCAAAAACCAAAAAACGATCTCATCCACAGTGATGATTCCCCGGATTGACTAAACCTTTGAGAGCGCGCCTCACCTCAGAGGGAGGGCCATCAGCAAGAACACGACGGTCAAGAACAATGACTCGGTCATAGGAATCGAGCGCCTCACCCCAGTCATGGCTGCTCACCAGCAAGGTATGACCGGTATCGGCCAACTGACGCATCAGGAGCAACAATTGATCCCGAGAAGGAGGATCGATCGCTGCACAGGGTTCATCAAGAAGAAGCATTCGAGAGGGTTGCACCAGAGAACGAGCAAGCAAGGCTCGTTGCTGCTGTCCACCTGAAAGCGCATCAAGGCGTCTGTTTGCAAGGTCTGCCATCCCTACGCGTTGCATTGCAGCCTCCCGATCGCAGCACCCGAAGGCTTGACCGTTCATGGATCCAAGATCCACGAGATCACGAACGCTGATTGGGAACGACCAATCAATCCGACTGCGCTGAGGCATTAAAACCACCTTTTCACGACAAGATTCGATCGGATCCCCATCGCAGTAAACCGAGCCACTTGAAGGACGCAATTGCCCCTTAAGCACATGCAGCAGAGTGGATTTACCTGCTCCATTGGCACCAACAAGCGCTGTCAATGTGCCTGATTGCAGCGACAGCGAGACGTTTTCCAATACAACGCTATCGCCGTATTGCACATCGACACCCTCTGCTCTGAGGACTGGCTCTTCCAAGATCGAACCATCAAGTTGGCTCAACCTATCGACGGATCTGATGGAATTCATCCAATTCACCAGCCGCAGGTAACCACCGTGCCAAGACAACTTGAGGTTTAAGAAGCTCAAACTCCAAACTGCTGCCATCGATTAGCGCAGCTCGACGTCTCAAACCATCCCCATCTGTCATCACAGTAAGCAGACGATTCGTGGCGGGATCCACATCAAGAACCGCTCCTGAAGCCAAATACCATCCAGGAAAATACCTTCGCTCAAGCACTGAACCAGAGCTGTTCACAAGCAATAGTTCATCACGCAGAGTCGGCGATGCATCACGAAGGACAATCCAAATCTTTTCTCCCCGGTTATCGCAAGCCGTTGCCATAACCCCAGCCTCCCCCAACCAAACTTGGCGTGGGGGCTGCCCAGGAATGACGAGCTCAATTGAGCGTCGGTAATCGGGCCAGTTCCTTAACAAAACCGCGCGACCGGAACCAGAACAAAAGGATTTAAGTTCCCGGCTTCCAGGCAGACTTTGTGGAGAATTCCCTTGTTGATCAGGGTTCATTGGCAGAAGGTCAAGCCCGTCGTAAGAAGGAACAACCAATCCGCTTCCATCAGGAAGAAGACGGATCGCGCCTGCAACCTCCAGGTCGAGGTCACGGCGCTTGGCATTCGCCGAGCGAATCCAAGTTCGGTCGCTACCCGCTTCGATACCTCCAACTTGTACGAGTAATTCCCCGCGCTGATTGCTACTTAAATGAGCAAACAAAAGTGATCCAGACGCCAATGATTGAATCGCACCTGGAAGAGGATCTGCCAATCCTTGAGCTTGATCGCTTATCGCTCTTGGAGTGAGCTGGCGAAGCAACACCTCCAGTTTGGATGGATCGTTATCAGTTACGAAGGCAACGCCCTCTCCATTGCCCAGTGGCTCGATTTGAAGAATGCGCTGCTCGACAGACGACAACGGCAACCAACTGCCATCCTCACGACGCAACTTCAACTGCTCTCCCTCCTCCTCGACCATCACGGCCACGAGATAGGAACGAGGGTCCCACCAAAGTGAACGCTTAGGCAGTGCAAGCCCGCGTTGATCACGACCACCAAGAACAAGCTTCTGAGGCGAACGAATCTGAGCTCCAGGATCGAGAAGCAAGCGGAATTGGTCCTGCTGACCAAACCACTGATGGGGCTGATGAGGCAAAAGACGACTGTTTTCAGCCACCGAATTGCGATCCATCGTCCGACTGAAGCGCACATCAAGTGCTGCAGCGCCTGAACGAATGGATTGAATCGCGACGGATCGCAAACGCGGAGGGCGACGCAACAAAATCTGCTGCTGGACCAACGCGACAAGGCCCAGACCCATCAAAGCAACGCTCAAGAGTCGAACCTTGCCAGTCGATGGGCCAAACCCCTTTGAGCTCATGGTTCCAGAGGCCTCTCAGGTCGCGGGATGGTTGTGATTGTGCTGGGCTTCACCACATTGATGAGCAGTCCATCCTTGGTCTGCGTTGTCATCGTTCCCTCGATAGCCAGCCATTCATCCGGCTGAGGATCCGCAGTCGCAGGCCATTCAATCGGAAGACCAGCAGGAGTGGCATCAGCCAGGCAGCAGCGGACTGTGAGACGCGCAAGCTGGGGTTGCATCCCTGGACGTTGAAGCACAAAACCACTAATCCGCACGGGATCTCCCGCATACAAATTGGGATCCGGCTGACTGCGCAACAGCCGCACCCATTCCGTCAACGTGCGTTGTTCTGGCGGAAGGAAAAAGCTCAGTCGCGGCGCCTCAGGCAAATTTTCACTGCGATTCGCAGCCAAATCACTAAAAGAAGGTGATGGGGGAAACAACAAAACCAAACAGGCCACCGCAATCGAAACCAGCCAACTCAGAGGCGCTAATGACGTGTTCAAGCGGGGAGCAGAGCGCAGCTGAACAGCCCCGAGCACCAGCAGAACAACTCCTGCAATCGCAACCACCGGATGGAACACCGCATTGAGGAGTAAATCCAAACGTGCGGACACACTGCTCCAGACCAACACCCATCCCCAAAGCAACAAAACAAGAGGAGGTAGATATCGCGTTTGTCGCATCCGGTTCAGACGTGCCATCGCGTTACATCAACACAAGATTGACCCACTGCCCGATCAGTAGAACGAACAAGGATGCTGCGACTGCAGTGATTGCTATGGCTCGCGTTGAAAGAAGCACAGTAAAAAGGCCAGCAAGCTTGAGATCGACCACTGGACCGAGAAGCAGAAAGGCCAACAACGCTCCAGGCGTGACCTGGGCTGCAAAGCCAAGGGCAAGAAACGCATCAACGCTGGAACAGACCGAAACCACCAGTGCCAGAAGCATCAGAGCTAACACCGAAACGGTGGGGCCTGAACCCAAAGCCAGCAACCAACTGCGCGGCAACCAGGTTTGCACCGCAGCGGCAAGAGCACAGCCCAATACCAGCAAGGTGAGAAGGCTCAAAAATTCACGCGTGCTGTGTTGCAGCAGCTCCGCAGGCCGAAGCGGGACCTGCTCCAGCCGACGTTCAGAAGCATTGAAGTCGACTCCAACCAGCCCACTTCGACGTTCAAGCAGTCCCACTCGAGAGAGGGGTTGACTCAGTCTTCGCTCCTCGAGCAAGGCGGACGCCAACAAGCTGGATTCAGGCAGCAATCCCAGAAGAGCACTGAGTCCTATCGCGATCAGGAAGGCACCAATCGGTCTCCCCCAGAGCAACCAGATCTGATCAGGAAAAGCGGCCCAAGTACTAGCTAAGACGATCGGATTAAGTACGGGAGCAGCGAACAAAAAACCAAAACCGGTGCCCAACGGCGCTCCGCTTGCAAGCAGACGTCTCGCAACGGGAACATTCCCACATTCACAGGCGGGCAACGCGAAGCCCAGCAAGGCTCCAACAATTGGAGCAAGCAGGGGATGGCGTGGCAAACGCTTAATCCATGTTGACTGGGGAACCAGCCATCTCGCCAAACCAGCAATCGAAACGCCCAGAAGCAAGAAAGGAAGCGCTTCGATTAATAGACCTTGAAAAATGGCCCAGCCAGTTGCGAAGCGTGTCATGAACCCTGGAAGCAGCTAACTCCAGCCATGGCTGGCTTGATCTTCCACGTAGGCCGCAACATCTGCAATTTCATTTTCACTGAGCACATCCAGGAATGCAGGCATTGCATTACGCCCATAGGTCACTTGAGCCACAATTCCAGTCTCATGACCGGTCAAGTAGTTAGGGAGAAAAGCCTCAAGGTCGTCTTGCCGCAAGGTCCGCGCACTCTTGACAATATTTCCACCACCTGCGTGGCAGGCGGCGCAATTGGTATTAAAAATCTGACCACCCCTCACCGTGTCAGAAGCTATCGCACGGGTGGGCATGCTCAAGACCAGCACCAAAGCAAAAGCAGCGGAGAGCAAAAAACGCATGGTGCCCCATATCAATTGTCACCATTCTCAGGAGATGTGAAGCAGCGGTGGTGACGTTGCTGCAGATCGTTATGGAACGAATCTGAGAGTGGTTAAGCCACCAGGGCAGCCCAAGCGAATGCTCCTCCAATACCAATCCAAATCCCTGCAGCCACACGCTTGCCCTCAGCTCCAAGAGCATCCAGCAATCGCTTCGATCCAAGGCTGACAGCAAGTAGCAAGGCACCTTGGGCAATCAACAGACCCAAGAAGTAAGTGAATAGAGGCGTGGATTCAGCTCCAACAATCGCGCCACCGAGCAGATAGCCATGCAATCCAATAACCGGCAGCAAGAGTCCTGCAGGAATGAGATTGAGAGCGATCAAACCCTCAACCGCCAAGCTCAGTGAGACGAGCGCCTCACCAGCAGGCTCAAGACTGGAGGGGAGGGGAAAGAATTGCATTAAGACCGCTCCTCCAAGGGCGAATGCCAAAAGGGGAAGCACCCAAGACACTGGGCGCCTAAGTCCAATGAATCCAATTGCCAGCAGAAAGAGGAGATGGTCAGGGCCGAGCAGGGGGTGGCCAATTCCACTGAGCAATCCCTGCAGCGCATTGATTTCACCTCCTTCCGGCATCGCGAAGGGATGGTGGGCAGCAGCGGGCCCAGCAGTCGTGAGTAACAACCCAGCTACAGCAAAAAATCCGAGACCCATAAAGAGTCTGGTGATTCGTTTGGACATCAATGGTCGATCCTCGTCGATTGAAAAAAATCGGCGGGCGTTCTGACTTCTGCTGAAGAGTTTTCAGCAGTTCACAGCTGCGGGACAGCGACGGATTTTCACCGCTCTTTCCCCGTTACCTCTAGTGACTGAATCCCACTAGAACCGATGAACTAATTTACGTCAGTGCCAATTCAGTGTCCTGCACTGGAACCATGGTTATGGGCGTTGCAAGGCATCCATTTCGCTCCCATCTGGTGGGCCCCCTTGCAGTTGAACAAAGCTGCGGCCTCCTCTGCCTCCGCCTTCGTGTCATACATCGCTTTGATGGGCTCAGTACCAGGTTTCGATGGGGAAGGCTCTTTCCCCATCGAAAGCAACGTTCTGCTGTGGTCAGAACCAATCTCGTGATGAGCGATTGCTGGAGTCGTAACAGCCAACAAGCTCAGTAAAAGTCCAGCGGATGTGGTGAGACGCATCTCAGATTTGATTGCAACCAATTGAGTTTGATGCATCAGGCCCCAGCCGATCACTTCGCCACCTCACAAGCCGCAATGGAGATAGCCTGCTGAACAAACGATTGCCCAGCACCAACAAAATTCCAATCTTTAGTTGCGTGATCAAAAAGATAAATTAATCCATTAGTACGTTCAGAAAAACTATTTTCTTGCCACCAACTCAGACTCGATTTCAAGGAATCAAGATTCTTCTTATTCAATTCTTGTTCGGCCAAATGTCATCAATCAGGCAACCTTGAAATGGGCATCGACGATGCGAATCGGTGACGCAAGATCCCGTGCTTAGGAGCAAAGAGGAACGCAATGACGAACAAACCGGTTTGTACAAGAACGATGCAACCAGCTGGTGAACTATCAGTCCAATAACTTGTGTACACACCAAGGAGGCTGGAAACAATACTGCTGCCAATCGCCAACCAACTCATTCGATCAAAACGATCGGTTAGCAGATAAGCGGTAGCCCCTGGCGTAACCAGCATGGCCACCACCAAAATAATGCCTACCGTTTGTAATCCAGCAACCGCAGCAAGAGAAAGGACTGAAAGGAGGAGATAATGGAGAACACCGGTGTTGATTCCAATCGAGCGTGCATGCGTGGGGTCAAAACAAAACAACAACAGATCACGGCGAAACAACAAAAGGACAGCCGTTACAAGGGCTGAAATGAGAACCGTTTGTTGAATATCTGCAATAGAAATACCAAGAACATTTCCAAACAGGATATGCGTGAGATCAATATTGCTACGCGTCTTCGAGACCAGCACCAGTCCTAAAGCGAAGAAACCAGTAAAAACAAGGCCGATCACCGTATCTTCTTTGATTCGGGACTTCTGCTTGACGAAGCCAATCATGGCGACTGATCCCACACCAAAAACAAACGCGCCAACAGAAAAAGGCAATCCAATGGCATAGGCCAGAATCACCCCTGGCAACACTGAATGAGAAACCGCATCACCCATCAGCGCCCAGCCTTTGAGGGTCATGTAGCAAGAGAGGAGACCACAAACGCCACCAACGGTGGCACTGATTAGCAGTGCCCGCACCATGAAGGCATGCTGAAGAGGCTCGATCAAAAATGTGCTCAAGAGTCCTCCGAGGAACTATTTCCGGTCAATAAATCCGGAGGAAGCCCCCCAAAGGCCAAAGAAAGATTTTCTGGAGTGAACACCTCCGATGTTTCACCGTAAGCCAAAACCGTTTTATTGATTAGGACGGTGAGATCGCAGAAGTCTCTGACATGACTGAGATCATGCGTTGAAATCAAAATAGTGCGTCCTTCCTTACGCAACTGGAAAAACAGCTCTGCCATCAACTTCTCCGTGCGAACGTCTACGCCATTGAAAGGTTCGTCCAACAACAAAACCGATGCGCGCTGTGCAATAGCTCTTGCCAGAAAGGTCCTTTTACGTTGCCCTCCAGAGAGAGCAGCGATCGGACGATCCCTTAGGTCAAGAAGCTCAACGCGCTCAAGGGCATCGCGAACAGCAACTCTGTCGGACTGCCGTGGAATCCGGAGCACATTCATGGCTCCGTAGCGACCCATCATCACCACATCCCAAACAGAAATAGGAAAATCGCAATCGATCCCTTCGTTCTGGGGCACATAGGCAACAGCTTGATCGCGCTGAGCCCTGGACACACTGCTGCCGTTGATTCTGATCTGTCCACGCGAGGGACGAATGAAACCGGTAAGAGCTTTGAAAAGGGTCGACTTACCAGACCCATTCATCCCCACCAATCCACAGATGCATCCCGAAGGCAGATGAAGAGAAGCGTCATAGAGAGCAACCGTGCCGTTGTAGTCAACACAGATCTGATCTGCCTCGATCCGCATCAATTCACTCTGGGTCATGAGGACTTTTCGGCGGAAGCAGCCAACCCCTGCCTAAGAAGTTTCACATTGTGGCGTTGAAGGTCGAGCAGAGTTGGTGCAGGACCGTTGCGTTTTGATAAAGAGTCCACATAAAAGCTGCCACCAAAGCGAGCGCCTGAAGCACGAGCCACCTCTCGCTGAGCTTTATCACTCACGGTGGTTTCACAAAACACCGCAGGGACCTGATCTCTCTTCACAAGCTCGATCAACCGGGCCATACGTCTTGGAGTGATCTGGCTTTCAGCATTAACCGGCCACAAATAAGCCTCATCAAATCCATAATCTTGAGCTAAATAAGAAAATGCCCCTTCACAGCTGACCAAAACACGCTGTTTTGGGGGAATAACAGCAAGAAGGTCACGCAACTCTGCATCTAAATTTTCCAATTGCTGCTTGTAGCGTTTGCCATTATCTCGATAGATCTGGGCCCCCTCTGGATCGAGATCAGAAAAGGCATCGACGAGTTGATCCACATATCCTTGAGCCCGCAGAGGTGACATCCAGGCATGGGGATTGGGCTTCCCGGCATACATATCACCCTCAATGAGCAAGGGCTGCATTCCGTCGGTGAGAGTGACTGTGGGCACATCTCCAGCTGATTGGACGAAGCGACGAGCCCAAAGTTCTAATCCCAAGCCATTTTCAACGATTAAATCTGCACCTGATGCTCGTTCTAAATCCTTAGGAGAAGGCTCATACCCATGGATCTCTGCACCCGGCTTGGTAATCGATTTAACTTGCAAACGATCTCCAGCCACCTCACGTGCCATATCGGCAAGGATCGTAAATGTTGTCAATACAACTGGACGATTATCAGCACTTCTCTCAGCCCTATCAGACAAATCAACTGACTTTGTACATGCGACAGCTAAGGGCAAGGCAATAGCAATTAGTGTTAACTGACGAAAGAATTTTTCCGATATCTTTAAATGGAAAATGTTAATGATTTTCAAAATAATTGAAGCAGTGGTCGAGAAAACATTGATTCATGAAGATGGTTTTGGCCTACTAGCTCCACGCCGGCGCCTACAGCGCTCAGAGCAGTATCGAACATCATCCCAAACGTCTTTCCATTTGCGACGCCATTGGAATGGACGGCCACAAACAGCACATGTTTTTGTTGGCCGATCCAGTGATTGCGCCATCTAAGAGAAACACCGGTATGGAACGTCGGATCAGGCTAAAAAGGCCTTCTCGGTTCCCACTTTAAAGGCTGAGGATGCTGGAGCGAGACCTATTGAATGATTAATCGGAAGAGAAGGGCGCTTGGGTTTTGCTTGAACAAAACCACACCACTCATCACGACAGACTTCAATCCAAACACCCTCAACTAAAATCTGCAAATACCACTGTTGGAATATTTTTATTATTTTAGCCAAGAAAATTGGATCAATTAGCAAGGCATTGCTTCCTAAATCTAGGAGTCTTCATCAGCTTGAACTGTCCAGCGCCTCTCAACTTGAACAAACAGCAACCAGGCCAAAGAAGCTCCTGCCCCTGTAGCCCAATCAGAGCGCAACAACGCAACCAGTGCCAAAGTGCTCGCTGCAATTCGCAAGGCTCGTAGGCCAAAGCGGCTGTATTGGCGCAAACGATGGTCCATAGGTAAAAGCAACAAGCATCGGTTACCAAACCAATTGGGACTGAGGGAGGAGCCAATCAAAACCGGCACAACTCCATCCGAAACGAAGAGGGGCCCAGCTTCCGCCATCATTCAGCTGAGGAGAACCGAACGAAAAATTGCACGCGGTCGCGGACTCTTACGCATAGCTTTACAGAACTTCATTCCTGCGCACCATGGTCGAACTTTATTTGGATGCCACCTTGCACAACCAAATCAGTGTTGAGCACTATCGCGAAGTTTTACTGAACCGTGGATTGGATGAGCAGGACCAGAAGCTGAGGAGCAATCTCCTGAAACGCGTTGAAGCAGGAACGATCCAGCTGTCATTCTGACTGATCCGCTCAGACGTACCGCATGTTCCAAACCAATGATCCTCGCTTCTGGAGAGCGGTGATCGGAATCATTTCACTGGTATTCAGCTGCGCACTGGCTTGGCTGATCCTTAAACTTTGAACATTGCCATTAACTTGAACCTACGCTTCATGGATCTAGCAAGTAAAAATATTAGATTTAGAAGTCAAATCAAACAATCAATTTCAGAAAAGAATATTCGCAACGGCCAAGACTAAAAAACCGAATATCAATATGGACAAAATCAAAACAAATATCAAAGTGCTTCCAGCAATTAAGGCGAAGCGTTTTGCTGTTTCTGGAAACAGCAAGTAAAAACTAAGAGCTGCTGCAAGTCCCCAAAGAGGAGGAATCAAGATACAGATTCCGGTCAAAACGATGAGACGCTCACGTCGATGACGTTGCTGTTCGATCACCCTCAACGCTTGAGTTTCCTCCTCTTCCAAGGCCAACCGCTCTTCATCGCTTAGCCAACGTCCGAACTGTTGTGCCTGCTTGAACTCACGTTCAAGTTTGTCGGTGCTGGAAAAAGGATCCATTGAATTAATTTATCGCCGTTTTCAGCGAGGGCTGCGCTCCCAGGCCCGTTCGAGTGACTCTCTCATCGCTTTGCTCGAAGGCTCAGCTAATCCATTGTTTCGACGAAACGCTGCTGTGATTCGCCAGAAACGCGTAGCGCAAGCAATCGCGACGACGAACCAAGCGAACAAGATCCAGGCAGAACCGTGCACGACAAAGTTGTGAATACCACCATGATGGTGGTTGTGGGGATTTCGTCGATGAACGGCAAGCTCGTAGTTGGGGCCATCGCACTGTTTGTGACCGCAGTTGCGATCTATGAATTCCTGTTATTAAGAGGGTTAGCACCCTCCACTTGAGCCTCACAGGAATAGGTTTCGATGGACGCTTTCCTTTGGCGGAATTCAGGATGATCAGCATCCTCCACCCGCCACCACCAACGTCCATCGGTGTAGCTGGGCGGGCCAGCATTGTTGGTGCGTGGCAGTTGCAAGCTGAGGTCTCGCCAATGGAGAAGAATCCCGTCCCCAGGAACTGTTCCATCAGCAGTGTTCGGAATCGGTTGCACAACAGTGCCGATCGCCTCCTGACCCAAATTGGTTCGCTCCGCTGTCAGCAGGTCTCCATCACACCAATAGCTTTCGGCAAACAGAGGAGAACTTGGGGCAAGCCAAAACAAAGCCACCAAGCAAAACAAAAGCAGAGAGCGCAAGGCAGACGAAGGCATTCACCCCACCCAAGCACCAAACACGACAAAGTGTCGTGAAGACAGAACGTATTGATGACCCCTACGAAAGATCAGGTGCTCGCCGCATCAGCTGGCTGGGTGGCCGTTGTATTGAACGTGGTGCCCGGACTCGGAGCCGGTTACTTATATCAACGTCGCTGGAAGGCTTACTGGATTACCTCCGTACTGGCCACGACCTGGTTTGTCGCAGGAGCCGTGTTAGCTCAGAACTCCGCAGCTGAAGCGGAACCGCAAAACCAACTGGTTGGGCTGATCGGTTTGATTGTGCTTGCCGCTGTAACCAGCGCTGAAGCAGGCATGGCTGTGAAGGCGGTCCGTCAAGACAGCTAATGGAGACCAGCCCGAATGCGGTTCTCCGCTTCTGGTTTCATGACTGTCGCCCGCACCAATGGTTTCGCAGAAATGCAGACTTTGACGCCTTGGTGTTGAGACGCTTCGGCAAGCTCACATGCTCTGCATTGAAGGGTGAACTCAGCCAATGGGAGCAGAACGCGACCGGTGCACTAGCGCTGGTTTTAATGATGGATCAATTCACCCGGCAAATCTGGAGGAATGAACCCAGAGCCTTCTCTGGCGATGTTCACGCCCTAAGGCTGACCCGCCAGGCGATCGCAGATGGTTGGCTTGATGCAGAACCAGAACAGGTGCGTCGCCAGTTCTGGTTAATGCCGATGCTCCACAGCGAGGAGATCGAAGTCATTGAGGGCGCGATTTCCTTGCTGGAGCGCTGGAGCGACCCAGCCACTGTGGCGGTCGCTTGTCGCAACAAGACGTTGATCCAACGTTTTGGACGTTATCCCCAACGCAATGCCGCACTGGGAAGACCCTCCTCTCACGAGGAGTTGGTGTTTTTAAAGGATTGGCGTTCACATGGCAAACAAAAGAGATGCCAATTACACGCTTGTGACCAATGCTCTAGACAAGGGCCAATTCATTACAGAGTGAAAACAGCAGCGCAACCAAGCTGGCAATTTGCATGCCCTAGCTGCTGGATCAATCTGCAACACCATCCTGGTTATCAATACGGGGGAACCCGAAAAGCAAACCGTCGCGAACGACAACGTTGATGAGCAACGACTCAAACAGCATTGCGAAGCCGCTTTGCCTCTTCATGAACAAAACCTGTCTTGGACCCATGGGATAAGGGATAAGCGTGATGGCTTCAAAACCATGAGCCCGATGTTTCAGTGTTTGATCTGCAGGCAAACGATCGAACGTTCAACCCGTGCCTACTGGAAACACAAGGGTCATCTGCTTTGCTCCACGTGCAAAGACAACATCGAGGCTGAAGTTGGTCAAAGTAGGCAGCAGACGCCGCCTAGCTCTTGAACCTGCTCCAGATTGTGGCTTTGGTGGCAGGAGTCACAGCTTTAGCGGCTGGAATAGGCCTAGGCATCCTTCTCTTAGGCCTACAACGCGTCTTTGCCTCAGCTCCAACGCTTTGGCATCAAAACGATGAACCCATCACGGACACCAGTCTCACCGTTGTCATCCCGGCCTTCAATGAGGCGGACAACATTGAGGGTTGTCTGACTCACGTGCTGATGTCTGACAAGCCTTGCTCTCACTGGGAGGTGTTCGTTGTCGACGATCAGTCAAGCGACAACACAGTCAAGATTGCGGAACAGACGATCGGTATCGTCGCTGGTGCTGACCAACCCAGTGCAGCTGTTCTCCAAGCTGGCCCGCGACCGAAAGGAGAACGCTGGGTGGGAAAAAACTGGGGTTGCAGCCAAGCCATGGAGCAGATCCGAAGCGAATGGGTGCTGTTCATCGACGCCGATGTGACCTTGGCGCCCGATGCCATTCGTCGCGCACTCCAGCAGAGCATCAACGAGAAGGCCGATTTGTTCAGCTTGGCTCCACGTTTGACCTGTGGATGTCTTGCCGAATGGATGGTGCAACCAATCATGGCGAGCTTATTAGGGCTTGGATTTCCGATCCTTGAAGCGAACGACCCTGCTTCAACGGTGGCCTTTGCCGCAGGTCCTTTCATGTTGTTTCGGAGAAACAGCTACAACACCATCGGCGGCCACAGGGCGCTTGCGGGAGAGGTGGTGGAGGATCTGGCCCTGGCGCGGCGGATCAAGGAGGGAGGCTTTCGCTTGCGCTACGTCCTAGGAATCGACGCAGTCAAATTGCAGATGTATGCCAACCTCGAGGCTCTCTGGGAAGGCTGGAGCAAGAACTGGTTTCTCGGTCTGGATCGCAGCATCAGCAAATCCCTGGGAGCTGGAGGCGTGGTCCTGTTGATGTTCACGCTGCCATGGCTCCTTCTGCCGACCAGCCTGACGATGGCGTTTCTGAGCAACCAGGATCAGATCTTGTGGCTCTGTGATGCGGGGTTCGCATTCATCGCAATCCTGATGCAGCTCGGCGTTCGCCTCTGGACCCGAACCCGTTTTTCGGTGCCACTACGTCACTGGTGGCTGATGGGCATAGGCGGTGTGATCATCGGGTTGATCGCACCCACGTCCGTTTGGAAAAGCTTGACGGGTAGGGGCTGGACTTGGAAAGGACGCTCCCTTGCCGAAGCTCATGAGCTCTAGCGGTTAGGGCCAACATCCAGACAAAATGAACGCATCCGTAGAACACCCATGTACCGACTTGGTGCACTCCTGGCCCTGTGTCTGGCACTGCTTATGCCTGCAACCGTGCAAGCCAGCGCGATTGAAGTCACGATCAACAGCATTAACGCCGAGGGAATCGGTGAATCCATCGGCACGATCAGTGCCCGGGATACAGACCAAGGCTTGGTGATCATTCCAGAACTCAGTGGCCTGAGCGAGGGCGAGCATGGATTCCACTTGCATGCTGGCGATCAGTGCGCTCCACAAACGAATGCCGAAGGAGCCTCGATTGCAGGGCTTGCAGCTCTAGGACACTGGGATCCAGACCAAACCAACACCCACCTCGGACCCTTTGGGAATGGCCATCGCGGGGATCTCAGTCGATTAGTAGTGGACCGAGATGGCAACACCACAACAAGCGTGGTGGCTCCACGACTGAAGGCCTCCGATCTTCGCGGCCGCGCTCTTGTTGTTCATGCAGGGGGTGACACCTACACCGACACACCCCCCCTAGGAGGAGGTGGTGCTCGTATCGCCTGCGGTGTGGGGTCTTGAGTTCATCTCGGCTGCTCCTCATTCATCCCATTGGCGTTGGCCTATCCAGTCGATTTTGGGATCGATTTATCACCTGTTGGCGAGCCTCCGACGACACGACAGCCTTGCTGGCACCTGACCTACTCGGTTGCGGGGAGAACCAGCATTCAAATCAACAGCTAGCTCCCGAGGATTGGGCTGCACCACTGATCGATCTTCTGAGAGAACACAACAACGCCCCAGCGATCCTGGTCTCACAAGGAGCCTCCCTTCCGATCGCGTTGGCTGTGCTCAAGATCGCACCTGAACTAGTCACTGGCTTGATCGCGATCAGCCCACCCAGTTGGCGTATTCTTGAGGAACCTTTTCCAAAAATGCAGTCTCAACTTCTCTGGAGATTGCTATTTCAAGGACCAATCGGGTCTCTATTTTTCCGGTACGCACGCCGCCGCACATTTTTAAAAACATTCTCAGCCAATAATTTATTTGCAAACCACGAAAATGTTGATGCTGAATGGCTCGACACGCTGGAACAAGAAGCAGCCAACATGACAACACGCTGGGCAACCTTTTCCTTCTTAGCTGGTTTTTGGAGACGCAACTGGACCAAGCAATGGCAAGACATCCAGCAACCTGTATGGCTCCTATTCGGGCAGGAGGCAACTGGTATTGGCCGTTCCAAGCATTGGGATGATGCACAGGAACGCATCCACACTTACGCGCAGAAAATGCCGAATGCTTCGAGATCAACCATTTGTGGGCGAAATGTTCTTCCCTATGAATCAACTCTTGAGTGTGTGACCCAACTCCAAAGCTGGTTGCTGCACAACTGAACCCACGATCAAACCCAAGCGTCAATCATCGAGCGCTCAGCTAAGCCAATGGCTGACGTCCATGGGCTGAAACATCGCGCATGGCCTCAGATGGATTCAATGAACGCGCGAGAGCCAAGAGACCAGCCGCAAGAACAGTTTCCCCTTCAAGCTGCATCATTCGGTGGAGGCTGATGACCTCGCTGTAATCAGCAGCAGCAGTTCCGTTGATCAGGCCACGAGCGGTACATCGAGCCACAGCCAGTTGTAGGGAGATCGTCATGCCCTAAAGCTGGCCCAAAGGATGAGCAAAACCACCGAAGCTTCCAGTTTCCAGCTGATTCAGAAACGCGATTCAGCAACAAACCCGTTAATGTTTCTTAACAAAAGGGATTTGTTGCATGTTTTCTACGCTTTTCCCCCTGGTCTACGGGGCAGTGTTTGTCTTCCTCTTGGTCCAAGCCTTTCGAATGATGCGCTTGAGCGCTGTGTCTTCTAGCCCTGCGAATACAAGACGCCGCACAGACCGTACTGGATTGTTAACAACCCACCCAGAACTCCTTGACTCCAACGGATCCATCACAGGCGAAGACCTACTTGTTGTTCGCTTCCCAGGCTTGGATCAACCCGAAGCTTCCATCAAGGATTGAAGAGCTACAAGGCCGCAATCACAATGGGGGAACAATCCATGAACCCATGACCCTCAACCAATTTCTGATCTTCCTTGTGATCGGAATTGCAATAGCAGTCGTCACAAGCGCAACTTGGATCTGGTGGATCCTCGCTATCTGCACAGCTTTGGTTGTGATTAAACTTTTAATGAAATAATTCAATCACTTATGACTACTCAATTAACAGCAATCAATTGGGCTAAAGCGATTACAATTGCCCTAATTTGCATACTAATTTTATTATTTGGTATCAATGGTCAGCGACAAATTCTTTACGCATGCATGCATATTAGCTATTGCTTATGGTGGCTGATAGAACAGAAAATTTATCCAGATCGTCGCCAGCAAATTTTTACAGAAAAAGTGGGTGCCGGAGGCTTTATAGCAGCACTTCTCATTGTTGGTGTTTTTTATACCTTACCAGCATTTTTAGCCTTCACCAATCCAACAGACCTTTCACTAATAACGACAGCGATTGCAATTCCTCTTTTTTACTTCGGCAGCTTAATTAATACCGCCGCCGATATCCAGAAATCGACAGCGAAAACAGCAGGCGTAGGCTTGGTTCGCACCGGTGTTTGGAGCGGCGTAAGGCATGTTAATTATACGGGTGACTTAATGCGCTATTTAAGTTTTAGTGTAGTGGCTGGATCTATTTGGGCATTTTTAGTGCCATTATCAATTCTGCTTTTGTACATCCAGAGGATTCAAGTCAAAGAAGCATCGATGAGAATGAAGTACAAAGATTTTATAGATTACAAATTAAAAAGTTTTCGCCTAATACCAGGAATTTGGTGAAAATAAATACATGGTTAAATCAATTCTCAATGTTCTTTGGGTCGTGCTTGGCGGTCTTCCCATGGCCCTGGGCTGGTGGCTAGCGGGTCTTGTCTCTGCCATCAGCATCGTGGGCCTTCCATGGAGCCGATCATGTTTCGTAATAGGCAAATTTGCTCTATGGCCTTTTGGATATGAAGCCATCAACCGCCGCGACATAAGCGGAACTCTTGATCTAGGTACTGGCCCGATGGGATTCATCGGAAATTTAATTTGGTTTTTAGTGGCTGGCTGGTGGCTAGCGATTGGTCATCTCACCTCGGCACTCGCCTGCTTCGTCTCCATCATTGGGATCCCCTTCGGGATTCAACACATCAAACTGGCTCTCATTGCCTTAGCTCCGATCGGAATGACTATCGTTCCAGCTCATCGCATGAACTGATCCGCAGAAGCTATCCGCAGGGAATAAAACCCATGGATCCAGAAGTCCGACAATTCGTCATCGCTCAACTCCTGGTGATCGTGATCCCTGTTGGAACTCTGTTTGCAATCTGGATCAGCATGCTGAGCTGGAAAGGCAAGCGCTAAGGGAGGGGATGAGACAGCTTGCAACTGAAATGGTCCGTCTAGACATCCGTTGCCAAGCTGCAAACAACGGGCATGCCAATAATCAGGATCGCAATGAACATTCCTAGCGACTTTCAAGCCTTTTCGAATGTCCATGCCATTAGAGACGGCAGTGCATTCATTAATGTGCTCGGCTGGATGTGGACCGAGGATAAAGGCGTTCAGTATCTCGCCTGGGACGGGAGCATCTACTCAGCGAGTTCAATTGACGGGATCAGCCCGCAAGCTTCACACCAGATGTATCGAACAGCTAACTCACTAGAAAAGCTTGCAGACCAGTAGGCAAAGGGAAAAGATCGCGAACTGGGATCCTAATCACTGAAAAGCACCAACAAGGGTTGCAGACTCACAGCAAGACGTGCCAGAACAAAGGAACGCATCCCTTTGGCAGATGACCAGCACAGCTCAACGCACAATTCAGACCACAACAGGCGAAGACATGCTGATTGATGCCTTACGAGGAATCAAAACAAAACCAGAGCTGATGCTCTTGCAAGAGCGGCTGACGTCTAACCCAGCCAATCCTCCCCTTTTCAATTGGGTTTGCAACTTATTGATCGAGCGCAGGATCTCGCGAGGTCTAGCTGCACGGGTTTTATCCCAACTGCATAGCGACGAGTCGGCGAATTAGGTCAGAGAACCGGTGGAGCCTTATACGACCGTGTTCCACGCAGATCAGGTGCAATCGATAACCACAGGCTGAATGTGGCAAAAGAGATGGAACTAAAACAGGCTAAAAACGACTCAATCGACATCACCGGCTCGAAGCATCAAATACACAAATGAAAATCAAATCAAGCCAATGAGTTGACTTAGATGAGCAGGAACTGTTAGTAATAGTTTGTTGAAGCCTTTTTCAAATGCTTACTGGTGTAGACCTGCTCGCTAAGGTCAAAGATCTTGGTGATGTATCCAAAACCGACTTAGCCACTGAGTGCGGCTATGTGTCCCAGAAGAAAGATGGAAGCGATCGAGTAAATTTCACTGCATTTTATGAAGCTCTTCTAAATGCAAAAGGGATTGATCTCGGTGGTGGAGCAGGAGGAATTGGCAAAGGTGGGCGCAAACTGAGCTACATTGCCAAGGTTCAAGGCAACGGAAATCTATTGATCGGGAAAGCCTATACAGCAATGCTTGAGCTCAGTCCTGGTGATAATTTCACCATCAAGCTAGGTCGAAAGCAAATCCGACTGATTCCTGAAGGAGCAGAAGACACCGAAGAATAATTGCAGTAAGCGATCAATAAAAAAGAGGCTTTTGCAGCCTCTTTTTTATGCAAATATTTTTAAAGACGTCAAGAAAATTTCCAAGCATGGAATCGATCCAGCTCAAAAACTTTTAGAGCCAATTGCTCTAAGACAAGCAAAGATCCGATAAAAATCAATATTGACAACCAAGGAAAGCGTCAGCCAATCCTGCATAAGAAGCAGTCAGACGTTATCCCATTTGATTTTGCCGTCAAGGAGCTCCATCAGTTCCTCAAGCTTTTGATTTGTAACACGCACATCTGCAGCATCTGGCATGGTGCCTTCCTCGATGAGAACGTTGTAGTGCTCACGACACATATTGCGCAGTTCCTGTAGGCGCTTCTTGGTGATGGTGCGCTTCTCTTCTGCTGTTGCCATGGTTGGAACCTTAACCTACGGACAGTCTGCCTTATCGGTAGAACAACTGACCGGTCAAAGGCAGTTGGGTCATCAACTTAAAACTGAGAACCTCCCGGGAATCAAGCGTCAAGCTCATATCAGAGTTAACCGAACAATTAACGAAGAAGCCAATGAGAGACACCAGAAAGACAAGAATCAAAAGCAACTCAATGCTCAGCCAAAGAACTTTCCATACACAAACCCATAAGGCATTACGCCAAAAATGGTCTAAAAAACAAAATCCTTCAACAGAGAGCCATTCAGCACATTAAATACGTCACTTTCAGCCAAAGAGAAAAAATATAATCAACACCAATTGAAAGCAGCCACGCTCCTTAGGCCTTAAGTCAGAGCTCCCATCCCGTGGCTAGGTGACCTTTTCATTGTCCATGACGTGACGCCCACTTCGCATGACGACTCCTACTCTCGATTTCCCAAAGCCGCCACTCCGTTGAAGAGGCAGGTGCAGCAGACGACATCAGGGCTGGATCGGTCCAATAGTCAGGTGAGTCGAGAGTGGATTGATGGATAGGGCAGCAGGGTCCGTGGTTCACGCCAGATAACTACAGATTTTCTTTATCATGCTCCCCTGGGCTGCCGTTTCGCAATGCTTGCGAAAAAAGAATTCACTTGATCACCCTGGACGTGGCATTCAACCAATAAGTGCCGAAGAAGGCAGCACTCTCCCTTGGAAGCAACGGATGAGCGGAAGCCGTTGAGGGAAGAGCGAATTACAGAATTTCTGAAGGGCAAAGCCAAGGATGAACACGTTCTGATTTCAAGATTCAACGTAAGCTCAAATACCTAATCGATTGGTCGATGTCCGCACCTCTTCAGAAATATGAATTGTCGTCGATGAAGTGGGCATCGAATGGAGAGCTCTCCACCCATGACATCCACAAGTTGCTCAGCAAAATGAGTCAGGCACAAGCTTTTGAACGCAAAATCCGCTGCCTAGAACCCACAGAAAGTCCTAAATAATTTCAATGCCGATACTCAGAATAGTTTTCAATCTCTTGGCATAGGTACGCGCCCATTTAAGCGAAACTAAATAAAAAATACAGAAATGCTATCGAAGATTCAAAAAAATCTTCCTGATCCCAAGGTTAATCAGTAGATCGCACGTTTTTGAGCCAATCAAGGCCAGCATATTGATAACGGATAAAGCTTGATGTACACGATTGAACACTTGTCTGATGAAAGCTGGACACCTGAAGTAACTAGGGAGACCGAGTTCAAAGCATTTGTAGATGCCCGGACAAAGTGTATGGCTACAGGGAAAATTTATAGAGTCGTGGACGACAAAAAAAATGTGAGATACACAATCACACTAGATGCCTGCAAAAAGCAACTATTTTCAAATCGTTAACTTCTTGAGTCCTCAACGTTGTTACTGCAAGGCTGGCATTGCCTCTTGCAGCTCGGTAGAAGGTTCAGAATCGCCCACACCCTTGGTCAACTGGAATGCTAAGGCAGCTAATCCAAGACAAGCCAAAATAACGACTATCAGAAGAGTTTTTGTGGGAGACATGAACAGCAGTAGCTTCAACAAGCATAGGATCACGATAAACATTCAGGAAATTCACGCTCTATAAATCATTAAACCACCATACTTAAGACAAACAATCAAACCTTTTAGCAGATTACTTAAAATCATCAACAAAACAATTGTTGGTCACTGAAGTAAGGAGTAGTGAGCAGCCAAGGAAAGCCAATAAGTCATCTCAATCAAACACAAAAAAACCGCCCAAAGCAAGAGCGGCCTTCTACCAAGCAATCCCCATCACCCGGCCTTTTGTACCACATTGAGATGTGATGTGCAGATCATAGTGACAAGATGTGCCAACACACCGTGAGTATCGATTCACTCAAGATTGTGGTTAAATCATGTAAAGCAGTGAAAAAACAGTATCAGGTGATCGGCGAAAGACAGATGCCATTCCTTAAAATCGTTCACTGATCTGAAGCGATACATTTAGGCCATATTGCGCAAGACAATAAAAAAACTAATTTATAGAATAAACACGTAAATCAAAAGATAATTCAGGAAATAAATTAAGTCTCTACAATAGAGTATTCAATTCGCTCATCAGAGCAACACAAATCACGATAAAAGCGCTCTAGCTCATCATATGCATCATCGTATCGACAAAACTTTAACTTCGTAATCGAATCTTCCTGATGATCATCACGAACGATGCGATACGAAGGTTCATTTGCGTCTAGATTTTTAGCCGTCAAAGGAGACGCCTCCAGAGTAGATGAATTGTCCACAGACCAAAAAGCCTAAAGTCTGACAAGAATTTTTCATGATTAGAAATTTAGCTCAAGAAACGTCGACACCCTTTCCGGAATAAAAAGCAAAGCGATAACGTATCTCTTCGGCATCAGGCTTTGGTGTCTCATAGCTCCAAGCCACATTAGTAATAATTTGATCGTCCACAATCAAATCCCAATAGCGTGCCTTTCCTTTCCAGCCACATACCGTTGTGTGCCTAGAGTCCCGAAAGTATTGAACTTGCATTGCTTCACGTGGGAAATAAGGATTTCCATCCACATAAACGATATCGTCGCTGTCAGCAAGAACGCTACCGTTGAAAATTGCTTTCATTGAAATCTAGTTTTTTCTATATTAAGTAGCAATGTGCTGAGGTGCGAGAATTGGCATCACGAGCACAAAAGGAAGCCGCAGAGTCAGAACATCTTAGATAAAGCAATGAAACTAATACTAATTTTCGGGGTTCTAAAGAAAATATTATAACCCAAGCCGGTAATCATCTGGCAATTGCATTCAAAAAAAGAAACAGAAGTATAAAATCAAACAAAATACTGGCCACCAATCTTGTCAATACATCCAAGGCATGGACGTTATACGATCAAAAAAATGAACCAGTTTTTATTCTCTGCGTAACTCTATTTCGATCTGAAAAAGAATAGGAGAAAAAGGGTCGCAATGCCCCGATGCTGACTTAGACCATGAGTAACTGAGTCAATCCTGTGGCCTTTCTCAGCAGAATCTGCGCAACGTCTAAAGGTTCAACAATCGATGCCGTGGGGAATGGAAAATACCGAGTCTGTGACAAGGAATTCACATGCTCTGAGGTTGATGGATTGTGGAAGGCCTATGAAATGCTCAGAACGCAAGAACAGCGAGTGAGCTAATTGTTGTGTGGACAGCCCGATCTCTAAACAGGCGTCCACATAAATTCCTCAGTGAGCGCATCGGCTGGCTGAACATGGATCAGTAACAGGCATCTCCTTGCTTGAGCTTATAAGCAGCTTCAGGATATGCATTCTTCCAAATAACGCAATTCTTCTCTTCCTGAGACAAGCTTGTAAATTCATTTACGGGAGAGGGAGAAATAGCTGGTATCTTTTTTTGCAGCGGTTTAGCATCAGCCTCTTGTGACTTCACGTCGCTATTAGGCTTTTGATTGTCGAGAAATGATTCGGCTAAATATGGTTTGGACTCAGGTTGGGTCTCTTCCTGGGGTGATTCCAGCCGGATTTCACTCTTGAATGCATGTCCAATTAAAGTTGAGCCAATTAAAAATCCAACCAAGGAGAAACCTATACCCACCAAAAGTTCGATTCTGTTCGCTGAACGTAACTTTTTGAGCACATTTCTACAGCTTGCCTTAAATATATACTAATAGCTAGGTCATTAACGAACGAGCCATTATGACTAAAATTATCATTTGATTTCACAACATAAGCATATATTCCTAATCAAATTGACATAGATCATCTTCTGAAAACACAAACTATCAAGACTTAGGAATAGAAATTGATCTAATTAGGCAAAAAAATAATTATATTTTACCAAAAAAGAAAAATTGCTAACTATCTCGACAATTAGCAAATATTTTTAAATGCAACGCTTAAAAAGAGTTAAAGACAAACCCACTGATGTCTCTCGGGATCAACAGTGACGACCAAGGGGTTCAATCCAATCCACCAACACCTCACGATGATGCAGCCAGCGCTTTGAGACACGGCAACCAAGATTGACTTGCCCTTCGTCCATGAGCCGGCCTAAACGAATGGCAGCTGCTTCTTCAGGACGCGAGAAAGTCTGCAGGTGATCTGTCAGCCAGGTGACTTCGTCTTCCGTAATCACGCCCGTAGACAGGGTTTCGAGCACAAGTTCGCCGACAGTCATTAGAGTTGTAACGATTTCGTTACATACTGGCGTCTCGCCAGCCCAACCGTGGCCCGCGCTCCCTATAAAGATTTTTTAAGATAGCTGCATCGGTAGGTAATTCCATGCAAGCCACTCTTGCTCAGCAGTTCGAAACAGAGTCAATCAAGAGACAGATCGACTCGATGACTGACGTTGCCCAACTACAGGAGCTTGCCAGGCACCTTGCTGATCTCTACCTCAAGCAACGCGTTGCCACAGCATGGGTCATTGCAACAAAGTGATTAATTTTAAACACTCCTTTTGGAGCTTATTTAATTTTCAGTAGTGCGTTTAACCCATAGATCAAGCATAATACACTTAGATTTTCAAACTTGAGTTTTTAACAGTAAAACAGATTATTTTACGCTGAAGCCTTAATTCAAATTATTTAATTTATTTTTCTTTTAAGCTACAGACCTTCAATTGCAGTTGAATTTATTACAAGAGCGTAGTTCCCAACAGTTATCCCTGACTTCAATATTTTCCTTTGAAATGGCTTAAAACCATTAAAAGACGACTGCTCACAACGTTTGGGGCAGACCCTAACCAAGCTCAAAGTTGAAATACGGTTCCAAGCACACTTGCTGGATGCTCAAACTTTTCTGCGGAACGTCGCTCGAGCTGAGCAATCATCACAAGATGAGCCGTGGTTCGAATCGCTGAAAGCAGCGCCAAGCCGATGCAGAGAGGACAGTGAGTCAAAGTCATGACGCCAATTTTGGAGCCAGTTCATGCGCCTGGCTCCATTCCTTGCCATTTCTTGACTTAAAGGAAGATTCGAAAGCCGATCATCAGAAGCGGCACCCGACCTCATGGATCAGGTCGATACTGTTGGGCCAGCGCCGAATGTGCTCGTAAAACTCCATCGCAAGGATGCGAGCTTCCCAAGCATCTGATGCGTAAAAGCATGCCTCCTGCTTGCTGCCATCCGACATCTTGTAGCGAATCGTGAAATGTTTGTAGTGACTGAAATAAGCCATCAGTTAAGCCACCATTTCGTGGTCAGCCTGAATCGCTGTCGATCCAGAACGGTTCATGATGCAAACCATCTCATCCAAAGGGTTGAGGACTCGCGCAGATTGCCCTTCTTGCTGGCTGAGGGCATGAGCAGCCCAAAAAGCTTCGATCTCAGTTGTTCTGGATCCGTGATCCATCCAACCGGAAGAGCTTAGCTCTTGAATTCTGTACATCAATGATGTTTCGTATGTACTCAACTTATGCACCCAACCTGCAAAACACGGTGCAAACCACCCACATTGATCAGAAGTCTTCGGGATCACGGATGATTCGTGTGGTGATAGAGACAAATAACCGCCATTTTTCAAGATTTCATCACATTCAAAGGAAGTACAAACAACGAATAGAACTCGTCGAGCATGAATGCAATCGAGCAATGAAAAGGCCGTGACCCCCCGGCCACGGCCCACGAGACGCATTCATCGAGCTTGATCTGAGCCCTTCCCATTGGGCTCTTTCGTTATGGCGCATGCCATCTCCCACACACATCAGTGTTTGTACTCAGCAGCTTCGCTCAGTAACGGTGTGGATATTCACCAGGATGATCAACACGATGAACATTCATCCCTCTCAAGGACTTGCCAGAAAGCAACAGCAGCTCGCTACCAGACACGGGATAGCCAAGCTCCTGAGCGATCATTGCCACCTCAGCAGCTGTCATTGCCGACTGAACGCGGCTTTGCAAACGAGCATCCCGTTGCAAGTGCTCCAAAAAGGACTGAAGAGCGCTCAAAACTGATGTCCTATGTCCTTGTCTCAGCTAGTGAATCATGAAATGGAAGCTCGACGAGAGCCGACCCAAGCAAAACCAAGAACCGGAATGAGTATCTGAAGCGGTCGTGACATGACGTCCAAGGCTCGATGGAGTACCAATCAAGACATGACCCATCACCCATCGCCAGCGATCGCTGGAAGAGAAGCCGATCTGCATTCCCTTTTGCAGAAGCGCGAGCCTGTCTGGTTACCAAACACCAATCTGAGGCTTGAAGAGATCAGCTCAGCGTTCGCTTGTGCTCTGCACATGCATCAGCCCACGATCCCAGCTGGCAAAAGCGGAGAACTGGTCTCGCATCTGCAATACATGGTGGAGAACCAGGGGGAAGGCGACAACCACAACGCAGAACCCTTCGCGCAGTGCTACCGCCGCATGGCTGATCTCATTCCACAGCTGATCAGTGAAGGATGCAACCCGCGGATCATGCTCGATTATTCAGGCAACCTTCTCTGGGGAGTTCACCAGATGGGTCGTGACGACATCACAGGCGCACTGCGCTATCTCGCCTGTGATACGAGCATGCAACGCCATGTGGAATGGCTGGGTACGTTCTGGAGCCATGCGGTCGCTCCATCCACACCAATTCCCGATCTCAAACTTCAGATCAGTGCCTGGCAACACCAATTCGTTGACCTATTCGGGGAAGAAGCACTCAAGAGGGTGAAAGGGTTTTCACCGCCCGAAATGCATCTTCCAAATCACCCAGATACCCTTCATGCCTTCATCCAGGCTCTCAATGACTGTGGTTACAGCTGGTTGATGGTTCAAGAACACAGCGTAGAGAACCTGGATGGTTCACCTCTCTCCCATTCACAGAGGTACCTCCCGAACCAACTGGTCGCACACAGCTCAACAGGAGAAATTGCACGGATCACGGTTTTAATTAAGACACAGGGCTCCGACACCAAACTGGTGGGCCAAATGCAGCCCTATTACGAAGCGCTCACCCTTGGGAAACAACCACTGGGAAGCAGACACATTCCATCCGTCGTGACGCAAATCGCTGATGGCGAAAATGGGGGGGTCATGATGAATGAATTCCCAGAGGCTTTTGTTCAAGCGCACCGCAAAGCGCTGAATCAGAATTCTGAGGGAGACGGCGGGCAAGCCCAAACAGTGGCGATCAATGGAAGCGAATGGCTCGAGCTTCTCGAGCAAGCGGGGGTTACAGCCTCCGATTTCCCTGAAGTGCAAGCAGTCCAACAACACCGGCTATGGAAGCAAGTGGGAAGCGATTCGAGTCGTGAAACCGTCAACGCAGCAATCGAAGAGCTCAAAGCCAGTAACAGTGGCTTCTCGATGGAGGGTGCCTCTTGGACCAACAACCTCAGTTGGGTTGAGGGGTACGACAACGTCTTGGAGCCAATGAACCAACTCAGCGCGGCCTTTCACCAACATTTCGACCAGCAAACGTCAGAAGATCCATCGTTCACGACAAGCGAAAGGTACCAAAAGGCCTTACTGCATCTGCTCCTACTGGAGACAAGCTGCTTTCGTTACTGGGGCCAAGGCACTTGGACGGAGTACGCGCGCAATATTCACAGCCGAGGCCAGGCCTTGCTGAGTTAGCGCATTTCAACGACTGCCTATGCACAACAGAAAATGTCCTGCCGTGCATTTGAGAAGGACTAGGGAGTGGTCAACCAGCAGCGCGTGATCGACGACGCACCACTCGACGACCATCGGGTGTTTGCTCTACATCCTGCTCGCTGTCCGCACTGGTTGTGACATCTTTGCCCTCTGGTTCGTTTTCAGGCGGTTCTTGCTCAGCAATGAGACCCACAACAACTGCCGCTTGAACCTGATCGGACAGATCACCTATCACCATCAGTGCCTTGAGGGTGAGCTCCAATCGAGATTCGCGAGGCAAACCCGGGCGAAGCTTCTTGACAGAACCCCATAACTCGTTTCCGACTTCCTTGAGTAGCTCTTTGTCCGCCATCTAAATTATTGTCAATCACATAAACTTACCGAACGAACGGTTGGAGGGGTTTCTGAAGACGCTGGTCTACGACGGTGGATGTCCCTTTTGCAAAGCATTTGCCTTGCGAAGCGAACTGAAAGGGGGGATTCCAGATCTCCTGATCCGAGATGGAAGGGTGGAAAATGGTCTCCGAAATGACTTACGTCGACAGGGTTTCAATCTGAGCGATGGAGCAGTTCTAATAGACGGAGATCAGATTTGGCACGGCAGTGAAGCCATTTCAATTCTCTGCAGCGAATTGAAGCCAAGCGATCCTCTTTTGGCATTACTGAATGGACTCTTTCGGAACAGCAAACGAGCCCGTCTTTTTTATCCAGGATTGCTTGCAGCCCGGCAACTCGCTCTAACACTCAAAGGATTGCCTGTTGATCCAGACCGTGCTTGAGACTTTTGATAGCGCTGCTCTTCAAGATCCATTTGATAAGAGAATTCCCGAATCTCTGCCTGCATCTCCAAGAGCATGACCACGAGTGAACGTGCCAAATCCCTGCTAAAGCAATTCTGCATGGATGGCGCTCAATGCGGGACATAACTCTTCTAAGTGACTTGAACAACCCTTCGTGGATAAGGTGAGGCTGCTGTTACACAGCTCAATGCTTTTTAATTAAATGAGGCTGATGGACCAGCAAAAAGCCTGGACATCGCATCAAAAGACTGCAACAAAACAACAAGCTACGGATGCAATGCGCTCAAACCGCACACTTGATGATGAATTCGATTAACACAACTCCACGTACGGCAGAAACAAAAATTTCCCAATGGAAACAGATTCAGATTCACACCTAAAACACGATTGGCTTTTCACAGCAAGAGTCCCCGTGCTGGGGGTCTCTGCTTTGGAAGCTGAAATCCCTCTGGCGAACGTTGTGGAACAACTCGATAACGAACACGCACTTGTGTTTTGGATGCGCAATGAGTGAGCACACCCAAGAACAACACCACAAGAAGCCCTCTAAAAACACGATGATTCACGCCCTCACCTCATACGGCCAAGAATAAAAATCAGAAATTTCACAACAAATCATCAAGTTGCAACCATCAAAAGAACTTCAATCATTCGTTCTTTGACTTTTCACAATACCAAAAATAAAAAAACCTGGGAGCTTCCGCTTCTGCAAGTGCAGAATACGAGCCCCCAGGTCATAATAAAAAGTAGTTCTAGCAAGCAATGATAATCATTGATGTTTAAACCACATGAAACAATTCCCGAAAAAATGAATTATTTTTTAGAGCTAACGATCACTGAAGGCATACCACCGTTAGTTCCTGGCAATCCAGGAACGACTTGGGTCATTCCATCCCACTTGTCGAGGAATAGCTTGTACAACACACGATCGTCAAGACTTTTATTCAGGGTGTCGTAGCGTAAAGCTTCTTGTTCAGCGATTTTAACCTCGGTTTGAGCCCTAAGAAGTTGTTGCTCGGCAATCTGTTTCTGTTCAATTGCTGCCCGGTACTCTTCAGCAATTTCCAAGCCAGTGAGATCAAGACCCAACACCTTTACGTAATCAAATTGCTCAAGCTCATCAGCGACTGTTTCTGCAACGAGGGTTGAAATATCATTCCATTCGGAGGCTATTGTGACCAACTCATACTGAGAAAACACAGATTTAAGTGCTTTTAGCAAAGAAGGCTGAATGATTCGAGGGTAAATATCACGATCACTGCTTGCAATCGTGCTGTAAGCACGACCTGCTTGATCGGCACGCAACGCGTATTTGATCGTGGCCGTAGCCTCAATCACCTGTAAATCCTTTGTGAGAGTCGCAAAATTTTCAGGGCGAACCTGGGTGCGAATACTGAAGGGCCAAACCTGCTGCACCAGGGGGAGTTTGGTATTCAAGCCAGGCTGGCGTGACGCGCCACTGACCTTGCCAAGTGTTGTCACAACAGCAACTTCACCAGCTGGCACCACAAATAAAGCCTGAGAAAGCAACAACAAAGCGGCTAAGACGAGACCAAGGATCGCGACCAGTCCTCCTTCAGGCCCCCCTGGGGTCACCGAACGCATCTGAGATGGGGTCTGCATAGGAAATGTTGTCCGCTAGAGCTTTGATCACCCTTCTCTAGCGAAAATGTACGGCCATGAGTCGATGATCGTGCTCAAAGTGCCACAGTGATCTTGGTATCGACTGGAGAACGATGTCCCAGCGATTCACTGTTTTCTTCAAAATCACTGGTGAGAGTGTCGGCTCCATCACAGTGTTTGCTTCAGACCATGCAGCGGCTTGGGCTGCAGCTCTTGATGAATTCGGATCTCGAACGATTTCAGTTGTTCGAACTGAAGACGACGACAGCGCCCTATGAACGTCGTTTCAACGACGCTTTCCATCTATCCCACAATTTTTGCTGCCAAGGGGTCACATCCATAGGGATGCGACCAGAGGATTTCTGCTGAACCTGATCGAGTTGCTCGAGCTCACTACGCAGTTGGCGCAGGATTGGGATCAGAGCTAGTGCGGCCAGTAAGCCTGCGATCAGTAGGACCGGCAACACGATAGGGAGCAACGCCCCCATCACCACCAATCCCAAGCCAACCCCAAGACCAGACAAGAGTTGTTGCTGCCAACGAGGGCGCGTGCGACCTGGAAGCTGTTTCATGGCATAGCTGTCAGCCTTAGCGCACTCTTCCACATCAGTCCCGGATGACCCAGCTGCAACGCACTGTCTTGATCACGGGGGCATCCAGCGGAATAGGCAAAGCCACAGCTCGTCTTCTTCTTCGTCAAGGGTGGAAAGTCATCGCAGCAGCAAGAACAACAGAATCGATGAGCGATCTGCGTGAATCAGGTGCCGAAGTGCTGCCCCTCGACATCACTGACATCGATTCAAGGCAACTGCTTGTGCGGCAAATCAATCAACAATTTGGAGCACTTGATGCCCTAATCAACAACGCAGGATATGGAGAAGTGGGCCCTATAGAAACCATGTCAATACAAACGGCTCAGAACCTATTTGAAGTCAACGTTTTCGGTTTAATAGCACTCACCCAAATGCTTCTGCCGGAAATGAGAAAGCGTGGAAAAGGGAGGATCGTGAATCTGTCATCAATCGCGGGGCGATTTGTGACTCCTGGAGCCGGTTGGTACGGAGCAAGCAAATTTGCCTTGGAGGCACTAAGCGATGCCTTGCGTCTCGAGCTTCACCAATTCGGAATCAAGGTCGTAATTATCGAACCTGGATTAATTGCGACTCGATTCGAAACCGTCGCGGGAAAATCAATGGCTGAAGCCCAAAGAGATCCCGCCTGGGCACCAATGATGAAGAAAGTGGAAGAAAATTGGCAGAAGGGCTTCAAAAGGGCATCTCCAGCGCATGTCGTCGCTGAAACCATCCAAAAGGCCTTGAACGCACACTCCCCAAAAGCGAGATATCGATGCGGGCACCGAGCCGAGTCTGCAGTCATACAAAGGCTGCTACCCACTAATTTGTGGGACGCCATTCTTCGCATCCAAATGACTTAAGAGCTACCAAATCACCGCCTGAAGCGCGACCCCTTCGATACAGAGTGTTACACTTCGCGAATCTCAAGGGCGGTACTTCCATGTTCACGATCGATAAAGCCGCGCAGATATTTCCAGATACACGCACTGCTGATGCTATTCCAGCGATTACTGCTCGCTACAAGTTACTAAGTGCAGATGATCAACTCGCACTCATTTGGTTTGCCTACTTAGAAATGGGCCGCACAATCACCGTTGCAGCTCCGGGTGCTGCACGGATGGCGATCGCACAGCCTACTTTGGATGAAATCACAGCCCTGAGCTTCACTGAGCAAAGTCGCGTGATGTGCGATTTGGCTGGAAAAGTTGACGCTCCAATTTCAAAGCGTTACGCCTTCTGGTCGATCAATGTGAAATTGGGTTTCTGGTACGAGCTCGGCGAGCTCATGCGTCAAGGAAAAGTTGCTCCAATTCCCGAAGGCTACAAGTTGTCATCCAATGCCAACGCCGTTCTTGAATCAGTCAAGAAGGTTGAGCAGGGACAACAAATCAGCATTTTGCGTAACTTCGTTGTTGACATGGGTTTTGACCCAGACGCCGACGATTCAGCCATTGTTTCTGAACCAACCGTTGCACCAACACCTTCAGAAGCTCGTGAAAAAGTTTTCATTCCTGGTGTGTTGAACCAAACGGTTTTGGATTACATGGAGCTTCTAAATTCCAATGACTTTGATGCATTGATCAAGCTGTTCTTACCGGATGGCGCACTCCAGCCTCCCTTCCAAAGACCCATCGTGGGAACAGAAGCCATTCTTAGATTTTTCAAGCGCGATTGCCAGAACCTCAAGCTGTTGCCTAAAGGTGGTTATAGCGAACCCACCGATGGCGGTTTTAATCAAATCAAAGTGACCGGACAGGTTCAAACACCTTGGTTTGGAGGAGAGGTAGGCATGAATGTTGCTTGGCGTTTCCTTCTAGACGAGAACAACAAAATCTATTTTGTTGCCATTGACCTTCTGGCCTCACCAGCTGAACTTTTGAAACTTGGTAAAAGCTGAATCAGTTCAGCAACATGAGCTGGGTTTGGTGTTAGCGGCAACGATCACAGCGATTTGGGTTATCACACTTGTGTATTGCCTCTCGCTGAATCTTGCGTCCTTGCAACTGTCAACACTAATTCCACTCGTTTTGTTGAGAACTTTTGTTCAAACGGGTTTATTCATTATTGGCCACGACGCCATGCATGGAACTTTGGCACCCAAGAGTTCAAAACTGAACCATGGCATTGGAAGTGCTGCCCTCATTCTTTATGCGGGTCTCAGTTATCGCCGTTGCAAGAGTAATCACGCTCTTCATCACTTAAAGGCAGAGTCAGAGAGCGATCCTGATTACAAAAGTCATCCAGACCATTCAGCTCTGCGTTGGTTCTGGGACTTTATGAGTCGGTACATGAACGCAAAACCCCTCACGATTTTGGTTTCATCTTGGATGGTCCTTATCATCCTCACTCCCTCATCTGATCAGCAAGCAGTTTTATCTGTAGCTGTGTTCTGTGTCCTCCCATTGATCCTGAGCACTCTTCAACTCTTCTTCGTCGGCACATGGTTTCCCCACCATCTCAATAAGAACAATCCCAATCGTCAGACACCTAGGAGTTTGACGATTCATCCATGGCTCTCGTTCGCAGCTTGCTATCACTTTGGATATCATCGCGAACACCACCTGTCACCGTCCACCCCCTGGTTTGATCTTCCGCGTCTGCGTCAACGATCCCCATTGAGTCAGACGGCCTGAACCTCCGGCTAACACCTCCCTTTTTGATTCACGTCATGACGCAAGTTGACTGGCCTTCCACAGAAACAGAAATTGCTCGTAAAGCCTTCCACAAAGGCAACGAAAGGGCAGTGACTGTATTAATTGGTGTCATCCAAAACAAGAGTCAATCTCTTAGTTCGCTCGAATCAGTTTGCTCACTTCATGACTATCTCAGTACGGAGAGGTTCGAAATAGAGGGTCGAATGGAATTCAATCACGACACAATTCTTTTTTCTCTAGCGGAAATGATGAAAAGAGATCTTATTGAAGCCAATGATCTACAGGGGCTTGATCCCAAAAAGGTGTCGAAAATCAAAGCTATGTCTTTGTTTTAAGCATTAAAACACCATAAACGCATTCCTACACTAACATTAAAAGTTAACACCTAAAAAAGAATAAACAAATTCCACTACATTGTTAACAAAATTTAGAAGCCAGAATCATTAATATTATCGAGCTTGATTTTCAACGTCACTATCTACAGAAGGGCCTTTTTCAAGTTTCCGCTGTGCTTTTGCGGCTTTCTTTAGAATTTTTTGCGCTTCGCCTCTTGTAAGGCACTCTTCAGCCCGAGATTGAAGCTTATGAAGTTTTTTATGCTGCTTAGCGGGATTCATCCTTTACCTACCCATAGCCCTTTTTAACATTCTTAAAGGGACACAGGCAACTGCGTGGATGATTTTCTCGTTATCCAACAACATCAGTAACCATCTCAACGCACAAGCCACATGGCGACAGCTGTTCAAAGCATGCTGAAGAAGCACTCAAACAGATGCCGTGGTGCCTTGGTGGGATATACCGATCTTGATCAGCCTTGGACTCCTAGCGGGAGGGTTGGCTGGATTGTTAGGAATCGGCGGTGGTCTAATTTTTGCGCCGGTGCTGCTCTGGCTCAACCTGCCCCCTCATCAAGCGCTAGCCACCAGCAGCTTTGCCATTGTCCCAACCGCTCTAGCAGGGACAATCGTGCATCTTCAAAGCGGAAGCCTGCCTACACGATCAGCCTTAGCCATAGGCCTAGCAGGCTTCGGATCAGCATTTTTATTTGGAGGGCTCGGTGGTCTTGCGGCTGGATGGGTGCTGTTGGCAATGCAGACGGCGGTCTATGTGTTGTTGGCTTTCACCATCAAAGAACCGCCAAAGGCTGAAGCTGAGCCAGATCCAAATAGAGAAACAGTCACAGGAATCGAGATAGAAAAAGAGAAAAAGGAAGAGATAACGAAGCCAGTATGTTCAGAAACAGAAGAAACCTCCGCACCCTTGCTAGCGGGCGTGGGCTGCATCGCGGGCTGGACAGCAGGCATGCTGGGTCTCGGCGGTGGACTTGTGCTCGTACCGCTGATGAGTGGACCTTTCGCAGTCCCCATCCATCGGGCCATTCGACTCAGCACGGTGGCAGTGCTTTGCTCAGCAAGTGCGGCATCACTGCAGTTTCTGCATGAAGGTCGGGGTATTCCCTGGATGGGACTCACGCTCGGAAGCGTGGCGGCACTTGCCGCCCAATGGTCCGCAAGACGCCTCGATCTTTTTGATTCTTCTGTGTTAGTCCGTTGTCTACGGGGACTAGCCATCGTGTTGGCCGTCGACAGCAGCCGACGTGCCATTCAACTTGTACTGAATTGACCTTGCATGTCTATGCATAAAGGGACAAACCGAAAGCCTGATATTGAACCAACCACATTTCATATTTCATTGATCATCAATCAATCTTTCAGCCAATCCTAAGGACAAAAAAACTAACTCAATAACATTTGAGAAGAAAAACTAGCTCGATGACAAGCGCACTTAATGGATTTCATTATGGCCATTCAAAAAATAATCCACTGCGACAACTCATTACCAACGCAGTTGTCATCGGAGCAGTTGCACCAGTTCTAGCTGCAGTTGCACTTAGCCAAAAACTGTCCTCATCACCAACAGATACAACTAAATTTCAACTCTGGTAATTGAAACCTTAAAGTACCAGCAGTGGCATATTGCCAATTACGACTGATGAAGAGAGAATACAGGCATAGTGAATGGACTGCAGATGACCAACGATTCAGACAGAAACAAGGACTATTGGATCGACGAAATTTCCTTCCTGGAATCACGACTGAATGGAAGCCAAGGAGACATCGATTCCGAGGATCGATCGGCCTGCGAAGAAGCATTAAAGTTAGCGAAAAAGAATCTTTCTTCCCATGCATAACCTCACGAAATTTCACGATGATAAGTGATTAATTCAATACCCAAACAAGACTCAGCGCAACATTTAATCAATCCATTTCAATGGCAAAACGAAATCCCAACCAATTAATTCCAAAATAAAATCATTACTCCCCGAAGCCAATCCGTTTCCTGCTGAACATTGCAATCCATTATTCGTTGATTTGAAAAACCAAATCGCTGATCTCTGCCTTTTAAAACGGCACGAACAGCCAGCACAAAGCTCTGATCGCAATCGATAATGTCACGACACTCACCTCCGATTTAGGCATAGAAGGCTCAATGAAGCCTTCGCTGCGGCATCGTGACCATCTGCCAACCATCCAAGACATGCTTCGGCGCTCCTTCATTTCCATACTGATCGCAGCGTGTTTGCTGATCAGTGCCCCAGTGCTGGCCGCTGAGCTGCGGTTGAGTGATGTGGCCTTAGCTCCTTGCGACGCCAACGATCCAGGGGCACAACCAGGACAGGCTCAAGGGAATACACGCAACAACATCACGAGTCCTGAGGGAGCGAGCTGCTACGTACTCAGCGGAACAGTGGAGAATCCCAGCAAACGCGCTGTTGTTGATACGGATGTGTATGCACGCATTCTTGATCGCAGCGGTGAACCGGTGCTTCAAAACCGAACACGGGTTGGATCCATTGGAGATGTGGAGCCCGGGTCTCAATCCTTTGCCCTCCGACTTGCTGTTCCGAAAGGAACACCAGGACCATTTGATGTAAAGAACCCAAGAGCACGCGGATTCAATGCCCCAGTCCGTACTCGTGCAAATGACGACGATGAGCTGTTACCACTCGAACAGAATGTAGTGACGGCAGCGCAGGATTGAACATGAGTTCCCCGATCAAGTCTGGATTCACCTTGCTGGGCTTGATTGCTTTCATGTTGCTTATCAGCATGAACCCAAGAGCAGTCAATCGAGACGCACCTCTCCGATCGCTCAAAGACAATCGAATGATGCCCCGCAACAGCATGCGACGCCTCAGGGACCAACGGATACGAGACTGATCGACAAATTATTTGAATGACACAGCGTTCGTTGATCCAAGTTCAGGTGATATCAAATAGTGAACCCTGGATCGATGATGGAACGGGTTCATGCCCTCCCCGTTGAATCGGTTCGACCATCCAACCTTGAGGATCCCACCCCATGAGGAGTGGTTCTAAAGCACGAAGCTCATGTCCATCAGCTCTGGCTAGCCAGGCCTCTTCCAGACCATCGGGAATCAACACCGGCATTCGATCATGCAGCGGCTGAATGAGGGTGTTTGGCGCAGTGGTGAGAATCGTGCAGGTATCCAATTCACTGCCATCTGAGCCAAGCCAGCGTTCCCATAACCCAGCGATCCAAAAGGAACGTTGATCACGACGGCATACAAAAAAGTTTTTCTCGAAAAAACCTGTGGCTGGGATTAAACATCGCCGATGTCGCCAAGCAGCCTTGAAGCTTGACTTCTCTGCAACAGTTTCCGAGCGGGCGTTGATGGGTCTTGGGCCAGCAGAAGGGTCTTTCGCCCAAGAGGGAATCAAACCCCAAAGCATCAGAGCAGCTTCGGTTTTGCCCTCCTCTTGACGCAATCCCAACACAGGCTCCGAAGGGCGAATGAGCTCCCGAGGCGCATAGCGCGACAGATGCACATCAGACATTCGCTCCCGAATAGCGATCGGAAGCTGAAGGGCATCTGCCGTGAGTGCAAAACGACCACACATGTCGTCCATCATCAATGCCGGCTGGGATTGGTGGTGGGCAGCTTCGATCAAAATCTCACAGATGAGAGATCAAACTCGTCAGAATCAGGAAAATTTTCGGCCCAGAAATGCTTCCTCTTCATCCGTTTTGCCTGATCAGCGCAGGAAAGGTTGCTGGTCTAAAAGCCACCATCGTGATCTTGATGGTGATGTTGATGAAGTCCAAGCTTCTACGCATCAAGATGTCGCTTCTTGGCTCCTTGATTGGCTTCACCCTTTTGGTGGGCTTTCTGCTAACCACCGGAGCTCTGACGCTGGTTGCAGGTGGAGCAGTCGTCTACGCGGCTAAAAAATAAGAGATTGAATCAACCATGGTTTTGGGTGCTGGCGATCAGTACCTCACCACTCAACCCAATTCCAGACAGGCCAAAGCAAAAACATCAGTTAAATCAACCTCTGGCAAACCACCTCGATACATCCGCATTGTTTCCGATTCAGCCCTAAATCCGAGCGTAAGCATGAGCTCTTTCGCTGCAGAATTAAATCCAGGGGTATCAATCAATAATGCCCCTGGGTGGCGTTGTTGAAGCTTCCGGATGAGATACGCGGCTAAGCCAGGAGAATCGGCGAGGAGTGGACCGATCCGCCAACCTTCTCCATCTTGCAAAAGGCACGGGCGAATACGACCAAATCCGTGGCAGTTGCCGTTCTCATCAAGAAGGGCAAGAACCTGACCCGATTGGTGTCCAAGCCAATCGGCAAGAAAGTGGGGTCTGGGGCTTGGCTCCCGCTGAGCGTCATACAGCTGAACAGCTTCTGAAGGCACATCGCTTCCCTCCACCACCTGCAAACCGGGTGGAAGACCGCCCCATAAGTCATCTAATTCACCCTTGTTAAAGCAGCTCCAACGGGTGGTCATTGAAGACGATTCAAATCCCCAGCCCGCATAGTCCAAAATTCGAGCTGGGGCTGCCTCTAATCCGATACAGGTGAGGTCCGCAAGGTGGTCTAGAGCATGCTTCCAAAGCTGCTGTCCATACCCATGACCTCTCTGATGGGGGACCACGAGGTAAAGGCCAATAAATCCGTAATCAAGGTTGTAGCGAACGCCAGCGATGCAACCAATCGGCTCGTGATCGAGCCAAGCAATCCATAAGCCCTGACGATCGGTATGCCGGTAAATCTCAATATCCCCAAGACCTGGAGCAAATCCCTCACGACGAGACCAATCCGTCACGATTGGAATCTGGTCAGACTCCAATTCGCAAATTTGAAGACATCCCATCTCACCGAACCAAACGTGGCATGGTTTCAATCATGGGGAGAAACCTTTCTCCGTACTCAGAATTCATTCTTGAATATTCGTTCCAAATCCTTTCGAAACTGTTGGGAGCTCAAAGGCTGAGCCTTTTGACGCGCTGCATTTCTGAGCAGCAAGGAACGAATCCACCAGACCTGAAGAACAGCAAAGAAAAACCCCACAATCAGAACACTGACCGTGGGGGAATCAAGAGGGATGGACGTGACCATGACACTCATCAAGCAAGATGGAGGCTGATTGGGACAGAACCTTGCGCGAAATGAGTGTGGGCGAACTGTTGCTTCGCAACGTAGGGAAGTTTGCAGCAGTGTCAGGGGTGATAGGAGTTGTGATCTGGTTGAGCTGGGTGATGCTCGACGTCAAACACCTTCAATCAGGATTCACCCTTCCATAAGACTGAGCCAGGACTAAGCAACACCGCCATCTGAAAGCACGGTATCGATTGAACCGGATTGCTCTCTCTCAAGCTCGGGGCTGAAGCGACGGACGATCAATTCGTCAATTGCGAACAGTCCTGGGCCTACAGCCAAAATCGCCACTGCGGCCCCGAAGTACAGACCCAGTAGCTCCAACAAATAAATGTTGAATCCTGCTGTGATGATGGCGTGATAAATGGCAACTGAGATCGTTCCCATGATCGCCAGTGCACCGAAGCGTGTCAGGAAACCTGTGATCAACAGCCAACTACCGATAACTTCAGAAAACGCCGCGATATAGGAGAGAAGGATTGGGAAGGGGAGGTGAAGTGGGCGGACGAATGCGTCAGCAAAATTCTCGATATTTGCCAGCTTCTCGTAACCATGGTGAATGAGAAGGGTGCCTGTGACGACACGCAGAATCAGAATTCCGAAATCCGAGAGGAAAGGTTTCGTCGCAATGGATCTCAGCATTTGGTTTACGTTTCTCAACACACCCTAATCAAAACACGCTCTTTTGTGAAGAAGTGCGTAGCGAGGGGCGAGATAATTAGGAATAATTACTCACTCGCGAACGGCTAGCGAATGCGCCATGATGAAATTTGTAACGAATGCTTAACATGTCAAGCGAAGCGTTGATCACAGTCTTCCTCGGTTTTGGAGCTGCCGTGACCAGCCTCACGTTTTGGAAGCTGAGCCAAAGCCGTTCACCCCAAAATTCTTCTACACGTTGAACCTGCCAAAAAGAGGTCAAATTTGTGCAGCCCCCCAAGGGTGATCAATCCACAAATTTCTTGTACAGCCACCTGACGAAACGGCCAAGGACTGGGACTGGACCAAAAGTGGGACCAATAAAATCAAAATAATCCTTGTGGCTGATGACCTTTCCATCAGCATTGATCTCCAGACGGGATGCTCCTGGATAAATGAATTCAATTCCCTTAATTTTTAGGCCCATTTCCCATTCAACAAAAGCAAAGTTGTTATCGATTGCGATCGCACCGGGGACAAGATAAAGGTCGTCACAGCGCTTCATCAATCCATCCTGCGCATCGATATAAGCCTTGATACCTCGACGTTCCTGCGTTGGATCTTGAAACCAAACATTCTCGTCATACAGTTCTCTCCATTGAGATTCTGTGGGTGCAGGCTGTCCATAAGGTTTGGTAAAAAGAGCTTTTAAACGATCAGCATCCATAGGTAGGTTCAGGCTTGAGGCTGTCCCAAGCCTATAAAAAAAAGCATGATCTCTGCATAAGATCAGATGCGATTTGATGGACACCATTTGTCAAGCCAAAATTTCCAGTACGAACCTTTGGAAGCGTTCGGCGAAGGCCTGACCACAAAACGTCCATGGAATAAAGGATCCCTCGGCTTTGTTGAGCGACTCAACGGAAGAGTGGCAATGCTGGGGTTTATGGCTGCAATTATTGGAGAGTTGATAAGTGGCCATGGCCCAGCAGGTCAAGTTGCAGATGTCATACGTTGGTACTTGTCTCTGTAAATCACATTAAATCAATATATTGGCATTGTTTCTAAAACAAATCCTAAAGCCAATAGATGTTTTCATGCATCATTCAAGGCACTAAAGAATAGTAAAAATAAAAGCAAAAAACCAATCACAGAAGCAGTGTAAATTGCATTTAAACGTTTGCTCTTAGTTTGCAACCAACGGCCATACCGCTTGCTTAACCACGGCACAAGAAACCAACCAGTTATAGCCACAGTTATGGCATTACTGATCAACATATTGAGTGGAAGAGGCAAAACACCTAAACTGTTTTGGCCAATCAACATCAGTATCATCACAGATGGATAAAGCGCTAGCCAAACTAGCAAATTGATTTTCCAGACTGGAGTTTGCATCCCCTGACAAGAATTGAGCCACTGATCAAAAGAATGAGGCTCGAGCAAAGAATCATATTCATAACTAAGCAAGGCTTCTGCATCATTTAAGATGTGACGCCGCTCAGTACTATCCAGCCAAGTCAAACAAAGTTGAAGACTAATAAATGTAACTCTAGCGATACAGCTATATCCATTATTTGATGGCGAAGGGACGAAGCTAAGCTCCTGACCGAGATAGCCCTCAAACTTCAAAGCAGCATGATCCATCCTCACTTGAAGCTTCTTATAGTCAGCGAGCCTATCATTAGAAATTTCGCTCTTAAATGTATAAGTAAATTCTTCTCCAGTTGGTTTCGGCATCATTATTCAACACCCCTATCATTACTTTGATAGCGACATTTACCGGCAATCCAGGTTTCAGACACACTCCGATCATCCCCACAAGCTAAAACGCCAAACAACAGCTCCACAGCTTCATCGATCGCAGACGGTACGCCATCAAGACAAGTAAGTTGCTGATGCCATGCAAGTGCATGTTGACCAGCCTGCAAGTCAAGAGAAACAAAATCAGCTTCTTTACCAGGGACAAAATTACCGATTAGATGATCAAGATAAATCGCTTTTGCACCACCAAGTGTTGCGAGGTAAAAAGCACGATAGGGACTTAATTTATTACGCTCACTTTCACCAAGATCCTGCTCTCTTGGGTTAACACTACCATCCAACATAGTATTATTACATAAACCAACCTTATAGGCTTCCTCCATAACGCGGATCATGCTGAATGAATTCCCTGCTCCCATATCAGTTCCCAAACAAACACGGACAGGCTGATCAGGGTCCATGGCTTTCCCTAATCTGAATAAACCACTACCAAGAAAAAGATTAGAGAGAGGGCAGAAACAGACTGCAGCACCTGCATGTGAAAAACGGCGGAATTCATCATTCGACAGCCATACACCATGACCAGCTGTAAATTTGGGTCCTAAAAGACCATGCTTCTCATGCACTTCTGTGTAATCGAAGCAATCAGGGAACTCTTCCTTGGCCTGCCTAATTTCAGATGGATTTTCAGATATGTGAGTGTTAACCCAACAATCTGGATACTCTTTTTTTAATTGACAACAAGCTTGCATCATTTCCTCTGAGCAACCAACTGCAAAGCGTGGAGTAATCGCATAGAGACAACGATCTAAGCCATGATATTTCTCAATTAATTTCTTGCTCTCTTCGTAAAACTCATGAGGACTTATACAGTAATCATCGGGGGCAAATTTATCAATTCCAGTCAGTCCTGCAATCACCCTCATTCCACGAGCAATTGCCTCATCGAAGAAAACCTCAGTTGATACTGGTGACGATGTCGTAAAGGCCTGACAGGTCGTTGTTCCAGCTCCAAGGAGTGCCCTAAAAAAATGATGTGCGGCAGTGGTTGCATAATCACGATCTCGATATTTCAGTTCTTCTGGAAAAATCGAATTTTGCAACCAATCAAGTAACTGGTTGCCGTATGCCCCCATGACCCTTACTTGGGGGAAGTGAATATGTCCGTCTATAAATCCTGGGACTAAAAGATGATCAGGTTTGTGAATAACATCATAGTTGTCAAGGCGGCTTGAGAGTTCTTCGTAAGTGCCAAAACCGCTAATGATTCCGTCATTAATAAGAAGCAATCCATCTTTTATAAATTGCGCAGAATCGCTCTCCTTCTCGATCAGAGGCCAAGGGTCTTTCAGTAAATGAAAAAAGTTTCCACGGATTGCCGTTCCCTTTTCCATCACGCGGTTGATCACCTCATTCTTTTTAGCCAAAGAGCTTCGTTTTGGCAGTCAGTCAATCGCTAGTAGTGATCAATTGAACCAACGCACAGGCTCAACATTTAGGCATCACGCTTGCCAGAAATCCTTGGGTCACGACGCGACGATGTCTGACATCTCAGGTTGGAGCAAAAGGTCGCGAGCATTGTTTAGTCGAGTCATCATCTCTGGATCACCACCTTTGTCAGGGTGATGCTGCACAGCCAAAGCTTTGTGCACCCTCTTCACGGCCTGTTGCGTTAACCGACCGGAGAGAGCCAATCCCAGGGTCTGCCTTGCGCAAATCGCGTCAAAATCAGGATCCCTACCTAAGGGCTGACGCTCACGACCATGGTTGGAGTGACCAGGTTTGCGCTTGCTACTTCGATTTCGCTTGCTCCCACCAGCATTACCGGTTCCAAAGCCAGAGCCCCCTTGGGCCTCTTGATCGCTCGACATGGTGATCTCAGATGACTTGCCAGCCTGCCGGATCGCGATCGCTGAATGCAAAGCAAACCCTCACGGGTTCAAAAATGGCCTTGGGTCTTGATCGAAACGATGCTCAAAAGGCGGTGGGGTTGGCTGGGCCTCACTATCCAGAGCTGCTGTGGCCTCAAGGACCTTCCTCAACAACCGAGCACTCTGCAAAGGCATGTCTCTTGGTACCGAAATTCGATCCCTTAGATAACGCAGACCGCTTGCAGTATCGGCATTTGGCTGGCAAGGATCTCCAGACATCAAACAGGTCAATGCAGCACGCAGGGGCTGATCAAATGCAGCACCGAGAGGATTGCGAGCTATCAGAGCCGAACGATGGCGCACCACTCTTTCGAGTGCCCTTTCAGAAAACGTCACACCATCGTCAGTGATCTCGGCAGACCAACCCGTTTCGAGTTCAGCGAGGCCAGCACCTTGATCCACCGCACGCGCCATCTCTCGCTGTTCTGGACTTCCATTGCTCCAACATCCACCCATTTGTGGTGGCAAATCGTGGGAATGCGTATGGACATCACTTTGGGTACCGCGATAGGTCGCTAGCTGCTCCAAAGCGTTGAACCATCGATCGATACCTGGATGCTCTTGACGAAGTGCAAAGCCCTTGAAATAGGCCAACGATGCATTCATCCGCTCCACGTAAGGAACGAACACCAGATCTGCCGTTCCTGGATGCGCTCCACCGGGATGATCAGGATCAAGCCAATGGCCACCTCCCGCTGAAAGAGCCGCCTCCATTTGACGCGCCACCGTCTGAAACTGTTCTCGCGCTTGAACCTCCTGCCGATTGTTCAGCCTGGGGGTGCAAAGCCAAATGCACCAAGCGCGAAACAAAAGACGCTCGAGATTGCGCAACCGGAGCACACGTTTGTCGTGCATCCCTGCACCCAAAGCACCAAAGGCATGCTCCAACGCCTCGAGGATGCGATCACTCTCTGTAAGAAGGCGTCCATCCAACTCAAGGGCAGGAAGCATCCCTGACGGCACCTTGGCGGTAAACCAGGGCTCTTTCGGCCCATAACAACGCATGGTGACTTTTTGAATCCGATAAGGAACTCGTCGAAACTCCAGCCACAGCCATACTTTCTGGCAATACGGGCACCAAGCATGATGATCACGAAACAACGTGACCCGCACCTGAGATTCAGATTGTCCAAACAACCGCAATGCGGCTTGGGCATTAGCTGGGCCTTCACAGCGCTCAGCAGGGTCTGGAGCCAAAGCTTCCAGTTGGTCCCAACTCAGGGCAACAGAATCAGCGAGCAAATCGGCCATAGCCCACATTCAGATTGATGCATGATCAAGGATCACCGAGCTTGCGGTGGGTCAAGAGGGCATAATCCCTAGCCTCGGCGGTGGTGTGCAGCATTGGCTCACCGCCATTAAGCAGCCAAATTTCAAGACGAGCCTCATCGGGCGCCTCGAAAAAGTACAACTCAGATGGCATTAAAACCTTTTCATAAAAAAATTGATTCTCACCAATGCATTTGAGGATTACCATTTTTGATGAATCATTCCGATAGCAACATTCGCCCATCCAAGAATTCCATTTACTGTGGAAAGAACATCTCCTGAAAACCTTATAAAAATTGTCTAACTCAACACAAAAGCTGGCATATCTTTAGATTCTTTTTACTTGCAATGCGACGATCCTTTATCCCATGGCCGCTCCTATGAATTTCACCATTCTGAACACAAGGGAAAAGGCTGTCCGCCTGACAGGAACTGGCCTCAAAAGCAGTGATCTCCTGGGATGCTGGCATCTGCAAACGGTCTGGTCGAAGGGAGACGAGAAGGCCAATCCATTCAGCAGCTGGATGCTGAGAAGCTTGAATGCCCGCCTAGAGATCGAAGCAGAGTTAGAGGACAAGAGCAGAGATTTGCGTCTTACTAATGCCGTCAACTTGGGGCCTCTAGAACTCAAATTTCAAGGGCCTGGTTTGTTGAAAGGGAAGCGCCCATTGCTGACCTTTCACTTCGACTCACTCAGCCTACGAATTGGTGGCATTGCCTTACTCAACAAAGCATTACCCACACCAAACGAAAAGCGCACTCCATTTTTTGCCCTGATCGAACGCAACCCTGATGGCTGGATGGCGGCCCGTGGACGGGGTGGCGGACTCGCGCTCTGGAGACTCAAGGATTGAGCCTTTGTTCTTGCCATTGAGTGGCAGAGGTCCACATCCGACGCATATGTGGGTGTGGCTTGAGATCGAGCTGCTCCACATGGTGCAACGAAATCCGAAGCAAGCGCAAATGCTCTGGCACGCCTGAATCATCCGACATCTCCTGGGGCCATGACCCTTGAGGATCAAATGGATCACCAGGAGAAGGCCACGCCCAGACCGAACGCCCAGAGGGTGTGAGTCGCTTCCAATGTTCGTTCAACGCCACAGAATCCGCTAAGGGAGAGATCAGTTTTGCCGTTCCACGAAGGCGAAACTGCTCTCGGGCCTTACGGAACAACCAACACAACTCCACCTCTGGCGTTCTCTCA